>CAJOCT010000030.1 GCA_905236725.1 uncultured Selenomonadaceae bacterium | reverse complement strand
ACCTTATATTTTTCTTCTGCCTCTGACCACTTTGAAGGAAATCAAAGAAAAAAGCCCGTCTCAGACTATTCCGAGACAGGCTTTGTCTACAAGCTGAAACTCCGCACGGGAGGAATTTTTTTAAAATCCGTGACGTTTTATTTCGCGCTTAATTTTTTGCGCGGATAAAATCATTGTCTTCGCATTTTTCAAGGAATCGGCAGTTTCTTCACCGGAAGCCATTCGAGAAATTTCTTTAATGCGTTCGCTTTCGTCAAGTTTTATGACTTGAGTTATTGTCCGCTCATTGTCGTCGGATTTTGAAATTTGCAGATGAACGTCAGCCATACAAGCAATTTGAGCCAAGTGGGTGACGCATAAAACTTGCTTGCTTCGAGAAACTTTTGCAATCCCTTCCGCAACAACTTTTGCAGTCGTTCCGCCGAGTCCTGTGTCAATTTCGTCAAAAACCATCGTCTCCGCAGAATCTTCACGCCCGACCGAAATTGTTTTTATCGCCAGAGCCACGCGGGAAAGTTCGCCGCCGGAAATTATTTTTGCGAGAGATTGCATTTCTTCGCCGACGTTCGCGGAAAAAAACATATCTGCTTTATCCGAACCGTTCGCCGTCAAATTTTCCGTCGCCTGAACTTCAATTTTAAATTTCGCCTTCTCCATCCCCAGCCGTCGAATTTCTTTTTCAATCGCCGCGCTTAATTTTTCCGCAGAATCTTTTCGTAAGTTCAAAAGGCTTTCAGCACGTTTTTTGGTTTGACCTTCGAGTTTTAAAATCAGTCGTTGAGAATTTTCCAAGTCCGCGTCAAAATTTTCTATCTCAAAAATTTCTTCGCGAATTTTTTGCAGTCGTTCCAAAACTTTTTCGATTGAACCGCCGTATTTTTGCTTGAGCTTGAAAATTACGTCCATTCTCTCATGGAGTTTGTCCAAAAGTCCCGGCGAAAATTCTGTTTCCTCCGCATAATTTTTTACTTCGTCGTAAACTTCACGCAGAGAAATTGCCGCGTCCTCCAAAAGTTTTCGCGCCGAATTTAATTTTTCGTCGAATTTTGCAACCTCGTCGAGATTTTTTTCAACCTTCGCCAGCGCAGTCAAAATATCAAAATCCGTCCCGCCGAGTAAGTTGCAGGCATTTGAAATATTTTCCGAAATTTTTTCCGCGTGAGAAAGTTTGCGAATTTCCGCCTCAAGCTCCTCATTTTCGCCGACTTTTAAATCCGCCGCCGAAATTTCCTGCTCCTGCCATTTGAGCATGTCCAATTTCTGTTCATTGTTGAATTTTTTCTTTCGCCGTTCTTCAAGAGATTTAACTTGATTCGTCCACAGCTTGAAAAGTTTTCGATATTCATTTTTGACGCTCAAAATTTTTTCGTCCGCGCCGTCCAAAAGATTATAAATGCTGTTTTCGCGCAGAAGAGCCAAATTTTCGTTTTGCCCGTGAACATCAACCAAAGCCGCGCCGATTTTTTTCAGCGCGGATAAAGTTACATGCGAGCCGTTGACGACGATAACGCTTTTTCCTGAACGAGAAAATTTTCGCGAAATGATCAAATTTTCATCGTCCTCAAGTTCCAATTCCGAAATAATTTTGTGAACGGCGGAATTTTTGGGCAGAAAAAAAACCGCCTCGACGCGTAAATCTTCACAGCCCGAGCGAATTTGATTTGAGCCGATTCGATTTCCCAGCACCGCGCCGAGAGCATCAATCAAAACAGATTTTCCCGCGCCGGTTTCGCCCGTCAGAATGTTCAGCCCTTCGCCAAATTCCAACTCGGCTTTTTCAATCAGCGCGAAATTTTTAACCGATAAATTTTTTAACATAAATTTTTTTAGATCGACAGATCGACAGATCAATAGATCGATAGTAAAAAAACCACCTGCTGTCGATCTACTTTCCTGTTGAACCTCTTTTCGTCAGCGGAATATTTTTTTTGCAGAGCGGACAATTTTCCGGCTCAAAAGTTTCAACGTCCATATGTAAAAGCGCGAAATTCGGAACGTCGCCGAAATTTACCTTTCCGCCCGACCTGTCAACCAACAAGCCGACCGCAACGGGCACGCCGCCGAAATTTTTCACAACGTCGATAACTTCTTTGACAGATCCGCCCGTCGTAACAATATCTTCGACGATTAAAACTCTTTCGCCTTCGTGAAGAGTAAAGCCGCGCCGAAAAGTCATTTTTCCGTCAACTCGTTCAGTGAAAATTGCGCGGGTGTTCAAAGCCTTGCCGACTTCATGCGCCAAAATAATTCCGCCCGTCATCGGTCCGACAACAGTTTCGATTTTTTCATCTTTGAAATGTTCGGCGATTGCCTGACAAAGTTTTTCAGTGTACTTCGGTTGCTGAAGGACGTTAAATTTTTCGACGTAGTACTGTGAGTGTCGTCCGCTTGTGAGCTTGAAGTGACCTTCCATAATCGCGCCGGTTTTGATAAGTAAATCGTAAACTTCTTTTTCAGTCATTGTTTTCCTCCTGTTCGTCCTTTTCGCCGTCAGATTCGGGACTTGCAATAATTTTTTCGCCGTCCAAAATATCGTCGAAAGGCACAATTTTTTCTTCGCCGTGTTCATTGTCGATATATCGAAAACCGTTTTCGGTGACAACGGCTTGATCTGCCCTCAATGCGACGGTTAAATCCAAACTTCGCTGATCAATGGAAAAAATTCCAAACCTGCTCAAAAGTAATTTCAAAACAGTTTTCTTCGCCATCGCGTCAAAATTTTTCGACCAGACGGAAGAATTTTTACCGCTGTGAAGATCGTAAGAATAACTTTGAGAATATTTTTTTGCGTGCTCTTCGAGTTCACCGACAGACATATACAAACTTTTTTGAAAGCCGTTCAAAAGTTCAATATAGGCGATGTAGCCGACAACTTCGTCAGAAATTTTTTCTCCGCGAATAATTTCGCCCGTGATGAAGTCGATTTCTTTTATTTGCCCTTCGTAAATTTTTCCGGCGTTTATCGTTCGATAGAGATTGCTCCGCATTGCAAGCTGAACCAAACCTTTCCAGCCGATTTGAAAAGTTGCCTGTCCTTTGTACGGCACGATGTAGGCAAAACCGAGCGACGGCGTTATCGGAAGTTTTAAAATTGCCGCCATAACAGCCGCGTTTAAAATTGAATTTGGCGAACAGTCCTGCAATTTTGAATTGTTGCGATAAATCGTCAGGATTGAGGAAATGAAACTTTCGGGCGAACTTTCCAAAATTTTCTCAAGGCGATTTTTTACGGCGGCAGAACCCAAAAATTGTTGCAGAGTTGCTGAATCGTTTCGCAAAATTATCGCTCCCTTCTAACAGTCGCGAATTTCCTCCAAAATATTTTTTGCGGCAAGTTTCGGATTATCGGCCGAGCGAATGGGTCTGCCGACAACCAAATAATTTGAGCCGTTTTCAATCGCGTATTTCGGCAAAGAAATTCTGGTTTGATCGTCAATGTCAGAGCCGATGGGACGAATGCCCGGCGTGACGATCAAGAAATCTTTTCCGCACTCATCGCGAATACTTTTAGCTTCCTGCGGCGAAGAAACAACTCCGTCAAGTCCGGCGAACTGCGCGAGTTTGGCGAAATGCAAAACCTGCTGAGTCATATCAATTTTATCGTAGCCCATGCCGTCCCAATCCTGCTTATCGATACTTGTCAAAACAGTTATCGCAATGAGTTTCGGGCAGGGAATGTTAAGTCGCTCCGATTCTGCGCGAAGACTTAAAATCGCCGTCTCCATCATCTGAAAACCGCCCGACGCATGAACATTTAAAATATCCGCGCCGAGTCTCATAAGTGAACAAAGACCTCCCGCAACCGTGTTGGGAATGTCGCAAAGTTTCAAGTCGAGGAAAACTTTTTTGTTCTGCTCCTTGAGCCACTGAACGACTTTTGCGCCTTCACTGTAAAAAAGTTCCATTCCGACTTTGTAAAAAACTACATCGTCGCCGAGTTCGTTTACCAAATTTTTCGCGTCGTCAAAATTATTGAAGTCCAACGCAACGATCAATCTTTCATCAGCCATATTTTTCCCTCCGTAAAAAAATTTTTATGATGAATTTTACTACAATTTTTTAGATAATTCCATATCAGCAGATTAAAAATAAAAAATCCGCCATCAGTTTTTTTATGGCGGTAAAAATTTTTATGAATTATTTTTTATGTCCGTCGGAAGAATTTTGATTTCTGTCGGGCGGAGCAATCGGATTTCCGTTTGAATCTTTAGGCGGCTCGGGTCTGTCATTTCCGTCGGAAGAATTTTGATTTCTGTCGGGTGGGGCAATCGGTTTTCCGTCAGAATCTTTAGGCGGCTCGGGTCTGTCTTTGCCGTCGGAAGAATTTTGATTTTTGTCGGGTGGCGGCAAAGGATTGCCGTTTGAATCTTTAGGCGGCTCGGGAGGTTTTCTCATTTCCCTGCCGTCATTCGACTGTTTAGATTTATCCTGCGTCGAAATTTTTTTGTCCGAAGACTCGGCACTTGCAAAATTCATATCGGCAACACTCACGCCGAAAACAAATGCGCCGATCAAAAACGCCGTCAAAAATTTTTTCATAAAAAAAATCTCTCCTCAAAAATTATTTGACTTTTCTTTCAAGCTGTTCCGCACGTTTTTTTTCCGCCTGCTTGCGAAGTTTTTCATCAAGCTGTTTATCTTTTTCCGCCTGGCTTGCCAACATAACCGGCTCAAAATTTTTTGCTTGAACGGTTGCAAAGTCTGCGGAAGAAATTCCGAAAATAAACGCACCCAAAACCAAAATCGAAAGAATTTTTTTCATCTCTCTTAACGCCTCCAAATATATTTTACTCGGGATTATTAAAATTATATTATAATGTGTTAAAATTTCGCAAGAAAAAATTTTTTTTGAAAGGAAGTTTTTTAATGAACGAAAAAAAAATTCCCGCCGCAGATTTCGCGATTATCGGCGGATCGGGAACGCTTTCAAGCAATTTTCCAAATAATTTTGACGTAAAAATTTTGGAAGAAAATTTATTTTTTGAAACGCCTTACGGAAAAAGTCCCGCGATGAAAATTTTTTCTTTTGCCGGGAAAAAAATTTTGACGTGTAAAATGCATGGTTGGCGGAGCGGTGTCACTCGTGCGGATGCGTCGAGACAAATTTTTTGGATTTTTCGCGAGGCGGGTGTAAAAAAAATTTTGTCCGAAGGCGGAGTCGGCACGATAAATCATTTGCTCAACCCGCGCGATTTGATGATTCCCGACGATTATATTGATTTGTCAGTCAGAAAAGATGTTATGTTGGACGGAAGATATTTGCTCGTTATGCGCGATGCACTTTGTCCCGATTTGCGCGAAAAAATTTTGTCCGCGGCGAAAAAAAATTATTCGGGGAGAATTTTTGAGCACGGAATTTACGCGGTGACGGACGGCAGACATTTTGAAAGTCCCGCAGAAATTTCCATGCTCAAAGGTCACGCGGATATTGTCGGTCAATCTCTTTCGCCGGAAGTTTATCTCGCGCGGGAAATCGGAGCTTGTTACGCAAATTTGTCTTTTGTCGTAAATTACGGCGAAGGAATTAAAAATTGGTCGCATGAAACGATGAAAAATATTTTTTTCGACGATGCGGAGATGATTGGAAAAATTTTGTTGGAAGTTGTCGAAAATATTGACGTTGAGAAAAAAAATTGTCACTGCGCCGAATTGCGCAAAGAAACTTTGTTGAAGGAAGTTTATAATTCTGAATCTGCGAAAGGTTAGAGAAATGAAAAATTTTTTGATAATAAAATTGAGCGCGATAGGCGACGTGATTCACGCTTTGCCGGTCAGTTACGCGATTAAAGAAACTTTTCCCGATGCAAAAATCACTTGGGTTGTCGAGCCGCCCGCGTATGATATTTTAAAAATGAACCCTTGCGTCGATAAAATTATTTTGTTCGAGAAAAAAGATTTTAAAACTTTCGGCGGATTTATGAAAAAATTTTTTCCGTTCAGAAGTGAAATTCAAGCCGAAAATTATGACGCGGTTTTGGATTTGCAAGGACTTTTTAAATCTGCGGCGATTGCTTTTTTCGCAAAATCAAAAATTAAACTCGGAATTTGTGATATGCGCGAAATGAGCGATAAAATTTCTGCGCCGGTTATCGGAGAAAATTTTCACGGTCATATCGTCGAAAGATATTTGGACACGGCGCGGGCAATCGGTTGCAAAGTCGAAAAAATTATTTTTCCGCTCGAAGTTCCCGCGGATCAAATAAAAAAAGCCGACGCGATTTTGAAACACGCCGGAGTTAAAGAAAATAATTCTTACGCAATTTTGGCGATCGGTGCGAATTGGCCGAATAAAAGATGGAAAGTCGAAAATTTTGCCGCGTTGAGTGATTGGATTTACGAAAAAAAAATTGTTCCCGTGATGATCGGCAGCGGCGCGGTTGATGAGCAAAGAGCCGCAGAAATCGAATCCCTTGTCGAAATTCCCCCGATAAATTTAATCGGCAGAACAAATTTAATGCAACTCACGCACATTATAAAAAATTCTAAATTTATTGTCGGCGGCGATACAGGGACGGTTCATCTTGCGGCGGGTTTAAAAATTCCCGCGATTATGTTGCAAGGACCGACCGATTCAAACAGAAACGGCCCTTTTAAGCAAATTGAAAACGCAATCGAAGTTGAAAGAGATTGCAAAGGCTGTTGGCAAAGAGCTTGTCCGAAAAATGAAGATTGTTTGGAAAAAATTTCTGTCGAACAAGTTGAGAAAAAAATTTTAAATTTGAAAATTTTTACTATCGAATAATTGACAGAAATGTTATAATTCAGTTTTGTAAAAGCAACGGAGGTGATTATATTGCTTTTTGACGCGATAAAAAAATGTCTTGGAAAATTTGATTACGTGATTTTGTTAATAGCAGTTTACATGTTTACGCATTTCGATTACGCAAATCTTGACATCGTACAAATCGTTTACATCGTGTCGTTTGTTTTGTGGCTGGCAATGCTTTGTTTCAGAATTTACATAACCTGCAAGGGAAGGGAGCCAAAAAAATTAAAATGAGGAAAGCAGTTTTTTTTGACATAGACGGAACGATTTTGGACGCGGTCGGTGGAATACATGAAATTACTCCGCGAGTGCGTGTGGCAATGAAAAATTTGCAGGCGGCGGGTCATTTGATTTTCATCGCGACGGGCAGACCTTACGCCTTTTTGCAGAAAGAAATTTTAAATTTCGGTTTTGACGGTTTTGTCATGAATAACGGCGCGGTTGCGACTGTCGGCGAAGAAATTATTTTCGATAAACCTTTGCCGAAAGATGCCGTGAAAAAAGTTCGTGACATGGCTGTTGCGGGAAATGTCGAATATCTTTTTGAAAGTTATCCTTACACTTATTGCCCGAAAAATTTTTCTGCATTTCAAAAATTTTTCAAGAGAATTGATGCGCGGACTGAAAAAATTTTGCCCGATTTCGATTTTGATAAAATTTCCGTCTCGAAAATCGAATGCCTGACGGATCGCACTGACGTTGAAAATTTTGAGAAGGTCTACGAAAAAATTCTTGAAACGCCGGGACTTTTCGGCTGGGCAGATCCTTTTCACTTCAAGACACTGGAAATTTATTCCGCGGAAGTTTCAAAGGCGACGGGGATTTTAAAAGTTTTGGAGCATTTCAACATTCCACTAAAAAATTCTTTTGCTTTCGGCGACGGGATAAATGATTACGAAATGATTTCGCAAGTCGGCAACGGTTTTGCAATGGCGACCGGTTCGGAAGAACTCAAAAATTTCGCAAAACACGTTGTACCCGGCGTTCACGAAGACGGAGTTGCGGCAGGTATCGAAAAATATATTTTAGATCAATAGATCGACAGTGGGCAGATCGATAGTTTTTTCTCTATCGATCTATCGATCTATCGATCTGTTGATCTGTCGATCTGAAAAAGGAGCTGATTGAATGAAAAAAATTCTTCTGTCGATTTTTATTTTAACTGCTTTTATTTTCAGCGGCTGCGGTGGCGGGACTTCTGCGGAAAAAAATTCTGCCGAAAAAGTTCCTCAAACCGCGAGCGAAAATAAAGATGTCAAAGGCGATTTAAAAATTACGATGCTGAACGTCGGGCAGGGCGACGCTTTTTTGATTCAGACAAAGTCTCAAAATATTTTAATCGACACTTCCGACATTGACGAACGTACAAAATTAGTCAACGAGTTGGACAAGGCGGGAGTTTCGACCTTCGACAAAATTATTTTGACTCACCCGCACGCGGATCATATCGGCGGGCTTGAAAAACTTCTCAAAGAAAAAAAATTTACCGTCAAAGAAGTTTACGACAACGGCATTCCCGCAACGTCTAAACTTTATTTAAACTATATGAACGAAATTAAAGCCGACAAAAATATCAAGCACGGCACATTGACGGCGGGCGATACCGTCGATTTCGGCGACGGCGTTAAATTCGAAGTTCTCTACCCGACGAAAGAACTCGTCAAAGAAGTCAAGGACGGCAATAGAAAAACCGATCCGAACAATGAAAGTATTGTCGGGCGACTGGTTTACAAAAATTTTACGATGATGTTCACCGGCGACGCTGAAAAAGAAGTTGAGAGTAATATTTGGGCGGACAATGACGAAAAAAAATTGCGTTCTGAAATTTTGAAGGCGGGTCATCACGGAAGTTATACCGCTTCGACTGAAAATTTTCTGCGCGTCGTCAAACCTGAATTTGTTTTGATTTCCGCAGGCGAGCCTACCGATAAACGCGGCGGAAATACTTACGGACATCCGCACGTTGAACCGCTGGAAAATTATTTGAAGGCGGGAATTGACAGCAAAAATATTTTTTGGACGTGGAAAAACGGAACTGTTGTAATTAAAACCGACGGCAAAAATTTTTCCGTCACGCCTGAAGTTAAGGAGGATTGGGTCAAAGAATGGATAACGGAGAAGAAAAAGAACTCAAAAAAGTGAGCGTTTATTTTGACAGAATTGAAGAGCTTGAGGACGGCGAGGCAGAGGCGGTTTTGCTCGTTGACGAAGGCGACGAAGAATATTCGGGCGAGTTGGTTTTATCCGCAAAATTTTTGCCCGACGACGTGAACGAGGGAGATTATTTGACTTTGACAATCACCCGCGACGCCGAAAAAACCAATGCCGCACTTGACGCGGCGAGAAAAATTTTGGATGAATTGGAGGAATGACGTTGACGAAGAAACTTTTTGCCTGTTGCAGTCTCCTACTACTTTTTGCGTTGACAATTTTTTCGGCGGCGGAGGCAAAATCTCAAGCCGAATTGACAAATATTTCCGCTTATGAAGTTGACGATAAAATTTTGCGAATAGAAATTGACTTCAAGGGACGGCTCGATTCACAAGATTTTTTGTTGAGAGCCGACAGAAAAAATTTAATCGTCGATATGTACAACACCGCGCCCGGCAGAATCAGTAAAATTGCCGGAAAAAAAGTTGCGTCCGCCGATGTTGAAAAAATTTCCGTCGGCGAGTTCAAAATAAATCAGACGAGAATAAATGTCACGCTGAATTTGTCCGTTGACGAAAAGGACGTAACTTTCAGCATTGAGCCGAAAACCAAAAAAACTCCCGCGAGAATTTTAATCGACATTCCGAAAACTTCCGCAAAAAATTTCGACGATGAAAATTTTGACGTGGGCGATAAAGTTGTCGTTATCGACGCGGGACACGGCGGATCCGATAAAGGCGCGGTTGGTCCCGGTGGCGTGACTGAAAAATCCGTCACCCTTGCCGTTGCTTTGAAGACCGAAAAACTTTTGACAGATTCCGGCGCAAAAGTCATTATGACGCGCAGAACCGATATTGATGTTGCTTCTCCGCAGGCATCGGACGCGCAGGAACTTCAAGCGCGAGTAAATAAAGCTCCGCCGAGCACGGATATTTTCATCAGTATCCATTGCAACGCCTTCACAAATCCGAATACGAACGGAATGGAAACTTTTTATTACAGCGGCAGTCCGCAAGGTCGAAGGCTTGCCGAACTTTTGAACGAGGAACTTTTGAAATATGGCGGGCGAAATAATCGCGGCGTTAAGAGTGCGAATTTTTACGTTTTGAAACATTCGCGTTGTCCCGCGTCACTGATTGAGTTGGCTTTTGTCACCAATCCGACGGAAGAAAGTTTGCTTGCCGACGACGATTATCAAAACAAACTTGCGCAGGCGATTGCGTCTGCCGTCAAAAAATATTTCAACAATTAAGGAGGATTTATAGATTTTTATGAAAAAAATTTTATTGCTTGCAATGGCGGCGATTTTTATTTTATCGACGGGCTGTGACAAACAACCGCCTCAAACAAATACAGATCCGCCGAAAACCGTTCAAAGCGAAAAGCCCGAGAAAAAACCTGTTGAAAATAAGCCTGAAAAACCTGCCGAGCCTAAACAAAACTCTCCCGAACAAAAAATTCAGTCAACTAACGTAAAAATTTATTATCCGGACGAGTCGGGGACAAAATTAGTGCCTGTCGAGAAAAAAATTAAATTCGTCGACGAGTCCGAAAAATATATCGCCGCACTTTCCGAACTTATGCAGAAGCCTAAAGAAAAAAATTTGACAACGGTCTTTCCTTCTCACGCGAAAGTCAGAAGCGTCACCCGCGACGGAGATACCGCAGTTGTGGACTTTGACAGCAGTGTTGTTAAAGGTTTTGTCGGCGGATCGACGGGCGAAGAATTTTTGGTCAATTCCGTCGTCGATACCCTCACCGAGTTCAGCGAAATCAAGCAAGTTAAATTTTTGATTGACGGGCAGGAAATTGAAACTCTTTCCGGGCATATGGATTTAAGCGAGCCGATTAAGCGGACGAATTAAAAAATTTTTCAAGGTAAAAAAATTATGATCGGATATTTGAGCGGAAAAATAAAATTTTTGTCGGAAAGCGATTGTATTTTGGACGTGAACGGCGTGGGATATAAAATTTCAATCGACGCGGCAACTCGTCAAGATTTAAAAATCGGCGAGTCGGCGGAATTTTTCATTCACACCGCAGTCAGAGAGGACGCAATAAATTTATTCGGCTTCAAAAATCAATCGACTTTTGAGTTGTTTGAAAAACTTTTGACTGTCAACGGAGTCGGCGCGAAATCTGCATTGGGAATCGTCTCAAAAATTTCAGCCGCAGATTTTTCCATCGCCGTCTCCCGTCAAGATTTAAACGCTTTAACGAAATTGCCCGGCGTTGGAAAAAAGTCCGCGCAGAGAATTTTACTCGAACTCAAAGACAAAATTAAACCTTTCGCGGAAAATTCGGACGCGGGAGAATTTCAGCCGTCAGAAAATTTTTCAAGCGCATTCGACGAAGCAACAGAAGCACTTTCCGCACTCGGTTACACTCAAGCAGAAATTTCCGCCGCCTTCAAAAAAGCTCCGAAAAATTCTACAACAGAACAACTGGTAAAAATCGCGCTGAAAGAATTAAATCGTTTCGCATGAAGGTGAGCCGTCTTGATAAAAATCAACGTATTTCATACGGGAAAAGTTTATGTATCGCCCGCCCTGCCGTTCAAAGACAAAGTAAAAACCCAATCCGTTCCAACTTTCTCTGTTGTCATTGTACGGGCGGAAAAATCGAATTTGGCTGCCCGTGTCGGCGTATTTAATCGAACATCCGAAAGGAATTTTGCTTTTCGATACGGGCTGGCATCGCGAAATAAGTCCGCGGGGAGAATATGACAGAATCGCGCAGGTAAAACATATGGGAGTCGGTCATTTTTTGCTGAATCAAGGAGTCGTCCCGAAAGGTGCGGCACTCGTCGAACAGCTTGCGGAAAGAAAAATTTTCCCGAAAGATATAGACTGCGTCATAATGTCACACCTGCACACGGATCATGCAAGCGCATTGAAACAATTTTCAGCGGCGAAAAAAATTTTGGTGAGCGTTGAAGAACTCGAAGACACAAAAAATTTTCCGATAAGGTACGTTTCGTCAATGTGGGACGGAATAAATTTTGAAACTTTTGAATATGTTGAAAGCGGAGTCGGGTCGGTCGGAAAAAGTTTTGATTTATTTGGAGATAAATCAGTTGAGCTGATAAACATTCCCGGGCATACGTCGGGACTTTCCGCCATGAAAATTACGCACAACGATAAATTTGTTTTGCTTTTCGCGGACGGCGGCTATGCAAAAAAATCTTGGCAGGAAAAAATTCCGCCGGGTACCGCGCTTGATGAAAATTTGGCTTTAAAATCTTTGCTGTGGATTGCGGAAATGAGCGGGAAAAATAATTGCGTCGAATCATTGGCGAATCACGATCCCGATATTGTCCCGCACGAAATAATTATTTGAGGTGGTGAAAAAATTGTTGGATAATTTAATTGTCGCGCGTCCGAAAAAAAGATTGTTTCTCGGACTTTTGCTGACGACGGAATTTTTAATCGCACTTGCACTTTACGGCGTGTGGAAAATTTCTTATCTCGGGCTTGAAAATATTTCGGAATATCTGCCCGCAATCGTCGGCGCATTTCTGATTTTTATTTCAACTTTTTCATTCGGCACGGTCTTCAATATGATTTTCGCAGTTAAGGGTCTGCCCACGCTGAAAATTTTTCATCGGTACAGTTTCGCGACGATAAGATTTTTATTTCCCTTCGCGGTACGTATCGGGAAAATTTTCGGAATCAGGCGGCGGCAAATTGAAGGTTCATTCGTTGCGGTGAGCAATTTAATTTTCATGAAAAGCAAAATCAAAGTTCCCGCGAATAAATTGCTTGTCGTCGTCCCGCACTGTTTGCAACTTGCCAGCTGTCCGCATAAAATCACCCGCGATCCGAACAACTGCAAGCGTTGCGGAGGTTGCAATATCGGCGACTTGATGAAACTTTCAGAAGAGTACGGATTTGTTTTTTTCGTGGCGACGGGAGGAACTTTGGCGAGGCAAATTGTCAAAAAAAATCGTCCGCAAGCAGTCTTGGCGATTGCCTGCGAACGCGATTTGATGAGCGGGATACAAGATGTTTATCCTCTGCCCGCCGTCGGAGTTTTGAATATTCGTCCGAATGGTCCTTGTTTTAATACGCGCGTCGATATTGAAGAATTTAAAAAAGTTTTGCGGCAAATTACTTATTGAGCCGTTTTTTTTTTGCAAAAATTATTTCAAAAAAAAATGGTGCGGATAAAGGGAATCGAACCCATACGCCTTGCGGCACCGGATTCTAAGTCCGGCGCGTCTGCCAGTTCCGCCATATCCGCTTTTGCGTGACAATTAAATCATATTTAACATAACTTGTCAATTATAGAAAATTTTTTCAGCGCGTTTAAAAATTCTTCGCGAGTTATGCCGTAAGAATTTAAACGATTGACGAAAGTTTTAACGTTTCCGTAACCGATGCCGAGTTCTGCGCCGACTTTGTCCCGAAGTTTTGAACTTTCCGCGCCGCCCGAAAGCCCGAAAGAAACCATTTCGGCGGCGGAAAATTCTTCGCGCGGATTAAGTTCAAGCGTCCGAATTTTTTTCAGCGCGTTTTTAATTGATTCGGGCGAGGCCTGCTCAACCCCGATGTCGTCGTTGGCAGTCGCCTCGTCGCGCGGGATATAGGCGTGCTTGGCTTCGGGAAATTTTTCCGACAGAAATTTTCTGATCCTCTCGCCTGCCGAGTCCGGGTCAGTCAAAATAATTATTCCGCGCTTTTTATAAGCCGCCGCGATGTTCGACAAAGTTTTTTTCGTAAAATGAAAACCGTTCGTGATGATGCAATCCGCCTCGACTGCGCGATTTATCGCCACAACGTCCATTTTTCCTTCAACTATCAAAACTTCTTTCAACAAAAAAATTCTCCTCACTCAAAGACCGAAAAGTTTTTTTAAATTTTCCCACAGCATTTTGAAAAAAGATTTTTGAGTATCGTTTTCCGTCGCAATTAAATCGGTCGTCGCAACTTCTTTTCCGTCCAAAATTACTCGAACTTTCCCGACAGATTCGCCTTTTTTTATCGGCGCACTCAAAAAATTCGGCAAGTCGTATTCAATTTGATAATCGTCGCTGTTTTTGAAAATCGGCACGGTAATATCGCCCGCAGTTTTTATCGGCATTGTTTTTTTGTGACCGGAAACGACGGGCAAATTTTTTATGACCTTGCCGCCCTGAATAATTTTTTCCGACGAAACATTTGCAAAACCGTAGTCCAAAAGCGCGATTGAATCATTCCACATAAAATAACTGTCCAGCACGACCGCCACAAGCTGAATCCCGTCGCGTTTCGCCGAGCTGACAAGACACCTGCCCGCCGCGTCCGTGTAGCCGGTTTTTACGCCGTTTCCGCCGCGATAAAGCCAAAGCATCTGATTTTCACTGCGAAGTTTTTTCGCGGGATCGTGAATCCATTGATAAGTTTTTTCCTGTGCGCTGACGATTTCCTCAAAATTTTCAAGAGTAAAACCGTGCGCCGCCAAAAGTGCCAAGTCATAAGCCGTCGTGACGTGATTTGTGTCGGGCAAGCCGTGCGGGTTGGTGAATTGACTGTTCACCGCGCCGAGTTCGCGAGCCCTCCGCGTCATACGTTCGGCGAATTTTTTTATATTCCCGTCGACGTGTTCGGCAACTGCAACAGCCGCGTCGTTTCCCGAGTGCATAATCATTCCCGTGAGCAATTCTTTGAGAGGAATTTTATCGCCCGTTTCCAAAAAAAGCGTCGAGCCTTCCACGCCGAAAGCATTTTTCCCGACAGTGACAATTTCTTCAGGTTTGCCGTTCTCCAACGCCATTATCAGCGTCACCATCTTCGTCGTACTTGCGGGGAACATTTTTTTATTCGGATTGCGCGAATAAATTACGTGTCCCGTCGAGGCTTCCATAACCACCGCCGCAGTCGCCGTTACGTTCGGCAAGACGTCGCCGGGCGGCACCGGGCGCGGGTTTTGCATTTGTTGAACTGTGTAGCCCGGATTTAATCCCGAGTTGGTCGAGTTCCATTCAGATAAAACCGTCGGCGGCTGATTGTTCGGCAGAGGAATCGTCGTTGCCGGGTCTTGAAAAGGTTCCGCTCGCAGTGGCACCGTCGCCGCGTTTAAAGTAAAAATAAGTGCAAAAAAAATTGCCGCAAAAAACTTTCCGCAGTTCAATTTTTAAAATCCCCCTAAATTTATTCAGTCTCAAAAAAATTGCCCCTTCGGCTCTAAAATTTAAAGTCACTGTTTGAAATGAATTTTACATTATTTTTCTTCGTTTGTCACTTTGCAGAAAAAATTGGCGGTTGCTTGAAAGATGTGTTCATAAAATAAAAATTGACTTTACAAAAAATTTTTCTTAGATAAAATGGTGTAGGATTTTGGGAGGTGTTAAAGTGAAAAGAATTTTGGCGATTTTCTCAATGTTGATAATTTTTTTGACGGGTTGCGGCAATGAAGTTAAACAAGAAGCGGCGGAAAAAATTCAGGAAACTGCGGGCGAAGTCAAAGAAACGGCGGCGAAAATTGCGGGCGACGAAAAATCTGTTCAAAATGTCACGGAAAAATTTTCTCTCGGCGGAATTTTGCCCGGAATGACGTTGGAGGAAGTCAAAAATATTTTGGGCGAACCGACCGCAAGGCATGACGACGACGAATTTATTTTTTCAAACGGTCTTTTTGTCGAAATTGACGAGCACAATAATGTTGTCAAGGAAATTCAAACTCATCAAGCGGGAGTTAAAACCGGTGCGGGCGTTGAAGTCGGAATGAGCGAACAAAAATTGATTGACGCTTACGGCGCGGCGGATAAAGTCGAAAATCACGACGGCAAAACCGAATACAAATACCGCAACTCGGACGGACTTTTTAAAATCGAGTTTGAAATTTTTAACGGAAACATTTCCGAAATTAAAATTCAGCTTGATGACTGAAAAAATTTTTTGGGAGGTAAAACTCATGGAAAAAAAATCTGTTGAGGAACTCAAAGAGATCGCGAAGGATTTGCGAAAAAAAGTTGTGACAATTCTTTATGAAGCCGGTTCCGGTCACCCCGGCGGCTCGCTTTCTGCGGCTGACTTCGTGACGGCGTGTTATTTTTACGAAATGAATGTTGACCCGAAAAATCCGAAATGGGCGGAACGCGACAGATTTGTTTTGTCAAAAGGTCACGTTTGCCCGGTTTTGTACGCGGCTTTGAGTACTCGCGGTTTTTTCCCGGAAGAAACTTTGCACACGCTCAGAAAAGAAGGCTCTCCTCTGCAAGGTCACCCGAATTTCAACTGTCCCGGGATCGATATTCCCACAGGTTCACTCGGTCAAGGACTTGCCTGCGCAGTTGGAATGGCAATCGGTCTTAAATATGACAAGAAAAATTCCCGCGTGTTTGCAGTTCTCGGCGACGGCGAATGTCAAGAGGGCGAAATTTGGGAGGCGGCTCAAACTGCGAACAAATATAAGCTCGATAATCTGATTGCCTTCGTCGATAAAAATAATTTGCAGATTGACGGCCCCACCGATGAAGTCATGCCCCTCTTGAATCTCGGCGAAAAATTTAAGGCGTTCGGTTTTGAAGTCTATGACATCGACGGCAACGACATGAATCAGATTGTTCAGACTCTGGACGAAATACGCGGCAAAGGTCAAAATCAAAAGCCGAAATGCATCATCGGCAGAACGATTAAAGGCAAAGGCGTTTCGTTCATGGAAAATCAAGTCGGCTGGCATGGTGTTGCGCCGAAAAAAGATGAATTGGAGCGGGCCTTGAAAGATATTGAGGAGGGTTTTTGACATGGAAAAAATAGCCACTCGAATGGGTTTTGCGAAAGAATTGGTCGAACTCGGCAAGGATTACGAAAATATTTTTGTCATTGATACGGACTTGAGTTGCTCGGGAAAATCTGACGGTTTTGCAAAGGCTTTTCCCGAAAGGTCTCTTAACGTCGGCATTGCGGAACAAAACGCGGCGGGAGTTGCGGCGGGTTTGGCAACTTGCGGAAAAATTCCCTTCGTAGTAAGTTTTGCAATTTTTGCCTCGTTGAGAATGTGTGAAATGGTTCGTCAAGAAATCGCCTATCCGAAATTAAACGTCAAAGTCGTCGGCTCTCACGGCGGACTTTCTCCCGCACCGGACGGCGCAAGTCACCAGGCGATTGAAGATATGGGAGTTATGCGCACAATTCCGAATATGACGGTCGTTATGCCCGCGGATTATTGGTCGGCAAGAAAACTTACTCGTGCGGTTGCGGAGTTCGACGGTCCCGTTTTTATCAGATTTACTCGTGATTCTGTGCCGGTAATTTACGACGAAAATATTCAGCTTGAAATCGGCAAGGCTCATCAAATTCAGGACGGCTCTGACGTGGCGATTATTGCGAACGGCGATACTGTTCACATTGCGCTTGAGGCGGCGAAAAAACTTGCTGAAGAAAATATTTCAGCGCGGGTTTTGGACATGCACACGATTAAACCTCTTGACGCGGACGCGGTGAAAGATTGCATTGAAAAAATCGGCAAAATTATAACCGTTGAAGACCACAACATAATTAACGGACTCGGCTCGGCTGTTTGCGAAGTCGTTGCGGAAATCGGCAAGGGCAAAGTCAAAAGAATCGGTATCAACG
Source organism: uncultured Selenomonadaceae bacterium (assembly GCA_905236725.1). GTDB lineage: Bacteria > Bacillota > Negativicutes > Selenomonadales > Selenomonadaceae > Quinella. The sequence continues at coordinate 8,041 of CAJOCT010000030.1, read as the reverse complement.
ATAAATTCGGCGAATCCGCGTCTTATGAAAGACTTATGGAGAAAAACGGAATTACGGTTGACGCGATTGTTGAGGCGGCAAAATCTTTTTAAACCGTTCATAAAATAAAAAAATTTTTTTGCGACTGAAAAACTCGGTCGTTTTTTTTTGCGCAAAAAAAAATGGTATTCTTTTTGAACACCACGATTATTAAGTCAAAAAATTTCTTCTGACCAAGTTATTTGCCTCGTAAGCCGCCGCGATTGCTATCGCCAGTGCGTCCGCCGTGTCGTCGGGTTGCGGCGGTTCGGGCAAGTTTAAAATTTTCGTCACCATGTAAATTACCTGCTCTTTGGTTGCGCCGCCGTAGCCCGTTATCGACATTTTGACTTCGTTGGGAGTGATTTCCACCAAGTCCAAATTATTTTGCGCCGCGCAGAGTAAAACAATTCCCCGCGCTTGACCGACGGGGATCGCGGTAGTCGAGTTTCGCCCGAAAAATAATTTTTCCACGCCGATAACTTCCGGCTGAAAATTTTTTATCAGCGCGGTTAATTCCGTGTGAATTTTTAAAAGCCTGTCCTGCATTCGCGCTTTCGGGCTTGTGGTGATTGCGCCGTAATTTTTCGCCGTCAATTTGCCTTGAACTTGTTCGACAAAGCCGTAACCGCAAATCGCCGTCCCCGGGTCAATTCCCAGTGATAACATTTAAAATTCCACAGTCTCGCCGTCTTTCGGCATAAAATATTTTTCAATTCCACGTTTGGCAAGCAGTCCGCGCATTTCTTGCCTCGTGATTGTTGCGTGCGGCATATTGTCCATATGCGTTATAAAAATTTTCGCGTCAGGCAAAGTTTGGCGCACGCAGTCAACATCTTCGTCGTTCATGATTAAACGTCCGAATTTCAAAAACTCCGCCGCACAGGCATTTAAAACGACGACATCGGGATTAAATTTTTTCAGCGTTTTTTTCACGCCGTCAAACCAAATTGTATCGCCCGCAATGTACAAAGTTTTTTCGCCTTCAGCCTGAAAAATTGCTCCGCAGGCATTGCACATCGGCTCAATTTTTCCGTGCAGTGCGGGAGTTTTGGTAATTTTTATTTTATCAATTTGAATCGAATCTTCGGACAAAATTTTCACGTTGCCGAAATCGGATTTTTTTAAAATCGCCGCGTCATTTTCGTCCTGCGCGAGAATCGGAATTTTTTTGTCGAGCAATGCGCCGACAGTCCCGTCAGCAAAATTCATATCGATATGGTCGGGGTGAATGTGAGTAAGCAAATAAAAATCGACGTTTTCCAAAATTTTTTCCGCAGACATCGGAAGTTCACAAATCGGCGCGGGAATTTGATTTTTCACGTTATCCGCAGTCAAAAAAGGTTTGCCGGGAATATCCGCGAAACTGCCGAATTTATTTTTTCCCTGAAGATAAGGATCAATCAAAAAAATTTTTCCCGCGTAAGAAATTTTTAAAGTCGCGTTGCGAATTTGTTGGATTTTCATTTCAGATTACTCCTCAAACTCATAATTTCCGTAAACATTTTGAACGTCGTCGTTTTCGTCGAGAGCGTCAAGAAGTTTCTGCATTTTTTCGGCGTCCGCACCCGTGAGTTTGACGGTCGTGTCGGGGACTTGCGTAATTTCAGCCGAAGCGGTTTCAATTCCCTTTTCCTCCAAAACTTTTTCAATCGCGTTGAAATCTTCCGGCGCGGCGGTAATTTCAAAACTTTCCTCGTCGGAGTCGAAATCTTCTGCGCCCGCGTCCATAACAATTTCCATCAGTGCGTCTTCGTCGTCAAAAGTTTCTTTGTCGACGGTGAAGACGGCTTTTTTCTTGAACATCCAGCCGACACAACCGTTTTCGCCGAGATTTCCGCCGTGTTTTGCGAAAATGTGGCGAACGTCCGCCGCAGTTCTGTTGCGGTTATCGGTGAGAATGTCCAAAAGCAACGCCGCTCCGCCCGGTCCGTAACCTTCGTAATTTATTTCTTCGTAGTTGGAAGTGTCGGACGCGCCGAGACCTTTTTGAATCGCGCGGTTAATGTTGTCTTTCGTGACGTTGTTCGCCTTCGCCTTTGAGAGAGCAAGTTTGAGACGCATATTTCCCGTAGGATCCGCGCCGCCCATTTTAACCGCGATTGTAATTTCACGGCTGATTTTCGTTGTCATCGCTCCGCGAATTGCATCGTTCGCGCCCTTCTTGCGTTTGATTGTCGCCCATTTTGAATGTCCTGACATAAATTTTTCTCCTTTACAAATAATTTTTATATCCCGCCTATTTTATACTTCAAAACGATTTTCGGCAATATTTTAATCGCGGCGGAAAATATCGCGCGTGTAAACTTTTTCCGCAACGTCGTCAAGTTCGCTGTCATATCTGTTGGTAATTATGCATTGACTGCGCTTTTTAAATTCTGCAATGTCGTTGACAATTTCATTGCCGAAAAAAGTCTTTCCGTCCTCCAAAGACGGCTCATAAATAATAATCGTCGCGCCGTTCGATTTAATTCTTTTCATAACGCCTTGAATTGAAGACTGTCGAAAATTATCGCTGCCTGTTTTCATTGTAAGGCGATAAACTCCGATAACTACTTCATGCTCACGGTTGGCGGAATAATTTTCGTGATAACGATACGCGCCCGCCATTTCCAAAACTCTGTCCGCAATAAAATCTTTTCGCGTGCGGTTACTGTTCACAATCGCGTCAATTAAATTTTCCGGCACGTCCTCATAATTCGCCAAAAGTTGTTTCGTGTCTTTCGGCAGACAATAACCGCCGTAACCGAAAGAAGGATTGTTATAAAAATTCCCGATTCTCGGATCCAAACTCACGCCCTCGATAATTTGCCGCGTGTTTAAATTTTTCATTTCGGCGTAGGTGTCCAATTCGTTGAAATAGGCAACGCGAAGGGCAAGATAAGTATTCGCGAAAAGTTTTACCGCCTCCGCCTCGGTCATTCCCATAACCAAAGTTGAAACGTCTTTTTTTATCGCGCTGTCACTCAAGAGTTTTAAAAAATTTTCCGCAATTTCGACCTGCTCGGGATTTTTTACGTCAGTGCCGACAATAATTCTCGACGGATAAAGATTATCGTAAAGAGCTTTCGACTCGCGCAAAAATTCCGGGCTGAAAATAATTTTTTCCGTCGAAAATTTTTCTCTCATCGATTTCGTAAAACCGACGGGAATTGTGCTTTTGATGACCATAATCGCGTCAGAATTTATTTTTAAAACATTTTCGATAACAGACTGAACAATCGACGTATCAAAAAAATTTTTTTTCGGATCGTAATTTGTCGGCACGGCAATAATTATAAAATCCGCATTTTTATAAGCCTCTTCAGCGTCAATCGTCGCGTGTAAATTTAATTTTTTTTCCGCAAAATATTTTTCGATATATTCGTCTTGAATCGGCGAAATTTTTGCATTAACTTTTTCAACTTTTTCTTTCGACACGTCAAACGCCGTGACATTGTGATTTTGTGAAAGCAAAGTCGCCAACGACAAACCGACGTAACCCAAGCCGCTCACCGCAATATTTTTTCCCAAAATAATCTTCCTTTCAAAAATTGACAGCGTTTTTTTCTGCAAGTAAAATTATATTCAGTTGAAAAATTTAATCAAGAAAGGATTTCCGATTATAGAAATTTGTTTTTTTTGTGCGGAATTTTATTTTTCGGCGGAAGTTGGCTTTTGCCCGTGACTGACCCGACCGAATGTTGTTACACTTTGACGGCGAAAGAAATGTTGGAGGCGGGAGATTTTTTTTCGCCGCGAATTTACGGAGATTTTTGGTACGATAAGCCGATATTTTTTTACTGGGAATTGATTGCGGCTTATAAAATTTTCGGCGTGAATGAATTTGCGTCAAGATTTTTTCCGGCGATTTTCGCGACGCTCGGAGTTTTTTTGACATTTTTTTTCGGCAAGAAACTTTTCAATAAAAAAATCGGATTCACCGCCGCAATAATTTTGGCGACTTCGCTGGAATATTGGTATATCGCGCACGCAATAATAACCGATATGACTTTATTTTGCGCGATGAGCATAACTTTGATGACTTTTTGTCTCGGCTACACACGAAAAAATTTTTCGCTTTATTATATTTCGTACGCGGCGGCCGGAATCGCAGTTTTGACGAAAGGTCCGATCGGTTTTTTATTGCCGGGCTTGATAATTTTAATTTTTTTGGCGACGGAAAAAAATTTTTCGCATTTATTGAAAATGAAATTGCCGAAAGGTTTATTGCTGATGTTCGCGATAATTTCAATTTGGTATTTGCCGATGTACATAATTCACGGACAAATTTTTTTCGACAATTTTATCGGCGTGCATAATTTTTTACGCGCATCAATGCCCGAACACCCGGAAGTCGATGTAATTTATTATTACACGATAATTTTTTTCGCGGGATTTTTTCCGTACAGTTTCCCGATAATTTTCGCGCAGGTAAAAAAATTTTTTCGTGAAAAAAAATTGCCCAAAATCGACGCAAGAAAAAAATTTTTGCTCATTTGGGCTTTAACGGTTTTCATAGTTTTTCAATCATTCGCGACAAAATACGTGACTTATACCTTTCCGTATATGATGCCGCTGGCGATTTTATTCGCAATTTATTTTTCGGAAAAAGAAATTTTGTTTCAACGTCTTGCGGTCAGCAGCGTGATAATTTTTACGATAATTTTTTTCGCGGCAATTCCTGTTTGTGAAGAAAATTCCGGTCGTGAGGCGGCAAAAATTATTTCTCCGCTCGTCGATGAAAATTCCGTCGTCGTGAGTTATCGAAGAAAATATTCAGGCTCATTGGTTTTTTATCTCGGCGAAAAAGTTTTTCGGCTTGAAGATGATGCCGGAATTGAAAGATTGCGCCCGAAAGAATTTTCTTGGACAAGTTTAAACGTTATGCCGTTTATAATAATTATTTTCGTCGATGATGAGCGCGAAAAAAATTTGCAAAATCTTTCTGTCGGCACGTGGAAATTTATTTCTGAAGTCGGCGGCGGAAAAATTTATGTCAAAGAGTGAAGAAATTTTTTTTATTTTACAAAAATGCAACAATGCGCAGGTGTCGAGTAACAAGCATTGCACGATACGCATTTTGAAATTTTCGACTGATTTTTTAAAAATTTGTTCGGCAAATCAGGTTCACGAATCAAAGGTCGCGACAAAGATAAAAATTTTATTTCTGTATCGCGCAAAATTTTTTCCATTTCTGCCAAACTTCGCCAACCGCCGACACAAATCACTGGAATTTTAATTTTTTCCGCAATTTTCGCCGCAAATTTTGAAAAATATCCTTCGTTCACTCCGGCTTTAATTCCCGCGACTGAAGTTCCGTTTCCGCTGACTTCAATCGAATCAATTTTATTTTCCGCCAAAATTTCGCAAATTTTTAAACTGTCGTCAAAATTATTTCCGCCGTCAACAAAATCACTGCAATTTATTTTCGCCGTGACATGCAAATTTGTATTTTTTTTTAATTCCACGCAAAATTTTTATCAAAATCTCCGTGCGATTGTCATTTTGATTATAAAATTTTGAAATAAATCTGCTCAAAAAGAAAAAATGCTCCGCGTGAATTTGTACGACGTCAAAATTTGCTTTTTCCGCACGAATTGCCGCAGAAATAAATTTTTCGATAATTTCTTGAATATTTTCGTCAGTCAAATCATTTTCTGAAATTTCGACAGAATTTTTATAAAATGCGCCGAGTGCAAGCTGCGAAATTATTTTACAATTTTTTTCGTGAACAATTTCGGTTAATTTTTTATACTGCGGAATCAAAAAATCTTCAGAAAGTCTCATCATTCCGCCGAAATAAAAATCATTCGACATAACCGAAGTAAAACCTGTAATAATCGCGCCGACTCCGTAAGTTTTTTCGTCAATCGAGCCGTCAACATTTGCAAGATTTTCCCAAGTCGCCGAGCGAATCAAACGATTTTTTAAAATTAAATTGCCGAGATTGGCATTTTCAAAAATTTTTTTCATTTTTTATAAAGTTCCTCTCCTTGAAATTCTGTTATATTTTGTTTCGTCAACAGTTTCAATCGCTTGACTCAAAATTTTCAACATTTTTTCTTTGTCATTTTTCAAAATTCCGTCAATTCTCACAGAATCCAGCGGGTGAACTGCCCAAAAATATGTTTCGGGAAGTTCGAGATTTTCCAAAAAAATTTTTTCTTCAATCAAAATTTCTTTTTCGCCTGCAGGAATAAATTTTTTTGTTTTAATTTCTTCGTCAAGAATTGTTCCGACAAATGCAGACATCGTATTCAACAAAATTTTTGTCGGTTTTATTTCATTTTCCAATTTTGCCGTCGCTTTTGCTGTTTCAATTCCGCGATTTTTTCCAGCAGTTCCCAACATCAGTAAATCACAATGATTTATTCCGAAAAAATTTAATCTCAAGCATTGTTTTTTTGTTTCGTCCGCCGAGTAACCTTTATTCAAATTTTTCAAAACGTCATTCAATCCGCATTCAACGCCCAAATATAAATCATTAAAGCCCGCGTCTTTTAAATTTTTTAAATCTTCGTCGCTTTTTTTTGAAATATTATCTGTTCGCGCGTACATTGAAATTATTTTTACATTCGGAAAATATTTTTTAATTAAATCAGCGCGTTCCAAAAGTTTTTTTGCGGGAAGAGCGAAAGGATCCGCACCGACCAAATAAATTTTTTCGACTTGCCGACAATCTTCGCCGTTAAATTCAAAAATTTTTTTCAAAAATTCTTCGACTTCTTCAAGCGACAACATTCTGAACGGAATATTTTGGTACATATTGCAAAATTTGCAAGAATTATGGCTGCAACCTTCTGTAATCGGCAAAAGTAAAGTATAAGCCTCGACAGGCGGACGATAAATTGTTCCGTTGTAATTCATAAAATTTCCCTCCAAAAAATTTTTTTACATAATGGGATTTTCTTCATGATAACGACGCAAATTTTCTTCGCCGACTTCGTCAATAATTTTTTGTATGCCGTCAATAATTTTTTCTCGATTTTCAGGAAGTTTTGCTTTTACAAAAAACGGCATTGAAATATGGTCGGACAAAAAAATTGTTTCGTTCGTCAAATCTCTCAAAAATTCTTGCATTTCTTGAAGTCTTTCAATTTCAGTTGCCTCAAAAAATTTTCCGCGTTGTTTTTGATAAAATAAATTTGTGCCGGGAACCAAAGTCAGCGAAGAAACTTCAATCATAGAAATATTTATTTTTTCGTAAAGTTTTGCAGTTTTTTTCGCGTGATTTAAACCGAAATTTTTTCCGCCGAGTCAGTTCAAAAAATTTGCGATAATCGACATACCTGCCGCAGAAATTTTTTCGAGTTGTTCGCGAGCAGTTTTTGCGTCGTAACCTTTATTAACTTTTTTCAAAATTTCATCGTCGCCGCTCTCAACGCCGATATAAGGATCGGAAAAACCGATATTTTTCATTTCGCGGAGCTGATTTTCGGTTTTGTCGATAAAATTATCAATTCTTGCATAACCGCCGATAGTTTTCACGCTCGGAACGTATTTATGAATAAATTCGGCAGTTTTCATCAAAGTATCGTAACTTGCGGCGAAAGCGTCGGCACTTTGCAAAAAAATTCTTTCCGGCGCACCGAAATATTTTGGAATTTCTTTAATATCTTCCTCAATTTCTTTAATCAGAGAAAGTTTAAAGCCGCATTCTTTAAAATATCCGCAAAAAGTACATTTTTTATGACTGCAACCGCTCGTCACTTGCAAAAATCCCGAATCTTTTTCATAAGGCGGGCGATTTATTCCTGTCGTGAAGTGCATTTCATCAAATCCTTTCAATTTTTCCGAAAGTTTATCAGAAAAAAATTTTTTGAAAAGAACGCAGTTTTTTCTGCCTTTAACTTTTTGCAAAAAAAACAGCCCGAAGGCTGAAAAATTTTTAAAAAATTATTGTTCTAAGAACGTGTGTTCACAATCGTTTTATCAAAGTATGGATGTGAGAAATTTTAACCATAGCCTCCGCTGATGACATTGAATATTCGTAATTTTTGCTGAGGCGACGTGAATTATTCAGCCAAGCCAAAGTTCGCTC
>CAJOCT010000029.1 GCA_905236725.1 uncultured Selenomonadaceae bacterium | reverse complement strand
ACCTTCCGATATGGGAGGTGTTATTTTTTTTGTGAAAGTCGTCGTTTGACAAATTGCGCCTTTTTTAGTATCATTCGGCACGCGAATTTCCCTTTCAATTTTTGGCAGGGAAGTTAAGGTTTTTTCAAGGAGATGTTGTTGTTGTTTGAAGAATTTAAAAAATTTATCCTTCGCGGTAATGTCGTTGATATGGCGACGGGCGTTATAATCGGTGCTGCTTTTTCCAAAATCGTCTCGTCGTTCACTGCAGATATTTTGATGCCGCCGCTCGGTCTTTTGCTCGGCAAGGTCGATTTTTCAAACCTTTACATAAATCTTTCGAGCGTTGATTATGATTCCATTGCCGCGGCGAAGGAGGCGGGTGCGCCGGTCATTGCTTACGGAGTGTTTCTGAACACTTGTTTAGACTTTTTAATCGTGGCGACCGCGATTTTCATTTTGATAAAGCAAGTCAATCGTTTACTGCCGAAAGCTCCCCCGCCTGCCACGCCGCGCACTTGCCCTTACTGCAAAGAAACGGTTGCGGACGACGCGGTTAAATGCCCGCATTGCGCATCGGATATTGAAGGAAAATAATTTTTTTCACTAAATAAAAAAGTTCAGCCTGAAATTTTTTCAAACTGAACTTTTTTTATTGCAGAATTTTCAGCCGATCAGATCATAATTACGTTGTCGCGCCGAAAATTTCTTTGATAAGCCGAATATTTTTTTTGATAGGGAAATTGTTTTTCTTCGTCCGGTTTGTCTTTTGCCTCTTGAATTTCTTTCCACTTGTACCAGGCCCAGCCCGGCTTATATCCGCAAATTTCCGCAATGTGCAGACAGTCTTCGTAACTTTCAGCAAAAGTCAAAGAGTGCATCGCAACCCAACCGATTTTGTAATCGCGCTCTTTGGCAATTTCCAAAAATTCTTCCGGCGTTTTCGGCTTGTGCTTGACGCGCTTTTTGGGCGGTGCGGCAACTTGAACACGTTTAATTTCATTCAACTTGCCTTTTTGCTCGCGCAGTTGCTCTTCTTTTTCTTCTTCGCTGATAAATTTGTAGCCGCAATAAGGACAAGTCTCATAAGCCGCATGAACAACCTCATCGCACACGGGGCAGGCTTTTAACGGAGCTTCGCCCTCTTGTTTCGGCGGATTCGGATCGAGTGACCACCTGCGCGGGGCGTCGGGCAAACCGAATCGCGAATAATTTTTAACGTGGTCGATTATTACCGCAACTTTATTCGGCTCGTTCGGGTCGGGTCTGAGCGGGCGCAGTGATTGTTGAGTGAAGAGGGTCAAGGATTTTGTCGGACGCGCCAAAATTACGGCTTGCATGTTCGGCACGTCGAAACCCTCGCCGAAAAGTTCCGCGTTGCATAAGACTTTTATTTTGCCCTGCCGAAAATCTTCGACAATTTGCGCACGAACAGTTTTATTTGTCTCGCCGTCGCAATGTTCCGCAGAAATCCCCGCCGCATTGAACGCCGCCGCAATTTTTTTTGAGTGTTTGACGTTGACGCAGTAGCAAATGGCAGATTTTCCGTTCGCCAACTTTTTGTAATGCTCGACAATTCCGCCGATAATTTTTTTCTTGCTCATCTCGCGGTCCAAGTCACTGTTGATATACTCGCCGAATTTTACGCGGAATTTTTTAAAGTCGATATTTTCGTCGGGTGCAAAGTATTTGAATTTCGTCAAGTTTCCCAAGTCGATAAGCTCTTTTGTCGAAGGAGCTTCAACCAGGGAAGTAAAAACGTCGCCCAAATTTATTCCGCCCATTCGTTGAGGAGTTGCCGTCACGCCAAGCAAAAGCGCGTCCTCCCACCTTCCGATAATTCTCTTGTAAGTTTCCGCCAAAATATGGTGACATTCGTCGCAGACCAAAAGATCGGGCGCGGGGACTGAATTTAATCGACGTGCCAAAGTTTGAACGCTGGCAATTTGAACGGGCAATTCGTATTGAGTGTGCATTCCCGCCGCAATTATTCCGTGTTCGATTCCGAGTTGCGTAAAAGTTTTTGAAGTTTGTTCGATAAGTTCGTGGCGGTGAACGAAAAAAATTACTCGCTTGCCCTGACGCATAAATTCGCGAATCAACCAGCCGGTCATAATAGTTTTTCCTGCTCCGCACGGCGCAACTCCGCAAATTCGCTTGTGTCCCGTCGCAAATTCGTGATAAACGTCAATGATAAATTTTGCTTGATAGGGTCTGAGTTTGATTTCTTCCATAAAAATTCACCTGCCAATCCGGGGAAAAAAATTTTTTTTACTTCGACATCAACGCGGCGATTTTGTTGGCAACTTCGACGGGATTGGTCGGCATAATTCCTTCAATCAAAAGTGCCTGCGCGTAAAGCAGTTTGCAAAAATCTTTGAAGTCGTCGGAATCTTTGCCGCTTGCGTGAAGAGCAACCAATTTTTTGAAAATTTCGTGGTTCGGGTTGAGTTCCAAAATTCTCATCGCCTTGAAGAACGGATTTTTCATCTGCGCGAAAGTTTTTTCCATGCTGAGCGAAGGACCGGCGGCTGTTGTCGCAAGGCAGACCGCACCGGATTTTAAAAGCGAAGTCAAACGAACTGCAAAAACTTCGTCGCCGATTGCCTCTTTAACGTCCTTCAAAAGCTGTTCGTTGGATTTATTGAGTTCTTCGACTTCGTTTTGACCTTTCTTAAATTCTTCGTCGTCCAGCTCAAAATTTTCTCGCGTTATCGACTGAATTTCTTTGTCGCCGTATTTTTGCAAAGCCTCGAAAGCAAATTCGTCGACGGGGTCGGTTAAATAAATTACTTCAATGTCACGCTCGCGCATAAGTTCCATCTGCGGCATTTTTGAAATAGTCGCTTCATCCGTGCCTGCCACGCAATAAATTTTTTGCTGACTTGCCGGCATTCTTTCGACATACTCGGCAAAAGTGGAAAAATTGCTTTGCTTGGAAGTTTGAAACATCACAAGTTCTTTAAGTTCGTCTTTGATTTTTTGGTCAAAAGAATTGTTGTAAATTCCGATTTTTATCGACTTGCCGAAATTTTCCCAGAAAGCGTCATATTTTTTTCGGTCATTCTTCAACATTTTTTCGAGCTGTTTGAAGATATATTTTTCCAACGCCTTGCCGATAGATTTTACTTCGCGGCTCTGCTGAAGGACTTCGCGCGAAATATTCAGCGGCAGGTCGGGCGAATCTACCAACCCTTTGATAAAGCGCAAATAATCCGGCAAAAAATCTGTGCAATGCTCCATTACGAAAACATGGCGCGAATAAAGTTGCAGTCCGGCTTCGTAATCCGAAAAATATAAATTCATCGGCGCGTGATGAGGTATGCACAAAAGCGCGGTATATTCCAAAGTGCCTTCCGCCTTCGTGTGAAAAACTTCAGTCGGTTTTTCCCACTCGTGAAATTGCTGGCGGAAAAATTCTTCGTACTCTTCGGGCTTAATTTCGGATTTATTTCTGACCCAAAGCGGTTTCATGGAATTTACCGTGCGCACTTCGACGGTCTGATTTTTATTTTCGTCCTCTTCGACAAAATTCATTTTAATCGGGTAGCGAATGAAATCCGAATATTTTTTTATGAGATTTTCGACAAGTTGTTCGTTTGTAAAATCGGTTTCAAGTCCTTCGCAAAATTCCGGCTTGAGATGCAAAATAATCGTCGTGCCGCGCGAATCTTTTTCACAATCTTCAAGAGTGTATTCGCCCGCGCCGTCCGAAGTCCATTTTACCGCAGAACTTTCGCCCGCCTTTCGCGTGATGAGTTCGACTTTATCCGCAACGATGAACGCGGAGTAAAAACCAACGCCGAATTGTCCGATAAGTTCCTGTTCGGTATTTTTGTCTTGTTCGCGAATTTTTTCCAAGAAAGCGCGAGTCCCCGACTTCGCAATGGTTCCGATATTTGAAATCACTTCGCCGCGCGTCATGCCGATTCCGTTATCAGAAATTGTAATGGTTTTGCTTTCTTTATCGGGCAAAACAAAAATTTCAAAATCTTTTTCATCGCCGAGAAGTTCATGATTTGTAAGCGACTCGAAATGAACTTTGTCGATCGCGTCCGAAGCGTTTGAAATCAATTCGCGCAAAAAAATTTCTTTGTTCGTATAAATGGAATTTATCACCAGATCCAAAAGTCTTTTGGTTTCCGCTTGAAATTCCAAAGTTTCAACTGACATTAAAAAAAACCTCCAATTGAAATTTTTGATTATTTGTGAATATTATCACTCTAACTTCTTTTTCGCAAGGAGGTTGAAGGAAAAATAATTTGTCGGTCGAAAAAAATATTCACTGAAAATAATAATCGGGAGGATTTTTTTATGGGAAAACTAAAGCCGATAACTTTTGATAATTACCAGCCGTTGCGCGAAACTGTTTGCGAAACACTGCGCGACGCAATCCGCAAGGGAATTTTGGAACCCGGCGAAAGGCTGATGGAAGTGCAACTCGCCGACGAACTCGGAATCAGTCGCACGCCCGTCCGCGAAGCAATAAGAAAACTTGAGCAGGAAGGTTACGTTATTATGATGCCTCGACGCGGAACTTACGTTGCAGATGTTTCCGTCAGCGACATAAAAGAAATTTTTGAAATTCGCTCGGCTCTTGAATCTTTGGCGACGGGACTTGCGGCAAGAAGAATTGAAGCGGACGAACTCGAAACACTTCAAAGTTTGCTGAAAGAAATCGAAGGTTATATTCAAAAGAACGACATTGAAAAAATTGTTGAGACCGATATAAAATTTCACGGGCTTTTATATCAAGTCAGCCGAAACGAAAGACTTGTAGCTATTATCAGCAATTTAAAAGAACAGTTGGCGCGTTTCAGAACTTTGTCGATGTCATACCCCGGCAGACTGCAGGAAACTTTTGAGGAACATTCCGAAATGGTCGAAGCGATTGCAAACGGCGATGTAAGTGCCGCCCGCGACGCCGCCGAACACCACATGGAACGCGCGGAAGAAACTTTACTTAAAGCGATGGGAAAAAAAAATCGGGAATAAAAATTTTTTCCCGAAAAAAATTTTTTATTACAGGCAAACTCAAAAATTTTTTGATGAGTTTGTTTTTTTTTAATAAGAAAATAACCCGCGCTCACGGATGAGTGCGCCTGCCCGCCTAGTGAGCGTGATGCGAACGAAGCGGGCGAGTTTTCTTTTGCGGCCAAAAGAAAAGTATCATTAAAAAATTTTTTATCTCAAAAGACCGAATAGCTTAAAATCCAAAATTACGAACACAACCGCTTACGAAATTATTCCTTTTCACTGACACGCCCGATATTTACCAAAATTCCTATCGATGCCATTGTAACTATCAGCGAAGTTCCGCCGTAACTGATAAAAGGCAGGGGAACTCCGACGACCGGCAACATTCCCGCAACCATCAACAAATTTGCTATCGCTTGCCCGACAACCAAAATCATTATCCCCATCGCCAAAATTTGCCCGTACTCGTCCTTAGCTTTCGCGGCAACTCTTGCGGAATAAACTGCGAAGGCGGCGAAAAGCAAAAACACAAATATCGCGCCCAAAAATCCGTTCTCTTGGCAAAAAATGGCGAAGGCAAAGTCCGTGTGAGCTTCCGGCAAGTAATCGTATTTGCTTACTCCGACACCCAAGCCCATTCCCGTCAACTCTCCCGAGCCGATTGCGGAAAGTGACTGAACTGTCTGATAGCCGACGTTTTGCGCATCTGACCACGGGTCCCAAGTGACTTTCAATCTGTCCAGCCGATAAGGTTGACGCAAAATCATTAAGACTACTCCGACTATCACCGCGCCGACAAGTTTATAAATTTTTTTCACGTCCAAGCCTGCAACAACCAACATTATCAGCGGTATTCCCAAAATTATCGATGCCGTTCCCATATCCGGCTCCTGCTCCGTCAAAACGAACATCACGGCGACCATTCCCATTTGCGGCGTAAAAATATCTATCGACCGCCCGAATTTTACGCGAACGGCAATATATGCGGAAATTATCATTATCGAAATCAATTTTGCCATCTCCGCCGGCTGAAATTGCGTAAATCCCAGCGGCAACCATCTCCGCGCTCCGTTCACCTGCGGCCCGATTACCAAAACCAAAATCAACGCCAGCACGGTTAAAATTAAAACTATCGGGATAAATCGTCGCCATTTGTGATAATCAATCCGAAAACAAATTAAAAATGATATGAATCCGATAAAAACGTTTATGAGGTGACGTTTGAGGAAAAAATACGGCGTGTCAAATTCCGCCTCCGCCAAAATAAAACTCGAACTGAAAACATTTATCGTCCCCAAAATTATCAGCACAACCATAATTCCGATTAACGCTTCCATGTCGTTATTCCAAAATTTTTTCTTCTCGCCCTGTGAAACTTCGTTCGATTGAGTCTGATTCCCCGCCAAAAAACTCACCTCCTTCAGAAATTTTTCATATTATAACACAGGCAATTTTGAAAATAAAGTGAAAGAAATTTTTTTCCGAAGTCGAAATAAAAGTTGTGACAAAAAAAATACTTGTGATATAATTCATTAAAATTTTTGAAAGGGGATTTGAAATTATGTTTGGAATCGGTATACCCGAACTCGTTTTGATTTTGATTATCGGATTGGTGGTCTTCGGACCGGGAAAATTGCCCGGCGTGGGAAAGGCTTTGGGACAGAGCATAAAAGAATTTAAGCAGGCGAACTCGGACGAAAATACCATCGACGTGACCGAAAAAAAATCTGATTCGAGCACGGATAAAAAATGAGTGACGCTCAAGAAAAATTGGACTCTCAAAAGGTTGCCGAAAAAAATTCCGACGCGCAGGACGATGACGGCACAATGTCACTGACCGCACACCTTGAAGAATTGCGCTCGCGGATTATAAAAAGTCTTTTGGCAATCGGGGCAGGCAGTTGCATCACATATTTTTTTCTTGACGAGATCACGAAATTTTTAACCGCGCCTGTCGGAAAACTTTATTACATGCAGCCGGGCGAAGCATTTTTCACCTACCTGAAAATTGACATCGTCACGGGTTTTTTAATTGCCCTGCCCGTAGTTTTTTTTCACGTGTGGAGATTTTTTTTGCCCGCGCTGACGAAATCAGAACGCGCAGTCTTGGGCTTAATCGTGCCGTCGTCCGTAATTTTATTTTTCGCGGGACTGGCATTTTCTTTTTTTCTGATATTGCCGACCGCATTAAAATTTTTTATGGGATTCAGTTCGGAAGAGCTTGAAACAATTTTTTCGTTCAAAAGTTATTTCGACTTCGTGATAATGTTTGTCCTGCCGTTCGGATTTGTCTTTCAACTGCCGCTGGTTATAACCGTGCTCGGAAAGTTGGGAATTTTGACGAGCGAATTTTTGGGCAAGTACAGGCGAATAGTTTTTTTTCTGTCCTTCGTAATCGGTGCGCTGGTGACTTCGCCTGACGTTTTCACACAAGTCGCCGTCGCAATTCCGGTTATGTTTTTGTACGAGGCGGGCTATTTGATAGTTAAATATATTTTGCGAAAATAGGAGGAGATTTTTTTGCAAAGAAAAAATTTTTTGTCGGCGATTTTTGTCGGGTTGCTGACAATTTTTTTAATCGTGCCGAGCGTTTCGAGAGCGGCGGACGGTACGGGAGAGTTGATAATTTTTCACACAAACGACATGCACTGCAGAATTATCAACACTGACGACGACGGAAAATCGATAGGTCTGGCGGAAATTTCTGCGGCTGTCAAGGCCGTTAAGAAAAAAAATCCCGATACACTTTGGTTTGACGCGGGAGATACTTTTCACGGGATGCCGAGAATTAACATCAGCAAAGGCGAAAATCTTGCGCCGTTGCTGAATTTGGCTGGAGTTGACGGATTTGCGCCCGGTAACCATGATTTTAATTACGGTTCAGATCAGCTTGAAAAACTTGCGAAAAAATTAAAATTTCCGATACTGAGCGCGAATGTTGTCCGCAGAGATACTTCGGAAAGAGTTTTCACGCCGAGTAAAATTTTCAACCTGCCGAACGGAATCAGAGTCGGAGTTTTCGGAATGACCACGCCCGAAACTTTTTACAGTACCGCGTCGAAAAATGTTGCGTCGATAAATTTTTTAAATCCCGTCGAAACTGCGCGGGAAATGGTCGAAGAACTTCGCCCGAAATGTGACGTTTTAATTTGCGTCATGCACATGGGAGTTAATCAGAGTTCCGAATTTACAAGCGAAAGAATTGCGGAGGAAGTCGGCGGAATCGATTTGATTGTTGACGGTCACAGCCACACCGAATTACACGAAGGTCTGACGGTCGGAGATACTTTGATTGTGCAAACCGGCTGTTATGAGCATTATCTCGGGCAGGCGAAAATTCTTTTGGAAGACCATAAAATTATTTCAAAGCAGGCAAAACTTTTGAGTGCGGCGGACGTGAAAAAAATTGCCCCGAAACCTGACTCGAGAGTTTTGAAAAGCGTTTTGAATGTTGAAAGAAGTTCGCAAAAATATTTTAGTCAAGTTGTTGCACACAGTGACAGAGCTTTGACGAGTTCAAGATTTATCGTAAGGCGCGAGGAGTCGGAGCTCGGAAATTTGGTTGCGGACGCTTTCAAGTGGAAAGCAAACGCGGACATTGCAATTTGCAACGGCGGCGGACTGCGTGCGGATTTACCGGCTGGAGCCGTAACTCGCGGAGATATTTTGGCGATTTTTCCTTTCGGCAACAAGTTGGTCAAACTTGAAATCGACGGAAAAAATATTCGCGCGATGTTGGAACATTCGGTTTTTGCATATCCTGAAGCGTTCGGCGGATTTATGGACGTGAGCGGAATTACTTTCACCTTCAACCCCGATAAACTTGTCGGTCACCGCGTCGAAAATATTTTTATAAACGGCGCACCTCTCGACGAGAATAAAATTTATACTCTTGCCACAACTGATTTCACTGCGTCGGGCGGCGACGGTTATGAAATGCTCAAGGATTTGAAACGCCTTGAAGAATTTGACGGTGCTGACGAAGTTTTGGGAGAATATCTCAACAAAGTAGGTATGAAAAATATCGAACTCGGCAGAATTAAAAACTTGCACGAACTGCCGTTGCCTTCAGAATATTCTTCGGAAGAAGTCAAAAAGGCCGCTTGATTAGGGGTTAGATTTTAGGATTTAGGTATTAGGGATAAAAAAACGCACATGACGTAAAAATCATGTGCGCTATTTTTTTTCCGTAAAAATTTTATTTCGCGACAGAAACTTTCTGTTCGGCAGTGTAGACGCTGATCTTGCGACGATAACGACCGTGACGCTCTATGGCGACTCTGCCTTCGACTTTCGCAAAAAGTGTATCGTCATTTCCGCGCCCGACATTCAAACCGGGATGAAAATGAGTTCCGCGCTGACGAACCAAAATACTTCCCGCCTTAACGAGAGTGCCCGCCTGTTCTTTTACGCCGAGACGCTTGGATTCGCTGTCACGACCGTTGCGAGTTGAGCTGACGCCTTTTTTATGAGCAAAAAGCTGTAAATCAAAATTCAACATTTAAATTCACCTCCAAAAAATTTTTTAACCTTGAGGAATTATTTTAACTTTGACGATTTTCGGATCAAGATTCGCAATTTCTTTAATGCCTATCAACATTGTTTGAAAAACTGCTTCGGTTAAATCATCGGGCGGAGTTTTCAAAGTCATTTTCAAATGACCGCCGGCGGCACTTCCGTCAAAATCGCGTTTCAAGTGATCTTTTATGCAAAGAAAAGCAGACTGCGAAAGAGAAGAAACGCCCGCGCAATAAATATCGAAACCGCGCGGTGCGGTGTTGGCGTGACCGTTTATGTCGAAACCGACAATCTTGCCGCCTTTGCCCTGCGTGTAAACCTCCGCGACAATCATTTTTTTATCCCTCGATTTTTTCAATTTTAACTTTAGTGAACGGCTGACGATGTCCCTGACGACGGCGGTAATTGGTCTTATGTTTGTATTTGAAAATACGAATTTTGGGACCTTTGCCGTTTTTGACAACTTTGGCGGAAACTTTCGCGCCTTCAACTTTCGGCTGACCGATTTTTACATTTTCGCCGTCAACGATTGAAAGAACTTCATCAAAAGTCACTTCGTCGCCTTCCGCAACTTCCAATTTTTCAACAATAATTTCGTCGCCTTCGGAAACCTTGTATTGTTTGCCGCCGGTTTTGATAATCGCATACATTTTTAAAACACCTCCACAGATGAACTCGCCGACTTCGGTACGAAAAAAATTTTTTTCAATTTAAAAAACCTGCGTCGCGCGGTTAAAATACAGCGTGTAGAATATCACAGAAAAATTTTTATGTCAAACTTGAAATTGTGCCGATAAAAAAACTCCCGACAAAAATTTTTATCGAGAGAGTTTTTTTATTTTCGCAAAAAATTTTTTATTTGACCGGTACGCAATGTTTGTTGTTGATGTCACAAACTTTTTGGACGCGACGGCGATATTTTTCAGCAGTCAAAGGCTCGGTCTTCATCCAAGTTTTGACAATTTCCATCGCAATCGCACCGCCGATAATTTTTCCGCCGATGCAAAGAACATTTGAGTCGGTATGCTCGCGGGAAAGTTGAGCGCAGAAAGGATCTTGGCAGACAGCCGCATAAATTCCGTAAATTTTATTTGCAATGAGTGCCGAACCGTAGCCCACGCCGTCAACAAAAATTCCGCGATCACATTCGCCCTTCGCCACAGCCAACGCGGCGGGATAAACAAAATCCGACAGATCGCAACCCTCTTCGTCATAAGTTCCGAAATCTTTCACCTCGTGACCCTGAGACTCAAGATATTTTTTAATTTCGTTCTTGAGTTGAGTTCCCGCGTGATCATTCGCCATCGCAATTTTCATAAAAAAACCTCCTCGACGGTTGACAGATTGAAAAAAATATTTTTTAATACATTCGATATATCAAAAAAATTTCCTTGAAAAATTTGGAGGTTATTATGAAAAAATTTTTTACTCTGATGTTGGCGGTTTTTTTTATTTTGACTGCAATGAATTTTGCGGAGGCGGCGAAGGATAAGCCCGAAAAAATTAAATTCAACAAAAAACTTTTGAAAACGGTCGAACTCACCGAATCCCCTGCGCGAAATAATCCGGTTTTCGTTATGCGCGAAGATTTAAGCCAACTTACAATTTTGGGCGCACCGACTGCAACTCAAAATCAAATGGTTCGTTTCATCAAAAAAAATAATCCCAACGCAAAATTAAATTGTTCCGTCGAAGACTTGGTGAAATATTATTATACCGAAGGCGAACGCGAAGGAATCAGGGCGGACCTCGCAATTTGCCAGGCGATTAAGGAAACAGGTTTTTGGAATTACGGCGGAGACGTTGACCCGAAACAAAATAATTATTGCGGACTTGGAGCGACCGGAAATAAAGAGCCGGGCGCATCTTTCGACACGCCGCAAATCGGAGCTCGTGCGCACCTTCAACACTTGCTCGCATACGCAACCAAAAGACCGCCTCGCACAGCGATAGTTGATCCGCGTTATTTATTGCTTGCACAATTCCGCCAAGATGTTTTCGGCAAAATTCAAAATTGGACGGGACTCAACGGAGTTTGGGCGGTGCCGGGAAAAAATTACGGGCAAGACATTATCACGCTTTGGAAACAGGCTTTAATGCCCGATTCAAGCGAAAAAAATTTTAAGGCGGCGAATATTCTGGTTGAAAAAAATCCGTACAGTGCCGATGCTTATGTCAATCGCGGGCTGATAAATTATGAGCGTGAAAATTTTCTTGCGGCGGAGGCAGATTTTTTGAAGGCGTTTGAAATTGAGCCGTATAACCCGGACATTCTCTTCAACTTGGCGGTTATGCAGGAAAAAAGTAATCATCTCGACGACGCGATTGCAACTTATGACAATTTGCTGAAAATCGAATTAAATTCTTTGAACGGCTATTACAATCGCGGCAGGCTGAAACTCGCGCAAGAAAATTTTGACGGCGCGATTGCAGATTTCAGAAAAGTTCTTGAATTTGAAGACAGATTCGTTGAGGCAGAAAATGAAATCGCCGTCGCTTACTTCAGGCAAAAAAAATATGAGGACGCCTTAAGAACCATTCGTCACGCCGCCGAAGTCAACACGACGAATAAAATTATCAACGAAAATAAAGAAAAATTTGAGGCTTGTCTTAAAAAATAATTTGGAGGAAAATTTATGTTCACTACCTTTTCAAACAGTGATTTTGCTCCTTTTGATCGCGAATTTTTTGTTTACAAAGAACTTGCGTTTTTAACTTTAGGGATAAGTTCTTATGTTAACGGAGCAGATTTAGAAACCACGAACGGTACTTCAACTGACATCATTATTGGCAGATATTGCTCTCTTTCTTGGCATTTAAAGTTTCTTTTAGGTGCAAACCATGTTCATAAAAATGTCGTGTCCACTTTCCATTTTAATTGGGCTCATTTGAAAAAAAAATTTTCTGATCTTGGATATGGTTGCTATGAAAATGCGAAATTTTTTCCAAAACAAGTTAATAGTCACAGGCAAATAATTGTCGGCAGTGATGTTTGGATTGGTCGCGGCGCAACAATTCTTGGCGGCGTAAAAATCGGCAACGGTGCAATTATCGGAGCAAATGCAACGGTTACAAAAGATGTGCCGCCTTATGCGATTGTAGGCGGCAATCCTGCAAAAATTATTAAATATCGTTTCGATGAAGAGACAATAAAAAAGTTCATGGCAATTAAATGGTGGAATTGGGATATAAAAAAAGTTTTAGAAAATGTGCACATTATGAGCGATCCCGAAAAATTTCTGGGAAAAAATTACTCGCCCGACCTTGAAAAAATTCCTCATGAAAAAATTTCTACGGGAGGGGGGATAATATTGAACAACTTCGCTCTGAATTTAAAAATATTTATGCGTTTGTTGCTGATATGCACACTCCTCAACCTATTTGGAAAAAAGATGTTCCGGGTTTTAAACGTGAAGTAAATATGCCTTTGTGGAAAAGAGTTATCAGCGGTTTTTGTCAATCGAACTTTGAAAATTCCATGCTCATCATTTGGACGGGAAAAAATTCAACTCCTGAAGATATAAAAATTCTTTCCGAATACAGCGGCAGCTTTAAAAATGACGCGAAGAAAAATATTTTGATAATTTCTTCTACAGAGGAAAAAATTTTTTCACCGTACATTTTGAGAAATTGCACACACTTTATCACCTCCCGCGAAATGATTTCTCTTGAATGTATGGATTGGCTTTGGGATACCGATGTAAAAATTGTTTCGGCTTTGGACGACGGAATTTTTGACGGAGAACAAAATTTTGTCGATTGGAAAAAAATTTTTGCATAATAAAATTTCTTGTCATAAAAAAATAAGTCGGTTATAATTGCGGCAAATTTTAATAATTTTCTAGAAGGTGTTGCGTTGGACGATTTTAACAGCAGATCCAAAAGAAAGAAAAAAAGTCGCAGTGTGTGGTCGATATTTTTTTTGGTCTTGTGTTTTACTTTTGCGGCGGCGGCAGGTGCGATGCTTGCCTCGTCCGGTCTTTTCGATTCGAGCGGAAAGCAAAATCAAATTTCAAAAACAGATCGTGAAAATAAAGAAACTCAGCTGATAAAAGCTAAAGATAAGACGACGATTTTAGTTCTCGGCGTGGATATTCGCGAAGACGATGTCGGGCGAAGCGATACGATGATGATTGCGACGGTTGACCCGAAACTTGACCAAGCGTCTTTGCTCAGCGTTCCTCGTGATACCCGCGTGAGAATTACCGGTCACGGTTACGATAAAATAAATGCCGCGTTTGCTTACGGCGGAGAACCTCTTTCAGAAAAAACCGTCGAAAATTTTCTCGGCATTGACATTGACCATTACGTCATTATCAACACGAAAAGTTTTGTAAAAATTATTGACGCAATCGGCGGGCTTGATATTGACGTTGAAAAAAGAATGTATTACGAAGATCCTTGGGACGACGACGGCGGCTTGATTATTGATTTATATCCCGGCATGCAACATATGGACGGAAAAACTGCCGTGACTTACGTGCGTTATCGTGATTCTGAAGGCGATATAGGCAGAATTCATCGTCAGCAAAAATTTATGGAAGCGTGCATGGATAAAATTGTTTCGCCGGAAATTGTTACGAAAATTCCCGCCGTCGTCCGCGAAGTTCTCGAAGCCGTTGATACCGATATGACTTTCCGCCAACTTTTGGAAATTGCGGGAGCTTTAAAAGTCGCTCAACAAAACGGACTGCAAACCGAAATGGTGCCCGGCTATCCGCTTTATATCGACGGGATAAGTTATTGGATTCCCGATGTTGAAGAATTGCGCTTTGCAATGGCGGCGGGGCTCGGCGTTGATGTCGATTCCGATATGAGAAAGCGCGTCGAAAAAGATGCCAGCGAATACCATGAGTCAATTCCTTCGACTGCCGGCGAAATTCCTGCGGACGGCGAAAATATCGGCAAGCCCGTCAGAAATTCCCGCGATTCCGACAGAGATTCTTACACGCGCAGAAATTACGACGACACTTATAACAACAGGACGCAAGAAGATTATTCCGAGCGCAGGAATTATGACACGCGTCGCGCTTATGACGACACTCAGCAAAATAATTATAATCGTCAAAGTCAAAATGATTCGCGTTACGACAGCCGCTCAAGTTATGATGATTCTTATGAAAGTCGCCGCGATTCAAGATATTCCGAGCCGCAAATTGAACGCAGAAATATTCCCGAAACCGTTGACGAGCCTTTTGACGATGCACCGACGCGCGGGGAATCTTCGGGCAGAAGGTAAAATTTTTCAGCGATATAAAATATTTTCATGAATTTTTTCCGCCGCCAAAAACTGCGGCGATTTTTTTTTCAAAATGTAATCGAGTTCGCGGCGAATAAATTTTATATCCGAGCCGCCCGCCGGTTGCCCGATTAAATTTTTTTGTTTGTCGATAAAAATTGTTGTTGGAACAGTTCGGATTTTCTCAAGCACGGGAAAAAAATCGTCGTTGACTTTAAGCTGAAGAATTGACGGCGAAAACTTTTCGGAAATTTTTTTTGCCTCGTCCATTTCAAAATTCCCGACCAACCCGATAATTTGAACGTCGGCGGGCAAATTTTTTTGCATTCTTTCGAGTTCCGCCAAAACTTCAAAATTTTTTTGCTTGCTCGTCCAAATGCAAAGTATCGTAATTTTTTCCGAAAAAATTTCTTGCGTGACTTCTTCGCCGCTCAAAGTTTCGGTTTTGAAGGCGGGGAATTTTTTATTTTCTTCAAGCGGCAGTTCGTTCATTAAAAAGCCGTCGACAATCAACAGCGAAAAAATTATCAGCGCGGGAAAAAATATTTTTCTCAAAAAATTTTCCTCCTCAAGCAAAATTTGACAGAACTTTTTCGATGATATATAATCTTTTCACACGGAGAGGTGTCCGAGTGGTTTAAGGAGCCGGTCTTGAAAACCGGTGATGCTGAAAGGCACCGTGGGTTCGAATCCCACCTTCTCCGCCATTTTTTTTTGCAAAATTTTTGGAGGCTGTGTTCAATCGGATTTTTATATCAATGTTTTTTTTGGTCAGATGTTACTTTTCTTTGTGCCGACAAAGAAAAGTAACCAAAAGAAAACTCGCCCGCTTCGTTCGCATCACGCTCACTAGGCGGGCAGAGGCGCACATCCGTGTGCGCCGGGTTATGTCATAGCAAATTTATCAATGCTTTTTAAAAATCCCGACGAGTTGAAAAAAATTCGCCGGGATTTTTGTTTTAATTTACTGCGCGAAAATTCCAGTTGCCGTCGCCCGAAAGTTTTAATTCCGTGTCGTGAACTTGGAATAAAGTTGATCGGTGACCGACGCTGACAATTGTCGCCTGCGGAAGTTTTTCTTTCAAAAGTTTGTACATTTCGATTTCTCGCGGTTCGTCGAGTGCACTTGTCGACTCGTCCAAGAAAATATAATTCGGCTCGGCCAATAAAATTCGCGCGAATGCCAATCGCTGTTGTTCGCCGCCGGATAAAATTTTGCTCCAATCGTCCGCCACGTCCAATTTGTCCGCAAGTTCGGGCAAGTCTGCAAGTTTCAAAATTTCTTTCAACTTTTCGTCGCTCGGCGCGTCAACTTCCGCCGCAGGATAAATTAACGCCCGTCGCAAACTTCCCAGCGGCAAATAAGGTTTTTGCGGCAGGAACATAACTTTTGAATTTTTCGGCAAGTCGATTTCGCCCGAAGCGTATGACCATATCCCCGCCAAAGTTCTAAGCAAAGTTGATTTTCCGCAACCCGATAAACCCGTCACCAAAAGAGACTTTGCATTTTCGAGATTGAGCGAAAGTTTTTTCAAAAGTTCTCTTCCGTTCGGCAAAAAAATATTTAACTCGGAAATTTTCAAGTTGTCCGCGAAAGATTTTTTTACATTGCTTTCGATTTTTTTGACTTCTTCGACATGATCCGTGAAACCTGCCAGACGACTTATCACCGCCGCCAAATTCGCAATCGTCGCGTAAGAATCGACAAAATAACTCAATGCGTCTTGAACTCTGCCGAAAGCCGACATTGTTTGCATAAGCCCGCCAAGTTGAATTTCATTGCGAAAATATCTCGGCGCGGCAAGAATCAACGGCACAATCACCGCCGCCTGCCCGTAACCGTTCACGTAAAAATTTAAATGTTTCGTCTTCGTCATTAACTTTCTGAAATTTTGGATGACATTTTTAAATCTCTCGGTGAAAGTTTCCATCTCGGATTTTTCTCCGCGATAAAATGCAATGCTCTCGGAATTTTCTCGCACTCTCATCATCGCAAAACGAAAATCCGCCTCGTAACGCTGTTGATCGAATTGCAGACCGATTAACTTTCTGCCGACCAGGTGGACTAAAAAAGTTCCCGCGCCGGAATAAATCAGCGAAAACCAAAACATATAGCCCGAAATTACAATTTCCATTCCGCCCAAGTCTAAAGTAAACGCGCCGGAAAGTTCCCACAGCACAAAACCGAACGCGACCAAAGTTGTTATCTGCCGCAAAAATCCGATGATAAGTTGCAACGTTAAGCCGACGAATGAGCCGATGTCTTCGGAAATACGCTGATCGGGGTTGTCCGTCGAATTTTTCAAGTGATAGTAAGTTTGATTTCCCATCCACGCACTTAAATAATTTTTCGTCATCCACGTCCGCCAGCGAATTTCCAAAAGCTGACGAAGGTAAACCGAATAAACCGCAATCACGATGTAACAAAATGCCAGCCCCGTGAATTTTCCGACGAGCGGCCAAAATAAATCCGACTGATATTCTTGCAACGAGTTATAAAATTCGTTGTACCAAGTGTTTATCTGAACCAAAAACCAGACCATTGCAAAATTCAGCGCGATGACGAACGCCAAAAGTCCGCGAGCCTTCCATTTTTCTTCAGAAGACCAATAATCTTTAAATAAATTCCAGAATGCCTTAAATAAATTTCTTTTTTCGTTCAAGTTCAAAACCTCCCGCCGCGCATTATACGCACTGAAAAAAAATTTTACAATACTCGACAAAATGCCGATATTATAAGATAATGCATTCGGTTTTTTTGCACAGGGAGGTAGATTTTTATGGCAATGGTTGTTCAACACAACGCGGCTGCCCAACTTGCACTCGGCGAACTCAACAAAAATACCACTAAAGTCGGCAAGTTGCTCGGCAAAGTTTCCAGCGGACAAAAAATAAATTCTGCACAGGACGACGCTTCCGGTTATGTCATTTCGGAAAGAATGCGCGAAATGATTCGCACACTCAATCAAGATCACCAAAACGTTCAAAACGGTTCTTCACTTTTTAAAATTGCGGAAGGTGGAATTAATAGTATCGTCGAAGAACTCCGCAATTTGAAAGAACTTGCGATTAACTCGGCGAATGACACGAATACCGACGTTGATCGCCTGACTATTCAAAAAGCCTTTGACCAAAAAAAGGCAAATATCAACGACATCGCCACCGAAACAAATTACAACAGTATGATTCTTTTGGACGGAAGGTTTGCCAACAGTGCGACGACGGTAATTAAAGGCGGGCAAAAAACCGGTTCGACCGGTGCCTCAACCGATAATTCCTTAACTTCAAAATTTACTCCTCTTCCCGGAACTGAATTTTGGCAGCCGTATATCAACGCTACCAACAATCCTGTTTCTCCGCATTGGGTCAGCGGCGGCGGATATCCCGTTACAAAAAGTTTTCAAGGTGCCGGTTACGGCATAAGTCAAGTTTATGTAGAGTTCCCCAACTATCATATTACAAGTTCCGTGGCGAATCTTTTGGATGGCAGGGGTTTTTCTATCGCATGCGGCACTTGCAGTCAATATGTCGCCATAAAATTTGATAAAAGCATTAATGTAAGCGACAGTCAGTTGGGAACAGGTGTAAACAATGAACCTGAATATACGATAGGTATAAAAGATGTGCGTTCCATGAAGGACTTGCCGAAAGCAATATTTGAAGGCGTGGGAACTGCGCGCAGTGAAAGTATCGGACCAAACGACACAGTAACTATAGACAACAGCGGTCACCAAATAACCATGTACAGAGACGCAAGAAACGGCAAATATGTCATTCAGAAGAACGTAAATCCCTTGCAATTTTACGGCGAAGTATATGGCAGTATGCCTATGCCTGCGCTTCCTTCGGAAGACGAAGAGCCTGATCAAGTAATTTTGGGTGTCAGAGCTCCGCTTGTTATCCATCACGGACCGCACGCCAATCAAGCGACAAATTTTTTCATAAACGATATGCACACAAAATCTCTCGGAACTAAAGAACTGATTAAAGGCAATTTGCCGACAAATGACAGCGACTTGGCTCGGTTTGATGCCTTGGGTTATGACGAAGATTTAAAGGAAGCTTGGATGGAAACTCTTTCACTTGCGCAAAATAAAAATCTTGATGATGTTGACGTTATCACCAAGAAAAATGCAAATGTTGCGATAAGAGTCATTGACGGCGCGATTGAATACGCACTCAACGAAGCAACCAGAATCGGCTCATATCTTCAGCGACTCGATCACACCGGCTCAAATCTTGTCGTGATGAATGAAAATGTTCAAGCGGCGGAAAGTGCAATTCGTGACGCGGATATGGCTAAAGAAATGACCGAATACACTAAATTTAATGTTTTATCGCAATCCGCGCAGGCCATGCTTGCTCAAGCCAATCAAAATTCTTCGGCAGTTTTAAGTTTACTCCAATAGATTTTATTGCTTTATTTAAAAAGACGCTTTTGAGAGCGTTTTTTTTTTGCGATAAAAACTTTATGAAAAAATTCTGTAAAAATTTTGACGGCACAAAAAAAATTTGTTAGAATTGGCAAAAATTAGCAGTTAGTTTTTAGGGGAAATTCTACCCACTAACCGCTAACCACTATTCACTAAAAAAAGGAGGTCTGCAAATGGCTCTCGTTGTAAAAAAATTCGGCGGCAGTTCGGTTGCAACGACCGAAAAAATTTTGGCAATAGCGAAGAGAATTTTGAGCGAAAAAAAACCTGACGATAAAATTGTTGTGGTAGTTTCGGCAATGGGCGACACTACGGACAATTTGATAAATTTGGCGGAAGAAATCGACACTCAACCGTACAAGGCGAAATATTCGCGGGAAATGGACATGCTTTTGACGACGGGCGAACAAATTTCAATCGCGCTGTTGGCAATGGCTTTTAAAAAACTCGGACAGCCCGCAATTTCACTTTCGGGGGCGATGGCTGGAGTTCGTGCAAGTTCAGTTCACACGAAGGGCAGAATTTTGGGAATAAATCCGAAACGTGTTCACGAAGAATTGGACAAAGGGCAAATTGTAGTTGTCGCAGGTTTTCAAGGCGTGGATAAAATCGGCGATCCCGTGACTTTGGGGCGCGGAGGCTCTGACACTTCGGCGGTTGCTCTTGCGGGAGCGATTAAGGCGGACGAATGCGAAATTTTCACCGACGTTGACGGAATTTATTCTGCAGATCCGCGAATTGTCAAAAACGCCAAGCGAATGAAAGAAATTACTTATTTTGAAATGCTTGAGATGGCTCGACTTGGTGCGGGAGTTATGCAGCCGCGTTCTGTAGAAATGGGGCAATATTTTAAAATTCCGATTCATGTCCGTTCGACTTTCACGAATACGCCGGGCACGATTATTAGGGAGGATTACACTGTGGAAGATAAAGATTTTGAAATTCGCGGAGTGGCTCACGATCAAAAAGTTGCCAAAATTGCCGTGCTCGGCGTTGAAAATGTCCCGGGCATTGCTCACAAACTTTTTTCTGCGCTTGCCGATTCAAATATCGACGTTGATATGATTGTTCAGAGTATCAGAAATCTCGATAAAAATATTACTGATATGGTTTTCACGATTTCGCTTGATGATCTTGCAAATGCGAAAAAAGTTGTCGATAAAGTTGCTGAAGAAATTAACGCCTCGACTGTTTTGGTTGAAGAAGACGTTGCGAAAGTTTCAATCGTCGGCGCGGGAATGTTGGGAAGTCCAGGAATTGCGGCGAGAATGTTTGGAGCGTTGGCAAATGCTGGAATTAACATTGACATCATCAGCACTTCTGAAATTAGTGTTTCATGTTTGATAAAAGGTTCGCAACTTGTCGAAGCCGTCAACAGTATTCACGACGAATTTTTCAAAGACTAAAATATTTTGTAAAATAAAAAATCCTGCTGAAAAAAAATTTCAGCGGGATTTTTTTTGTATGCAAATTTATTGCGGGGCTTTATTTTTTGTGCTAAACTGAAAAAAATTTTTTGAGGGGAGAAGTTTTTATGACGCAGGTGAATATGGCAGACGCGAAAGAAAAATTCGGCGATTTGGTAAAACTTTTGAAGTCGAAAGAGCAGGACGAAATTATTTTGACTGAGGACGGCAAACCGACTATTAAAATGACTTTCTTGGAAAATGCGCCGACTGAAAAAAAATCCGGTGGCTATCGTCGTCTCGGGATTGCAAAGGGTGCACTCAGATTGACACCGGATTTCGACAAAGTTTTTGACGAATTGGACGAAGAAATCGGCAAAATGTTCTTTAAGGAGGCGTTGCATTGAAGTACTTGTTGGATACGCATATTTTGATTTGGGCTTTGGACGACCCCGAAAAAATTTCTGATAAAGCAAAAGAAATTATTGACGATGAGGATAACAAAATTTATTACAGCATTTTGTCTGTCGTGGAAGTTGAATTGAAGCGCACGACGCGCAGAAATAAAATATTTTTTTCGGGCGAAGATATTTTGAAATATTGTGATGAGGCGGGATTTATTCAAGTGCCACTGAAGGTCGAACACATTTTTGAGTTGAAAAATCTGACGCGTTCAGAAAATTTTCCTCCGCACAAAGACCCTTTTGATAAATTGATGTTGGCGCAGTCGGTTATTGAAGGCATGATTTTTATAACGCACGATAAAAGAATTGCTGAGTATGACACGGAAAATATTTTCAGTACATAACTGAACACTTTGTCTAAAAAATTTATTGCGGGGCGTTATTTTTTTTGCTAAACTTC
>CAJOCT010000028.1:11925-34209 GCA_905236725.1 uncultured Selenomonadaceae bacterium | reverse complement strand
TGTTATCGGCGAAAGTGCAAGCAGAAGTTATATGCACGCCTTCGATAAAAATTTTCCCTTTGAAAATACTCCGTGGCTCGACAGCAAACTTTCTGACGACGAAAAAATTTCTCGCGGAAAAAATTTTGACTTGCTTGTAAAAATTCATGAAGATTTTAAGCAGAATGAAAAAAATTCTCCAAAAATTTATCAGACTGACGGCGAATTTTTAATTTTCCAAAATGCTTATGCGTCTTGGTCTCAAACCGTCCCCGTCCTTCAACGCGCTTTGACCGAGCAAAGTCAGTACAATCAAAAAGAATTTTATGAATCGATTTCGATTATCGACGCGGCGAAAAAATCCGGCTATAAAACTTATTGGTTCAGCAATCAGGGGCGTTACGGCGAATACGACAGCGCGATAACTTTGGTTGCGAAGACGGCGGATTTTTCGGATTGGACGGACGACGCTTACGACTTTTCCGACAAAGATGACGAAATTTTGCTGAAATTTTTCGAGAAAGTAAATCCCGCCGAAAATAATTTTATCGTCTTTCACTTGATGGGCAGTCACATTTATTACAATAATCGTTACCCGCGCAGTTTCAAAAAGTGGGTGACGGCGGACGGCACGGGAATGATGACTTCGGCGGCGGCGTATTCAAATACGATTTTGTATACGGATTTTGTTTTGTCGAAGTTTTTTGATTACGCGAAGGAAAATTTAAATTTGCAGGCGATGATTTATTTTTCGGATCACGGCGAAGATTTGCAAATTTCTCACAATCCCGACGTTTTCAGTTATGAGATGGTGCGGATTCCGTTTTTTATCTACCTTTCGCCCGATTATGAAAAAAATTTTCCCGAGCAAACAAAAATTTTACGTTCGAGAAAAAAAGAATTTTTTACAAATGATATGATGTACGATACACTTTGCGGAATTTTAAATGCAAAGTCCGAAAATTATGATTCTGCGCAAGATTTTTCGTCCGAGGATTACAAATTTAACCGCGAAAATTTAACGACAATGTTGGGACAAAGAAAAATTTCCGACGACGTTGAAAATTAAAAAAATTTTTTTAGGGAGTTGGTTTTCATGAAAAATCAAATTAGTGACAAAATTGTTTTGACGGGGATTGAAGTTTACGGGCATCACGGTTGCACCGAAGAAGAACAGCGGCGCGGACAAATTATCAAGGTCGATTTGGAAATGTTTTTGGATTTGTCAAAGGCGGGAAAAACCGATGACCTTGATGAAACTGCGGATTATTCAAAAATTTTGCTTGACGTGGAAAAAATTGTCTGCGACAAGTCCCGAAAACTTATCGAAACCGTTGCCGAAGAAATCGCCGAGAAAATTTTGAGCGATTACGAAAAAATTGACAGCTTGAAAGTCGTTTTGCATAAGCCTTTTGCAAATTTGCCGATAAATTACGATGATGTTGCAGTTGAAATTTTTCGGGAAAGAAAATGATTTTTTATATCGGACTTGGCGCGAATTTGGGCGAACGTGAAAAAAATATTCGTACGGCGATTGAGAAAATAAAAAAAATTGACGGCGTGGAACTTTTGCGCGTGTCTTTTTTTTATGAAACTGCGGCGTGGGGATTGACTGAACAGCCGAATTTTATAAATGCCGCCGTAAAAATTTCTTCGACGCTTGAACCGCTCAAACTTTTGGACGCTTTGCAAAAAATTGAAATTGAACTCGGCAGGGTGAGGAAAGAACGTTGGGGAGCGCGGACGATTGACATTGACATTTTATTCGCCGAAAACTTTCAAATGAATTCGGAACGGCTGACGATTCCGCACAAATATTTATTCGAGCGCGATTTTGCGTTGATTCCTTTATCGGAAATTTTTCCCGCGCTGAAATTTAATTTGCGCGGCGATAAAGTCAAAAAAGTTTTCGGCAGTCCGAAAGATTTTAATTTGAAGTTAATTGCCTGCGTCGATAAAAATTTCGGTCTAGGCCATAAAAATAATTTACTTTTCAAAATTCCCGAAGATATGAAAAATTTTCGCGAAATTACTTTAAACAATACAATTATTTTCGGGCGAAAAACTTTGCAAACTTTTCCGAATCAAAAAATTTTAGAGTCGAGAAGAAATATTATTTTCAGTCGAACGTTAAAAAAAATTGACGGCGCGGAAATTGTGCGGAGTGTCGAAGAACTTTTTCAAAAATTAAAAGTTGACGAAAAAAATTTTGTAATAGGCGGCGGAGAAATTTTTTCCGAACTTATGCCGTATGCCGAAGAACTTTTTTTGACTGAAGTTGACGAAAAAAAAATTGCTGATGTTTTTTTTCCGAAAATTTACGAAGAATTTAAA
The DNA here is from genome assembly GCA_905236725.1 of uncultured Selenomonadaceae bacterium. Taxonomy (GTDB): domain Bacteria; phylum Bacillota; class Negativicutes; order Selenomonadales; family Selenomonadaceae; genus Quinella. The sequence continues at coordinate 31,896 of CAJOCT010000028.1, read as the reverse complement.
TCTGTCCGCTTGAAAAAATTCGATAATGATATAAAATTTGAGTTCAAAAGATATTTCAGAGCATAGGGGGAAAAAATTTTGCCGACACAAGAGCAAGTCATACAATTTTGCCACGACAACGCAATAATAGATTTTTTGCAGATTGAAATCGTGCCGACTCCCGACGGTTACATACGCTTGGAATTGGACGTTAAGCCGCACCTTTCAAACCCTTACGGAATTTTGCACGGCGGAGTTTTGACGACAATGGCGGATACCGCAATGGGCGCGGCTTGTTTGATGAAAAATAAAAAAGTCGTCACCGTTTCGATAACGCTGGAATTTATGCACGCCGTCCCGATGGGTACGCGAATTATTACCGACGCGAAAATTTTACACGAAGGCAGGCAGATTTTTATTTGTGAGTGCGAACTCAAAGACACAGTGGGAAATCTTTACGCGAAGGCTCATGCGACTTTTTTCGCGATAAGTAATTTCACGGAATAGAAATTTTTGCAGGAAAATTTTTTTGTTGACAGAATCAATCGAAGTATTATTTTTGAAGTAGGAGATATGTTAATGAATTACAGAATTTTGGGAAATACCGGCTTGAAAGTCAGCGAAATCGGTTTGGGGTGCGAGGGTTTCAGCGAAGAAAATTTTTCTATGACGAAAAAACTTTTCGACGTTGCGGAAAAATACGGCGTGAATTATTTTGATTTATATGCCTCCAATCCCGAAGTCAGAAAGGCTGTCGGAAATGCCATGAAAGGTCGTCGAAAAAAATTTATCGCGCAGTCTCATATTTGTTCAATTTGGCAAAACGGGCAATATAAACGCACGAGAAAAATTTCTGAAGTCAAGGCGGGTTTTGAAGAATCGCTGGAACTTTTGCAGACGGATTATATCGATGTCGGAACAATTCATTATTGCGACGCATTGGACGATTGGCAAAATATTGTCGAAGGCGGCGTTTTGGATTATGCATGCGAATTGAAAGCGTCGGGAAAAATTCTTCATATCGGTTTGAGCAGTCACAATCCGCAGGTTGCGTTAAAAGCTGTGGAAAGCGGCGCGATTGAAGTTTTGATGTTCAGCGTCAACCCCTGTTATGATTTAATGCCGGCTTCTGAAGACGTTGAGGAACTTTGGAACGAGGAAAATTATAAAAACGTTTTGACGAATTTGAACCCGGACAGACAAAAACTTTATGAAACTTGTCAAAAATTTGGCGTGGGAATAACCGTTATGAAATGTTTCGGCGGCGGAGATTTGCTTGACGCGAAACTTTCACCTGCGGGCGCGGCGTTGACCGTCAATCAATGTATTCATTACGCCTTGACACGTCCCGCAGTTTCGGTAGTTTTGGCGGGAGCTCATTCGGTTGAGCAATTTGAAAAAAGTTTGGCTTATGAAACGGCGACGGATGAGGAGAAAGATTATGCGCTTGCATTTGCGTCATTTCCGCGAATAAATTGGCGCGGACATTGTTTATACTGTTCGCACTGTCTTCCTTGCGTTAAAAAAATTGATATTGCTTACGTTACGAAACTTTTAAACCTTGCCGTTGCGCAAAAAAATATTTCCGAAACTGTCCGCGAACATTACGCCGCTTTAAAAAATCATGCGAGCGATTGTATTCAGTGCGGAGTTTGTGAGACGCGTTGCCCTTTCAGCGTAGAAATTCGCGAAAATATGAGAAAGGCAAAAGAAATTTTTGGATATTAAAATTTTTTTTTGAGGAGATTTTGTAAAATGCTTGATATGAAGTTTGTCCGCGATAATTTGGATGCAGTGCGGACTATGTTGAAAAATCGCAACAATTCTTTGAATTTGGACGGCTTTACCGACCTTGAAAAAAAACGCCGCGATATTTTGAATGAAGTTGAGCAGCTTAAAAGTCAGCGCAATGCGACTTCAAAAAAAATCGGCGCAATGAAAAAAGCCGGTGAAGATACTGCGGAAATTTCTGCGGAGATGAGAAAAGTCGGTGAAAAAATTTCCGCGCTTGATAACGACTTGAAGGACGTTGAAAATAATCTGCGCGATTTTCTTTTGAGTATCCCGAATATGCCGAAAGAAGACGTACCGATTGGCGTTGACGATTCTCAAAACCCCGAAATTCGTCGCGTCGGTGAGTCGAAAAAATTCGACTTTGAACCGAAAGCACATTGGGACATCGGCACGGATTTGAATATTTTGGATTTCGACAGAGCAGGTAAAGTCAGCGGAGCGCGATTCACTTTTTACCGCGGACTCGGTGCAAGACTCGAGCGCGCCTGTATAAATTTTATGATGGATTTGCACGCGAATAAGCACGGTTATACCGAAATGCTTGCGCCTTACATCGTCAACCGCGACAGTATGATCGGCACGGGACAACTTCCGAAATTCGCTGAAGATATGTTTAAAATCGAAAACAGCGATTTTTATCTTGTGCCGACTGCCGAAGTTCCCACGACGAATTATCACCGCGATGAAATTTTATCTGCCGAACAACTGCCCGAATATTTCAGTTGTTATACGGCGTGTTTCAGAGCGGAGGCGGGTGCGGCAGGTCGTGACACTCGCGGCCTTATTCGTCAGCATCAATTTAACAAAGTCGAACTGATTAAGTTCACCAAGCCCGAAGATTCTTGGAACGAACTCGAAAGTATGGTCAATGCGGCGGAGGACGTTTTAAAAATTTTGGAAATTCCTTACAGAGTCGTTTTGCTTTGTACGGGCGATATGAGTTTCACTTCCGCGAAAACTTACGACATTGAAGTTTGGATGCCCGCGCAAAATAAATATCGTGAAATTTCTTCTTGCTCGAATTGCACGGATTACCAGGCGCGGAGAGCAAATATTAAATTCCGCCGCGACAGTAAATCCAAGCCCGAATTTGTTCACACGCTCAACGGCTCGGGAATTGCGGTCGGTCGAACGGTTGCCGCAATTTTGGAAAATTATCAGCAGGCGGACGGCTCTGTTAAAATTCCTCAAGCCCTTGTCCCTTACATGGGTGGCGTTGAGATTATAAAAATTTAAATTTTTGAAAGGAAGTTTATTTTGGCGAATAAAAAATTTGTTCCCGCGATTTCTGTGATAATCCCGATGTATAACATTGAAAAATATATCGGCGAATGTCTCGACAGTATTTTCGCGCAAACTTTTGACGATTACGAAGTTATTGTTGTAGATGACTGCTCGAAAGATAACGGCGTTGATGTCGTGAAAAATTATATTCCAAAATTTGACGGCAAACTGCAACTTTTGACGCTGGACGAAAATTCAGGCGGCGCGGGTAAGCCCAGAAATACCGGCTTGAGAATTGCAATGGGCGAATATATTTTTTTCATGGACGGCGACGACGCGATTACTCCCACCGCGTTTGAAGAACTTTATAAAGCCGCTGAAAATTTTCCCGCCGATGTGATTCACGCGGATAATTGTTATCTTGCGCCCGGCGAAACTGTCACCACGGATAAAAATTTGCTCCGTGAATTTAAACGTGACGGCGCGGCTGTCAACTCCGAAACTTTTTTATCGGATAATTTGGCGGAAAGAGTTCAGACGATTATAACGGGCAGAATGAGATGCGAGCCGTGGCATTATCTCATTCGCAGAAATTTTTTGATGGAAAAAGATTTAAAATTTTCCAACCTCAGCATTGCCGACGACGTACTTTTCAGCTTTTTGATAATTTGTTCCGCGAAAAAAATTTTGCAGATTCCCAATACTTTTTACGTATGGAGATTTCGGCAAAATTCAAATTCGCGAGAAGTTCTTTCGGACGTTGAAAAGTGTATGCATAAAAAAGCCGGCGATATTTTCCGCAGTATTGATATTTTGGAAAGTTTTATGGATAATTTTGAACTTTTCAAGCAGAGACCCGAGTTTAAATATTCCGTGTTCGATTATTTTATTCGGCACATCGATTACACGCGAATTTTGATTGAACTTTACAGCAAAGTCCCGCCGCCTCAACTTGACGCACTCACGCGCAGAGAACTCGCGCAGGTAAAAGATAAAACCGCGCTCACCGCATTTTTCTTCGCAAGAATGAACGTTTTCAACCTCAACATCATTCAACTTCAAAACCAAATTAAACAACTTCAAGAACAACTCAAAGCAAAAGTTCAATAAAAAAATTTTTCCCCGAAAAAAAAATCTCGGGGAATTTTTTTTTGCAAAAATTATTTTCAGTTAAAAATTTCTTCGTCAGTCAGATAACAAGCCGGATCCGACTCCCAAAAATCTCCCGTACGAGCCTCCGCGCGAGTTCTGAAATTTCCGTTGCAATTGTCGAGAAATTTACATTTTGCGCAACGACCTTTCAAAAGTTTTTTTCTGTCTTTTAATCCCGCAAGAATCGGGTTTGATAAATCGTTCCAAATTTCGCCGAATTTTTTTTCTCGAACATTTCCGAAAGTATAATGTTGAGTGAACTGGTCAGGGTGAACATAACCAAGCGGATCGACTTCCGCAAAAGCAATTCCCGAACGATTTCCGCCGTTCATCGAAATAAATTTTTTAATTTGTGCGGCAGTTTCTTCGTCGCCTTCGTAAAGAGATTTCAGGTACATATAAACGCCGTCGCAGTGATTATCGACAGTCAAAATTTCTTTTTCCAGCCCGCGCCGCTCAAAATCTTTCGTGCGCTCAATGATTTTATCCATCGCCCGCCGCGATTCTTCAGGCGTAACATCTTCATCAATCATTTGACTGCCGCGCCCCGAATAAACCAGGTGATAAAAGCAGACGCGGTTAATTTTTTTTTCTTCAATGAAGTCAAAAATTTTGTCCAGTTCCTCAAAATTATGACGGTTAATCGTGAATCTTAATCCGACGCGCTGATTGACCGCCACGCAATTTTCAATTCCCTGCATCGCTTTTTCATAAGCACCCGCAACGCCGCGAAATTTATCATTGACATCTTTCAGACCGTCAAGAGAAATTCCGACATAACCAATGCCGATATTTTTTATTTTTTCCGCAACTTCGCGAGTTATCAAAGTTCCGTTCGTCGAAAGAGTCGGGCGAACATTTTTTTTCGCCGCATATTCCGCAAGTTCAAAAAAATCTGGACGAATCAACGGTTCACCGCCCGAAAATAAAAGTACGGGAACTTTAAAATCGGCAAGATCGTCAATAAATTTTTTCGCCTCAGCCGTCGAAAGTTCATCAGAATATTTTTTCGCGTCAGAATTCATATAACAATGACGACATTTCAAATTGCAAGTTTTCGTCGAATTCCACACGACGACCGGTCCCATACCTTCAGCCGCGCCACTTTTCATTTTATACGCGTTTTTTGTATAACGCAGAGTATCGCCGAAATAATTTTTCGCAAATAAAAGTTTTGTAACGCTTATCATCAAAAAACCTCACTCATAATTTCTTCAAAAAATTTTCCTGCAAAAAAAATCCCGCCGACTTTGACGGGATAAATTTTTTTTTAAATATCGAGATTTTTTACAAGCAGGGCATTTTCCTCAATAAATTGACGGCGCGGAGCAACTTCGTCGCCCATCAAGACTGTAAAGAGTTCATCAGCCTCCGCCGCGTCTTCAATTTCAACCCTTAACATCGTTCGCCCTGAAGGGTCCATCGTCGTTTCCCAAAGTTGTTCGGGATTCATTTCGCCGAGACCTTTATAACGCTGAACCGTCGAACCGTCGCGCCCGACCTCGTCAAGTTTTTTCGCCAGTTCTTCGTCGCTGTAAGTGTACCAGTGATTTTTTCCCTTGCGAATTTGATAAAGCGGCGGCTGTGCAATGTAAACGTGCCCGTGTTCGATCAACGGTTTCATGTAGCGGTAGAAAAAAGTTAAAAGCAAAGTCCGAATGTGTGCGCCGTCAACATCCGCATCGGTCATTATGATAATTTTTCCGTAACGTCTTTTTGTAAGGTCAAAATCTTCAGAAATGCCCGTCCCGAAAGCGGTTATCATCGTGCGAATTTCGGCGTTTGCAAAAATTTTATCCAGCCGAGCTTTTTCGACGTTCAAAATTTTTCCGCGCAAAGGCAAAATCGCTTGAAATCTTCTGTCGCGACCTTGTTTAGCCGAGCCGCCCGCACTGTCACCCTCAACGATATAAATTTCAGCTTTGTCCGGGTCTTTGATTGAACAGTCCGCGAGTTTGCCGGGCAAGCTGGAAACTTCAAGCGCATTTTTTCTGCGGGTAAGTTCACGGGCTTTTCTTGCCGCCTCACGAGCGCGGGCAGCCATCACGGATTTTTCAAGAATTTGTTTCGTGATTGCGGGATTTTCCTCAAAAAATTCGCTTAAGCCTTCGCCGGTGACGGTGTTGACGAGAGTGCGAATTTCAGAGTTGCCGAGTTTGGTTTTCGTCTGTCCCTCGAATTGCGGATTGTGAAGTTTGACGCTGATGACGCAGGTCAAACCTTCGCGAACGTCTTCACCGCTCAAAGTCGAATCGGCATTTTTCAGCAGGTTTAAACGTTTCGCAAAATCATTGGCAACACGAGTTAAAGCCGCCTTGAAGCCGACGAGATGAGTGCCGCCCTCTTCGGTGTTGATATTGTTGACGTAGCTGAAAATATTCTCCTGATAACTGTCGTTATACTGCATCGCAATTTCAACAACCGCATCGTCGCGCTTGCCGTTGAAATAAATCGGCGTGTCGTTAATTTTGGTTTTCTTTCGGTTGAGATGTTCGACGAAGGAACGAATACCGCCCTCAAAGTGAAATTCGTTTTCGCGACCTTCCTCGCGCTTATCGGTCAAAGTAATTTTTATTCCGCTGTTCAAAAATGCAAGTTCGCGAAGACGATATTTTAAAGTGTCGTAATTAAAAGTCGTCACGGTGAAAATTTCTTCGTCCGGCACGAAATGAACTTTCGTCCCCGTATCCTCCGCCGTCCCGATAACGTGCAGAGGTTCGACAGTTTCGCCGCGTGCAAAAGTTATGCGATGAATTTTTCCGTCGCGCTTGACTTCAACTTCCATCGACTTCGACAGCGCATTAACGACCGAAACGCCCACGCCGTGAAGTCCGCCGCTGACTTTGTAACCTTCGCCGCCGAATTTTCCGCCCGCATGCAAAACAGTCAAAACAACTTCAACGGCAGGTTTGCCGGACTCGTGCATATCGACGGGAATACCGCGCCCGTTGTCCGAAACGGTTATCGAATTATCTTTTTCAATCGTGACGTTTATATCTGTGCAAAAACCGGCAAGAGCCTCGTCGATTGAGTTGTCAACAACTTCGTAAACCAGGTGATGTAAACCTCGCTCGGAAGTCGAGCCGATGTACATGCCCGGACGAAGTCTGACAGCCTCAAGACCTTCGAGAATTTGAATTTGATTCGCGTCATATTCGCCGTCAACCGCGCCGACTTGAGCACTTTCCGCGTCAACGTGGATTTCGATATTTTCCTCCGCCTGTAAAGTTTCATTCAAATTTTTTTCGTCCAATAATAAAATCTCCTTACCTGACGTTTTTCATATAATTTTGAAGTTCTTTCGCCGCATCTTTCGCGCGCAAAAGATTCGCCGTGATTTCCGCAGTCGAGGCGGCCTGTTCCTCGCTGATATGACTTGTGTTTTCGATAGACTGGGAAATTTCTTCAACAGCCGCGTTCATTTGGTTGAGCGTGGTTTGAATTTTTTCCGTCGCCTCTCTGGACTGTTCGGCAAGTTTCCTGACTTCTTCCGCGACGACTGCAAAACCGCGTCCCAACTCGCCGGCACGCGCCGCCTCTATCGCCGCGTTGAGTCCGAGCAAATTTGTTTGCCCCGCAATGTTCGTGATAAATTCGATGACGCGAACGGTATCGGCATTTTTCTCCTCCAAGAGTTTCGCCTGTTTCATCGACTCTTTACCGGCGGCGGCAAGTGACGCGGCACTTTTTGAAAACTGTTCGACCGCGTCATAAACCTTGTTAGTGATATTAACGATTTCGTCCACAGATTCCCTGACTCGATTTACCTGCTCTTGATCGTTTTGCTTTACATCAGCCAATTTTTTCCCCTCCACAAATTTATTCGCGATTTAATTCAACGCAAAGGGAAAAATCCCTATCTTGCCAAATCCAAAATTTTATTGACGACCTCTTCGACCGATAAATTTGTTGTGTCAAGTAAAATTGCGTCATCGGCTTTTTTCAGCGGCGCAATTTTTCTTTCGGAGTCCTGCTTGTCCCGCGCGGCAATTTCTTTTTCAATCGCGGAAAGTTCGACGGCTTGACCTTTCGCGCTGAGTTCGTCAAATCTTCTGCGGGCTCTTTCTTCGATTGACGCGGTTAGAAAAATTTTTAAATCGGCGTCGGGCAAAACAACCGTGCCGATGTCTCTCCCGTCCATGATAACTTTTCCCTGTGCCGCCATTTTTCTTTGAAGGTCGGTTAATTTTTTTCTGACGAAGTCGAATTTTGAAACGTCGGACGCAAGTTTGCTGACTTCGGGAGTGCGAATTTTTTTTGTGACCTCTTCGCCGTTGACGAAAACTTTTCCCTCCGCGTCCAGTTTAATATCAATATCCCGCGTGATTTCGTTTATAAAATCCTCCGTCAATTGCGCATTACGCATTACGCATTGCGCATTACATTCAAAGCCGACAGCGCGATACATTGCGCCGGTATCGATGTAAGTGTAGCCGAGTTTTGCCGCGACGATTTTTGAAACGGTGGATTTTCCCGCGCCCGCAGGTCCGTCAACCGCGATAATTTTTTTCATGAAATATTTTCTCCTTTCAATTTATCTTTAGCAATAATTTTTTTAGTGAAAGATGTTGGAACTTACTTTTCTTTGAGCCGACAATGTAGTGGTTAGTGGTTAGTGAACAGTGGGCAGTCTTTTCTAACCACTAACCACTGTTCACTGTCTGCTACTTTCGGTGCGCTCATCCGTGAGCGCGGGTTTTCATTCTTATCAAAAAACTTTATAGACTGAAAAAAAATTTTTGCAAAATAAAAATCCCCCATGAAAAATTATGGAGGATTTTTTCATGTCGGTCAAAAAAATTTTTTACAAAAGTTTTTCAATATCCGCGGCGATAGATTTCGGCGTGGTGGTCGGCTCAAATCTTTCGACGACATTGCCGTTTTTGTCGATTAAAAATTTCGTGAAGTTCCATTTAATTCCGTCGCCTTCAAGGTATTCGGGGAAATTTTTTTTCAAAGCTTCTTCCAATTTTTCCGCTATCGGGTGAGATTTATCAAAACCTTTGAAACCTTTTTGCGCCGTGAGATATTTGAAAAGCGGCTGAGCAGTTTCTCCGCGAACGTCGCCTTTTTCAAAAATTTGGAAAGTCACGCCGTAATTCAATTTGCAGAAACTCTGAATTTCCTCCGCCGTGCCGGGATCCTGTTCCGCAAACTGATTGCAGGGGAAACCGAGAATTTCAAGACCGCGATCTTTGTAAGTTTTGTAAAGTTCCTGAAGTTCTTCAAACTGCGGAGTGAAGCCGCACTTGGACGCAGTGTTGACGATGAGCAAAACTTTGCCCTTGTAATCGCCGAGATTTTTTTCAACGCCTTTGTTGGTTTTAACGGTGAAATCGTAAATGCTCATGAAAAATCCTCCTTAAATTCCGAGCAGAGCGTCAATTTTCGCCTTGTCGAAGCCGAGAACATAATTTTTGCCGTCAACGGTCGTGACGGGAACGGTCAAGTCGCCGGAAATTTTCTGACACTCTTTAGCCGCCTCTTCGTCAAGTTCAATATCGCGAACTTCGTATTCAACGCCGCGAGAAGTAAGATATTTTTTCAATTTGTTGCACCAAGGGCACGATTCAAAAGAATAAACTTTAACCAATTTAAAAATCTCCTTTCAATTTAGACAAATATTTTTCGGCGAGAAGTGCCGCAGCAGTTCCGTCAGCCGCCGCAGTCGTGAGTTGGCGAATTTCTTTTTCTCGAACGTCGCCCGCCGCAAAAACTCCCGCGATATTTGTTTTGCAGTCTTCGCCGGCGATAATTCGACCGCTTTGACTTAAATTTAATTCGTCTTTGAAAAGTTCGGTATTCGGAACAACGCCGATATTAACAAAAATTCCGTCAACCTGCAAATTTTTTGTCTCGCCGGATTTTTTATCAAGAATTTCGACGCTCTCAAGTTTTTTATCGCCGAAAAGTTTTTTTATTTCGGTCTGCAAAAAAATTTCGATTTTCGGATTTTTTTTGACGCGATTTTGAGTAACTTCATCCGCGCGAAACTCACTGCGATGAATTATATACAATTTTTCCGCGTACTTCGTCAAAAAATTCGCCGCATCAAGAGCCGCATTTCCGCCGCCCATAACCGCAATAATTTTGTTCTGATACATATGACCGTCGCAAAGTTCGCAGTAATGAACGCCGCGCCCCGCAAATTTTTTTTCTTCGGGCAGAGGAAGTTTTCTGCGATTCATCCCCGACGCGATTATCACAACGTCCGCAAGATAAATTTTTCCTTCAGTCTCGATAATTTTCGGATTTTCTTTCAGCGTGACTTTTTCAATCGAATCAAATTCATCAATCACCGCGCCGAAATTTTCCGCCTGCTGTTGAACGGTCGAAATTAAATCACTGCCGGAAACGCTGATAAATCCCGGAAAATTTTCAATTCCGACGGCATTGGCAATTTGTCCGCCGACAAGTGCATTTTCCAAAACCAAAGTGTCAAGATTCATTCGCCCGCAGTAAAGAGCCGCAGTCAATCCCGCCATTCCCGCGCCGACTATCACAACATCTTTATGAACTTTTTCTTTCGCCATAACTTTGCCTCCTCGAAAAATAATTTCTTTTTTATCTGAAAAAATCCTCTATCGCTCAAAAAATGTCAAAGAAATCGGGATAAGAAATTTTTACGCAACTTTCGTCGTCAATTTCTACACCGTTCGCCGCCGCCCCGAAAATTGAAAGTGACATCGCCATTCGATGATCCGCGTGAGTTTTGCACTCGGCGAAAAATTTTTCTCTGCCGCCGCGAATTATCAAACTGTCTTCCGTCGAATCAAAACTTTGCGGGGAAATTTTATTGAATTCTTCGACAATCGCCGCGAGTCTGTCAGTTTCTTTTACTCGAAGTTCCCCGACATCGTGAATAACAGTTTCGCCCTCCGCAAATGCCGCCGCCACCGTGAGCGCAGGAATTTCGTCAATCAAACGCGGAATCATTTCGCCGCCAAATTTCGTGCCGTGAAGTTTTGAGGAAATAATTTTTAAATCCGCAGAAATTTCTCCGCCGCTCTCACGCTGATTTAAAATTTCAATTTTCGCGCCCATTTTTTTCAAAATATCCAAAATTCCCGTCCGAGTCTCATTTATCCCGACATTTTTTATAATCACTTCGGAATTTTTTAAAATCGTCGCCAAAACAATCCAATAAGCCGCGCTGGAAATATCGCCGGGCACGATTATTTTTTTCGGCGCGATTAAATTTTCTGCGGGAAAAATTTTTATTTCGTTGCCTGAAGTTTCGATTTTTGCGCCGAATGATTTCAGCATTTTTTCTGTATGATTTCGCGAAGGGTACGGCTCAATAATTTTTGTCGACGAATCTGCGAAGAGTGCGGAAAAAATTATCGCGGATTTTACCTGCGCACTTGCAACGGGCATTTGATAAAAAATTCCGCGCAATTTTTTTCCCGAATTTAAAACTGAAATCGGCAAATTTTTATTTTCATTTCGTCCGAAAATTTTCGCGCCCATTTCCGTCAAAGGTTTTATCACTCTTGCCATCGGTCTTTGCGTCAAAGATTTATCGCCCGTGAAAGTTACGAAAAAATTTTGCGGCGCAGTCAATCCGAGTAAAAGCCTTAAAGTCGTTCCCGAATTTCCCGCGTCCAAAATTTCTGTCGGTTCGCAAAGTCCAAAAAGTCCGCGACCTTTGACAAAAATTTTTTCGCCGTCAATTTTTATTTCAACGCCCAATTTTTTCATACAGTCGATTGTTGAAAGGCAATCTGCGCCGAGTAAAAAATTTTCAATTTCGACTTCAGAATTTCCCAGACTTGAAATCATAATTGCCCGATGCGAAATTGATTTATCGCCGGGAATTTTTATTTCTCCGCGCAGACCGTTTTGAATCGGCAAAATTTTTTTCATAAAAAATTTCTCCTCGAAAAATAAATTTGCCGATTATTTTGCAATAAATTTTTTATAAATGCAACAGTGGAAAATTTTTTTCAAATGATGTAACATTAGCGAAAATTTTTGGAGGTGTTTTGATGGAAAAACCAATCGTCGGCGGGCAGGCAGTTATCGAAGGCGTAATGATGCGCGGATTCGGCAAAGTTGCGACGGCTGTCCGCGAACCTGACGGAAATATAAATGTTCAAGTCAAGCCGGTAAATTCAATTTCAGATAAATATCCGATTTTAAAACTGCCTCTTCTGCGCGGGTCGGTGACTTTGTTCGAGAGTTTGATTTTGGGAATAAAATCTTTGTCATTTTCGGCGCAGGCGGCAGGCGAGGAAGACGAACAACTAAGCGATACAGAAATGATTGCGACAATTTTTTTCGCGCTGTTATTGGCGTGCGTCTTATTTATCGCGATTCCGACTTTTGCCGCAAAATTTTTAAACACATTGACCGAAGATCATTTTATTTTGAATTTGGCGGAAGGATTTTTGCGGCTGATAATTTTTTTCGCGTACATTTTTTTTATCTCAAGAATGAAAGATATTCAGCGAGTTTTTCAATATCACGGCGCGGAACATAAAACAATTTTCTGTTACGAGGCGAATTTGCCTTTGACGGTGGAAAATGTAAAAAAATTTCCGCGTCTCCATCCGAGATGCGGAACTGCATTTTTATTGATAGTTATGATTGTGAGTATTTTTGTTTTCGCGTTTTTGGGCTGGCCGGATTTGTGGCTCAGAATTTCTTCGCGAATAATTTTATTGCCGGTCGTTGCGGGAATTTCTTATGAAATAATTCGATTCGCGGGACGTTCAAAAAATTCTTTCGTGCGCCTTGCGATAATGCCGGGACTTTGGCTTCAGTATTTGACGACGCGCGAACCTGACGATTCAATGATTGAAGTTGCAATTTCTTCGTTAAAAGCTGTCACGCCCGAAGAATTTTTAAATTGATAAAAAAATTTTCAGCCTTCAGCGATTTTTCCAAGCTCGAAGGCTTTTTTATTGAGTTCCAAAAATTTCGGCGGAACATTTGCCTCAAGAGATTTTTGCCAAGCCTCTTCGGGAATATCGAAATAATGCGAAAGCCTGCCGAGCAAAACGATATTGACGGCTTTTTGTGAACCGGCTTTTTTCGCAAGTTCAAGGCAGTTCATCGCGTCAACTTTAAAATTTTTCGCCTTCATTTTTTCGACGAGATTTTCAGGATACTTCGCCGCGCCCGTGATAACCGGCATCGGGTCGATTTGTTGAGTGTTCGTGACAATCTGTCCGTCAGGTTTGAGATAATCCAGCCACCGCGCAGTTTCCAAAATTTCAAACGACACGATAAAATCCGCCTCGCCTTTATCGACGACGGGGGAATAAACTTTATCGCCGAAACGCACATAAGTTATAACACTGCCGCCGCGCTGACTCATTCCGTGCACTTCCGAAACTTTCACATCGTAACCTTGACTCAAAAGCAAATGTCCCAAAATTTTACTGGCAAGCAATGACCCCTGCCCGCCGACCCCGACGATTATAATATTTTTTGTTTTCATCAACTTACCTCCGAAACTAATCGTGCTTGATGGGAACGTCGTACGCAAACGGAAGTTTTGAAAGATCGTCATAAACATCGACAAGCCCGGTCATTCCCGAAGATTCAAGCGTGTCTTTGACCATGCCTTTCATCCCGCAAATTGCGACGCGGTGACGGACTTCATAAGTTTTTTTCGCCGCCTGCATAATCGAGCGAAGTCCCATACTGCTGATAAAATCCAATTCGCTGAAATCCAAAACAATGTCGAGGCGGTTCTCAATTTCAGATTCCAATTCTTTGTCGAGTTCAGGCGCACTGTTCGCGTCCAAACGACCTTTCAATTTAAAAAGAATCCACACTCCGAGAGTAGTTTTTGTCATTTCCATAAAACATTCTCCTTTTACAAAAATTTTTTATTCAAAGGCTTTTTTCGGGCAAAGTTGACTGCAAACATTACAGCCGACGCATTGAGTTGAATCGACAACCGCCTTGCCGTCCTTCATCGAAATTGCGGGACAGCCGATTTTCATGCAAGATTTGCAGCCGATACATTTTTCAGAGTTGACTTTAAGCGGCGGATTATGTTTGACGTATTTCAAAAGTGCGCAAGGTCTGCGCGAAATAATTACTGAAGGTTCGGCGGCTTTGAGTTCTTCTTTCAAAACTTCGTCGCACTCTTTTAAATTGTACGGATCGACGACTTTGACGCGCTCAATTCCCATTGCCTTGACGAGTGCTTCGAGATTTATTTTCCCCGCAGGATCGCCTTTTATATTAAATCCCGTCGTCGGATTTTGTTGGTGACCGGTCATGCCCGTTATCGAGTTGTCCAAAATAATTATCGTCGAGTTCGATTGATTGTAGGCAACGTTCGCGAGTCCCGTCATTCCCGAATGAACAAAAGTCGAATCGCCGATAACCCCGACAGTTTTATTTTCGCTTTCCTTGCCGAGCATCTTGTTAAATCCGTGAGTTGCTCCGATTGATGCGCCCATGCACAAAGTCATTTCAATCGCGCCGAGCGGGGGAACTGCGCCGAGAGTATAACAGCCGATGTCGCCGAGAACGGTGCATTTATTTTTTTTCAGCGTGTAGAAAAGTCCGCGATGTGGACAGCCCGCGCACATTACCGGCGGACGAGGAGGAATATCAGTTGTCAGTTCACAGTTATCAGTTTTCAGTGAGTTTGTTAATTTGTCAGCCAAATTACCGTCAACTGTCAACTTTCCGCTGTCAACTAATTTGCCGAAAGATTTTGCAATTAAATTCTGTGAAAATTCGTCGATATTCGGCAAAATATTTTTTCCCTCAACCGCAATTCCCAGAGATTTTACAAAACTTTCGATAACGTCGTCCAGTTCTTCGACAACAAATAATTTTTTAACCTTCGCCGCGAAATTTTTGATAAGTTCGGGCGGCAGAGGATTAACCATACCGAGTTTCAAAACGCTGACAGAATCGCCGAAAACTTCTTTGACGTATTGATAACAAGTTGATGAAGTGATAATTCCAACTTTGTCCGAAAAAATTTCTTCGCGATTGAGAGGAGTTTTTTCCGCGTAATCGATTAAATTTCTCGTCCGCTCTTCGACAATCGGGTGACGTTTTTTTGCATTGCCGGGCATCATCACATATTTCGGAATATTTTTTTCGTAAGTTTTTTTTACGTCAATTCTTTCGTGAGTTTCGACAAGTGATTGACTGTGAGCAATTCGCGTACACATTTTTATAATAACCGGCGTGTCGAACATTTCGGAAATTTCGTAAGCAAGTTTTGTAAATTCCAACGCCTCCGCAGAATCTGACGGCTCCAACATCGGAACTTTTGCGGCGATTGCATAATGGCGACTGTCCTGCTCGTTTTGCGAAGAATGCATTCCCGCATCGTCCGCCACGACTACGACCAATCCCGCGTTGACTCCCGTGTAACTCATCGTGAAAAGCGGATCTGCCGCGACGTTCAAGCCGACGTGTTTTTGTCCGCAAAAAGCTCTGCGTCCCGCCAAACTTGCTCCGAAAGCCGACTCCATCGCAACTTTTTCATTCGGTGCCCACTCGCAATAAATTTCATCAAACTTCGCCGCCTCTTCGGTGATTTCCGTCGAAGGCGTGCCGGGATAACTCGAAACAAAACAAACTCCCGCCTCAAAAAGTCCGCGCGCGATTGCTTTATTTCCCAACATCAACTCTCGCATTTCATTAACTCTCCTTTTTCTGAAACTGAATCAAATTTTATATCTTTAATAAAAATTCTGCAATAATCCGCGCCCGAAAACTTTTTTTAGTTGAAACTTTAACCGCGATTGTGTTATTATCTGAAAAAATTTGATACAAAAAATTTTTTCGCCTGACACGGAGGTTGCAATGAAAAATTCTCTGCCTTTTGACACTTCAATTTATGACGACCTGCCCCTGATGGTTTTTATTTATAAAGCCGTCTTGGACGACAAAAAAAATATTTGCGACTGTCGAATTGTTTACGGCAATAAAAAATTTATCCTCGAATGGAAAAAATTTTACGGAAATAAAATTTTTCTCGGCGCATCGATTCCCGGCGAAAATGTTTTCAATGAAAAAGCCTTGAACATGATGAAAAAATTTTTCACCGAAGAGCCGAAAGAATTTTCAACTTACCTTCATAATAAAAATTTACTCGTTCACTTTCAACCGATTTTGAACTTGCCGGAACCTTTCGGCGGATTTTTTTTGACAAATGTATCGACTTACGAAGAAAAAGCCGTTCAAGTGCATTTTTTAAATTCAATTCGTCAAATGAGAGTTGCGGGAATTTTATTGCGCGAAAAAGTTGACGGGAATTTGGAATGTATTTTTGTCTCGAAAGAATTTGCGGACTTGATGGAATGTACGGAAGATGAGGCCGCGATGATGATGAAGGGGCAGGGGTATATTTTGAACACGCACTTTGACGACAGACTTGCCGTCAAAAGAATGTTGCGCCGAAAAGTTTCCGAAGACGGGAAAAATTATTTGACGATACGGAAAATCACTGCGAAAGATAATGAAATTTGGTGCAAAGTTTTTTACTCGTTCATCGAAGAGTTTGGCGAAAAATATATTTACGCGACTTATTTTGATGTGACTTCGTCGATTGTTTACGCGGAAAGATTGCGCTCGACTTATACGTCAATGGGAAATAATTTTTATCGCGAAAATGACAGGACTCTCGGAATGTTTCGCGTGAATTTGACGAAAAATAAAATTGAAGACCTCAAAGGCAAAGATTTATTCGCAACCGATTCGGTCATTCGTCCATATTCGGAAGTTATCCGCCTTCGCGCAGAAAGTTACGCAATCGACGAAGAGCGAGAACTTTTTTTGCGTCAAATGAGCGTCGAAAATCTGATGAAAAAATATTTGACAGGTCAACCGCAAATTTCATTTTTTTTACTCTCGCGCAGAAAAGACGGGCGTTACTGTTACATAAAATATACGGTGGCTTTGACTCGTCACCCGATAACCGGCGAAATTATCGCGTTTATTTCCGAACAAGAGGCGATTAAAGAAAAAGTCGAAAATACCTTGCTGGAGAAAATTTTGGCTCGGCAATTCGATATGGTTTCTTATTTGTCGGAGGGAAAATACGGCGTGGTTGTCGGCGATGCGTCCGGGATTGCGAAGGGAAATATTTTTCCGATAACGCGCACGGGAAAATACAACGATTATTTAAAAAATCAAGTTTTCCCTGTTTTGCACGGCGACGACGAAGCGAAAGAAATTCAAGCCGACGCGCTGAAACTTGAGACGATTGAAAAAAATCTTCGCGAAAAAGAACCGTATATCGTAAACATTGCCTGCGAAATCGACGGAGAAATTTATTACAAGCGTTTCGATTTTTTCACAGTTGACCCGCGCTCAAAATTTTTTATTCTGCTCAAATCCGACACGACCGAAATTCAGCGTAAACAAATGGAGCAAAACAATCGACTGCGCGAGGCTTTGGAAGAGTCCAATCAGGCGAATATTGCAAAATCCGCGTTCCTTTCGCGAATGAGTCACGAAATTCGCACGCCGATGAATGCAATTATCGGACTTGACGCAATCGCCCTTCACGAAAAAAATATTTCCGACGCGATAAAAGATCATCTGGAAAAAATCGGTTCAAGTGCGCGTTATCTGCTTTCGCTCGTCAACGATATTTTGGATATGAGCAGAATTGAGAGCGGGCGGACAACTCTGCACAACGAAGAATTTTCTTTCCGCGCATTTATCAATCAAATTGAAACGCTTATCAAAACTCAATGCAACGAAAAAAATCTTGTCTTTGCTCTCACCATGAGCGGTCCGATAAAAAATTATTACATCGGTGACGACATGAAGTTAAAACAAGTTTTGATAAATATTTTGAGCAATGCGATAAAATTCACCGATTCCGGCGGAAAAATTTTTCTTGACGTGGAATGCACCGCGCAATTTGAAAATAATTCCACTTTTAAATTCGTCATAAAAGACACGGGTATCGGGATTGAAAAAAGTTATCTGTCGAAAATTTTTGAGCCATTCAGTCAAGAGGACGGCACGACTACTTCAAAATACGGCGGGAGCGGTTTGGGTCTCGCCATAACGAAAAATATTGTCGATATGATGAACGGCACGATTTCCGTCGATTCAGAAAAAAATATCGGCACGACTTTTACCGTGACTTTGCCGCTCAAAGATTCTCTCCGCGCGGAAGACGAGGGCGAAGAAATTTTCAGCCCGCAAGATTTTTCTGTTTTGACGATTGACGACGATCCGATTGCCTGCGACCATGCGAAAACCATTTTGAGCGAGGCGGGAATTTCTTCAGATATTTGCATAAACGGCGATGAGGCTTTGCATATGATTCGACTTCGCCACGCTCGCCGCGATGAATATAATTTAATTCTTGTCGATTTGAAAATGCCGAACAAAAACGGAATCGAACTCACGCGGGACATCAGAAAAATTATCGGCGACGAACCGACCGTGATAATTTTGACTGCTTACGATTGGTTTGAAGTTGAGCAGGAGGCACTCGAAGCGGGAGTCGATGACTTCATTGCAAAGCCGCTTTCCTCGACAAATTTAATTTATGAATTTCAGCAAATAATTCGTCGAAAAAAACAGCACACAAAAAAAGTTGAGCCGGTCAATCTTGAAGGGCGAAAAATTTTAGTCGTGGAAGATATGCCCGTCAACGCGGAAATTATGATGATGCTTTTGGAAATGCAGGGAATGGAATCGGAGCACGCGGAAAACGGACAAATTGCCGTCGATATGTTCAAAGAAAAACCGCCGGGATATTATTCGGCGGTGCTGATGGATATTCGCATGCCGGTGATGGACGGATTAAAAGCGACGGAAACCATTCGCGCACTCGACCGTGACGACGCAAAAACAATTCCGATCTTGGCAATGACGGCGAACGCCTTTGACGAAGATGTTCAACGCTCATTGCAGGCGGGAATGAACGCGCATTTGGCGAAACCCGTCGACCCGGAATTATTGTTTCAATCGTTAAGAGAGTTCATAAAATAATTTATAACGATAAAAAATAACTGAATATTTGCGGGGAGCTCGCGGAACGGGCTGAGAGGAAATTTGAAATTTCGACCCGGGAACCTGATTCGGACAATGCCGACGTAGGAATAAATTTTTTTACATGGAGATTGTCTTATCGGCAGTCTCCAATTTTTTTTGGAGGGATTAAAATGTTGGAAAATTTTTTGACAATCTTGCAAAGCCCGACAAGTCTGGCGGCTTTAATCGGCGTGCTGATTTTAATTTTATTCGCGCTGTATTCGCGGAAAATAAAATTTTCGACGCGAATGTTGATAAATATTTCGCTGATGTTGGCTTTTTCAATCGTCCTGCATTACTTGAAAATTTATCATTTCCCGCAAGGAGGATCGGTAACGTTCGGCGCGATGATTCCGCTGATTTTAATTTCGTTAAGATACGGCGCGGGAGTCGGAGCGTTGGCGGGATTTATTTTCGGGCTGATAAATATTTTGCAAGACCCGTTCATCTTGCACCCGATACAAGTTTTATTCGATTACCCGTTGCCGTTTATGGCGATGGGGTTGGCGGGAATTTTCCCCGAAAAAATATTTTTATCGACAGTTTTAGCTTTCGTGGGAAGGTTTATCTGTCATTTTATTTCGGGCGTGATATTTTTCGCGTCATATGCGCCGGAAGGAATGTCGCCGATAATTTATTCACTCACTGCAAACGCAACTTATTTAATCCCCGAAACTTTAATTTGCCTGGTGGTTTTAAAAATTTTGCCCGTCAAAAGATTACTCGACGCGATGAAAGATTGAGCGAAGCTGTTCATAATTTCAGATGATATGCCATTATTCTTTATGGAAAATTTTTTTTAATGTTACTTTTCTTTGTGCCGACAAAGAAAAGTAA
>CAJOCT010000028.1:0-11910 GCA_905236725.1 uncultured Selenomonadaceae bacterium | reverse complement strand
GCGTCACGCTCACTAGGCGGACAGCGGCGCACGTCCGTGTGCGCTGGGAAATTTTGTCTGTAAAAATCGTCCGCAAATTTCTCAAATAAAAAAGCCGCCCGACATTGAGCGACTATTTTTTTCAGATAAAAAATTTTTTTTATGCGAGAACTCTTGCCAATCTCATAAATTGCGGATCGAGAGTTTTTTTGTTGTTGACTGCGTCATGAAGATTTATTGAGACGACGTGACCGCGGTTGAAGCCGAAGACAATATCACTCAAGCCGGAAATTATTGCCAGTGCCGCATTTTCGCCGAGTCGACTTGCATTAACGCGGTCGATGACTGAAGGAGAGCCGCCGCGCTGAATGTGTCCGAGTTTTGAAACTCTTGTGTCGCGCCCGGTTTTTTCGGCAACGATCGGACCGATTTCCGCCGCTTTGCCCGCGCCTTCCGCAACGACCATCAAAATATAACGTTTGCCTTTTTCATATTCGGCTTTCATGCTTTCGCAAATTTCGTCGAGGTCGAAAGGTTCTTCGGGAACTAGAATATATTCCGCGCCGCCTGAAATTCCGGCAACCATTGCGAGCCAGCCGCTGTTTCTGCCCATAACCTCAAGAACGATAATTCTTCTGTGAGCGGAGGCGGTATCGCGCAGTTTGTTCATCGCGTCGAGAATCGTATTTGCCGCCGTGTCACAGCCGATTGTGTATTCACTGCCCCAAACGTCGTTGTCAATCGTGCCGGGAAGTCCGACAATCGGCAGACCGGTTTCTTTGCTCAAAGTCGATGCGCCGCGCAAACTTCCGTCCCCGCCGACAACGACAAGACCTTGAATACCTCTGTCAACCAAATTTTTATAGCCGAGCATGCGCCCTTCCGGTGTGGTGAAACGTTTGCAACGCGCAGTCCCGAGAAAAGTTCCGCCGCGCTGAATAATATCACCGACGTCTTTAGACTCCATTTCAAAAATTTCTTCGTCAAGCAAACCGTGATAGCCGCCGCGAATTCCCCAAACTTTTACGCCCATGTGCAAAGCCGTTCTGGTAACCGCGCGAACTGCCGCATTCATTCCCGGACTGTCGCCGCCTGATGTCATAACCGCTATACTTTTAAGCATAACTCAATCCTCCCTCTTGCCGAAAACACAAACTTTGAGCGACGATTTTTTTCCACTCAATTTTTCGGTTATAATAACATAATTTCGGCGAATTGCAAATAAAATTATGAGAGATGGAAAGATGAAAAGATGGAAAGATGGAAAGTTTCTTGCGTTGTTAAAATTTGTCGAAGGAATTTTGATAATTTTATCGGCGAGTTTTTTGGTCAAGCTGATAAATTTTCGGACGGAGGAAATTTTATTTCAAGCCTTCGCGATTTTTTCGGCAAGATTTTTAATTTCAAATTTTGCGACGAAAAAATTTTTTCAGTGGTCGTTGAAAATTCAAACGGATTTCAGAAAAAAATTGCACGAGGAAATTTGGCGGAGAGAAATTTCAAGCGGAGAAGTTTTGACGTTAATTTTCGACACGGTTCAAACGGCGGAAGAATTTTTTTTGAAAGTCGCGCCGAATATTTCTTCAATAATAATTTTGTTGCCGATGTTTTTAATCTGCGCGATTTTCACGGACAAAATCACGGCGGCAATTTTATTTGTCACCTTACCAGTCGCACCGTTTTTACTTTACTTAATCGGCAAAGTCACTGCGGAAAGAAATCAACGCGCGTGGACCGAACTTCAAAAACTCAACGGCGAATTTAAAGAAATTTTATCGGCGATAACCGCGCTGAAAATTTTCGGCAGAATCGACGCGGCGGCAGTTCGACTCAAAAAAACCTCGGAAAAATCTTCTGCGGCAACATTGGACGTTTTAAAATTTGCGTTCGTCTCCTCATTCGCGCTGGAACTCATCACAACTTTATCAATCGCACTCGTGGCGGTAACGTTGGGACTTCGACTTGTCGCGGGGAGCGTTGAATTTGATGCGGCGTTATTTTTGCTGATAATCGCGCCTGAATTTTTTTTGCCGATAAGAAAATTGGGAATTGCCTTTCACGTCGTAATTTCAGCAAAATCTTCACTCGAACGGATAAAAAATTTTTTGTCGCGCGAAGAAAAAATTTCCAGCAAAATCGAAAAATTGAAAGTGCCGCCGGAAATTTTAGTAGAAAATGTTTCTTACACTTACCCGAGAAAAAAAAATCCCGCCGTAAGCGGAATAAATTTAAAAATATCTGCGGGAAAAATCACGGCGATAACAGGCGAATCGGGCGCGGGAAAATCGACACTGCTGAAACTTTTGGCGGGGTTAATTTTGCCGACGGAAGGAGAAATTTTTTTCAGCGAATTGCCGACCTCAAAAATGCAACGCGAATCACTTTGGCAAAAAATTTCTTATTCGCCGCAATCTCCGCATTTGTTCGACGCAACACTGACAGAAAATTTTTCGATGTTCAACCAACTCGACACAAAAAATTTGCCTGAACTTTTGAACGCGCTCGATTTAAAATTAAATTTATCGAACGTACAAAAATTAAGTCGCGGACAACTCCAACGCCTTGGAATTATCCGCGCACTTTTAAAAAATTCTTCGCTGATTTTACTCGACGAGCCGACAGCCGGTCTTGATGAAATTTCCGAAAAAAAAGTTTTAACCCTGCTGAAAAAAATTTCGTCGCGCAAAACAATCGTAATCGCCACTCACAGGCAAGCCGTCATAAATTTTGCAGACGAAATTATTTGTATTTAGTGGTTAGTGAACAGTGGGTAGGGGGTAGGGGAAAATTCCACTGTTCACTATCCGCTGTCCCCTGAACTTGTGAAACAAGTTCTCAATCGGGATAATAAGTTACGCAGGATTTCGGCGTTTCATAAACTTTTATCGCCGTCAATTTATTTTTCCCCGAAAAAATTTCTGACGCGGAAAGTTTTTCAAAAATCACTTTCGCCAAAATTTCCGCAGTCGGATTTTTTTTTGCAAAAATTTCCAATTCGTTCAAATATTGATGGTCAAATTCGTCAAGAACTTTATTCAGTTCGGCTTTCAAAATTTTGAAGTCGATTAAAATTCCCAGTTCGTTGAGTTCGCCGCCCTTCGCAACCGCCTCGACAATCCAGTTATGTCCGTGAAGTCTTGCGCATTTGCCGGGATAATTTTTTATGAAATGCGCCGCCTCAAATTCGGCTTTTACAGTCAATTCGTACAAAAATTTTCACCTGCCCGAAATTTCTTCAAAATATTTTTCCAGTCGTTCAGTGTAATATTTCGGGCTTAATGCCTCAGATTTTTGCAACATCGTCCGCAAATTTTTATGAAGAGCGTCGAGAGCTCCCCAATCGTTCGCGAGAGCGACCGCGCGATTTATGTAATCCTGAACGTTATCGACCGCCAAATCCGCAAGCCCGATATTTTTCAAAATGCTCAAACCGAAACGCGTACTTCTTCTTTCGCCGTAAAAAGTCAAAACCGGCGTACCCATATAAACCGCGTCGAGAGTCGTACTTCCCCCGACGTAAGGATAAGTATCAAGAACCAAATCAAGGTCAAGAATTTCGTTCATATAATCCGAAATTGCGGGCATAAACAAAACTTGATCCATATTGAAACCTATCGCCTTCATTCGTGCGTAGGCGTGGTCTTTCGTCGAAATGCTGGCAAATTCTTGCGCCCTCATCATCAAAACGGATTTCGGCACGCGATTTAAAATTTCTTTCCAGACGTGCAACATTTCATTGCTGATTTTCTGATACCTGCAAATTGTCCCGAAGACGACATAGCCGCGTTGAGTGCAGGGAGCAAACTGCGGAGTTTTGACATCGGACCTTTGCGCGTAAGAAAATTGGCTGGACATATACAAAAGTTTTTCGGTGAAAAATTTTTCATGTTCGCCGGGCGGATCAACAATTTCGTCGGTGATGAAATAATCCATCGCCTTAAGTCCCGTCGTCGCCATATAACCAAGCCCGCTGACTTGAATCGGCGCAGGTTTATAAGCGAAGACAGGCAAAACATTTCCCGCGGAATGTCCCGAAAGGTCAACGAGAATGTCAATTTTATCGTTATGAATTTTTTCGGCAAGTTCGGAATAACTCAAGCCTTTTACATCGACAAAATTGGGAACGCCTTTTTTAATAATGTTCGTGTAGTTGTCGTCCTTTTCGTTTAAGTTGTAACAAGTCACGTCGAATTTATTTTTATCGTGACAAAGCATAATTCCAAGCGTAACGGGGAACATTGCATGCTGTCTGAAATCTGCGGAAACGTAACCGACTTTAATTTTTTCTCCGCGCTCGTGATATTCGGTGTAAGGCTGAATATTTTCGACAAGATGCTGATATTCAAAATGCGGCGCGGCCGTGTCTTCGGCGGAAATATCCAGAAAATGCAAACTCAAAAGCGCGGAACTCGCCAACTTAAATTTAGATTCTTCGTCAGAAAATTTTGCCGCCATATCGAAGTTTTCCGCCGCCTCGACGGGATCGCCGTTAAGAAGCGAAAGTTTTCCATGTCGTTCGTGATATTGTTGCAAAAATTTATGTGAAAATTTTTCTTCGTAATCTTCATTAGAAAAAATAATTTCTCCGCACTTACAAATTGCCTCGTAAGCCCCGACATAATCCAAAAGTTCATACTTGCAGGCGGCAATCATCAAATAAATTTCAGCGTCATGCTTTTTGTCGGAATGCGCGGCAAGAGTGAAATAATACAAAGCCCGCTTGATATTTATTGAAAGTTCGGGCTTTGCACTCGGATTTTCTTTTTCGGCGTTGACGTAACTGCAAGCGCGATTGTAATAAATTTCCGCCTGCTCGGGAGGAATCGGCGCGGGCTCCTGCGGAAAATCGGGCAGTTCTTTACCTTCCTGCCAGGCGTGGAAAATTTTTTCATAAGCCTGCTCAACTTCGCCCATATAAATTCCGTCGTTCATAATCGGCGAAACTTCCATTTTTCTGCGGATGGTCAAATGATAATCGCGGATTCTGTCCCAATCGTTGGCAAGGTCAACAGCTTTTTGAATATATTCTTCTTCTGAAAACGCGCAGAGTTCGCCAAGCCCGACATTTTTCAAAAGAGAGTAACCGAAACGCGAATTGTGCCTTTCAGTCGAAATGTAAGTTATCACAGGCAAGCCCATATAAAGCGCGTCGCAAGTCGTGCCTCCGCCGGGATAAGGGAAAGTGTCCAGAGCGATGTCCGCTTCAGAATATTTATGCAAATATTCCTGTTCGTCTTTTTCATAAATCAACCTGTCGAGAGATAAACCCGCCGCCTCAATTCTCTTAAGCATATAATCCGTTCCGTATTGGTCGCGGAAAGCCTTGCCCTTGAGATAAAGTTTTGAGTTGGGAACGGCGTTCACAATTTTCGCCCAAACCCTCAAAGCCTCGTCGGTAACTTTGGTGAGATTGTTGAAACTTACGAAAGTTATATAACCTTTTTTCGTGCACGGCGCGGGATTGACGACTGTCGGATTGTCATGCCACATGTAACAGAAATGACTGTGCTGAAGGCGCAAAAGTTTTTCGGTGAAAAAATCTTCGCTCAAGCCGACAGGGTCTGTGTATTTGTCAACCATAAAATAATCAATCGTTTTAAGTCCTGTCGTGTTAAACCAGCCGATGCCGCTTATTTGAACCGGCGCGGGTTTATACGCCATAATTTGCATGCAATTATTCGCCGTGTGTCCCGAAAGATCGACAAGAATGTCAATTTCGTCGTCCTTAATTTTTTGCGCGGCGGCTTGCGGCGTGTCGAAAAGAACATTTCTGAAGCCGTCAACTCCGCGTTTATATTCCGCCGTAATTTTATCTTCTTGATTTTTCGCGTAAATATAAACTTCAAAACGACTTTTATCGTAACTCTTGAAAAAAGCGTAACTGAAAAAAGTCACGACGTGGCGGCGAATGTCTGGCGAGACGTAACCTATGCGAATTTTTTTGTGTTGCGGGTGAGTTTTCGGATCGTGAGAAAATGGCTTGATAGTCTCAACACGTTTATTAAAGGCGCAAATTTCTTCAAAAAGTTTTTCGCGGCTTACGTCGATATTGTGCAAACTGAAGAGGAAGTTACAAAAATCCTCGCGCCGAATATTTTCACACTGATTTTTTACAACAGAAGGAGGCATCGAATCAAATTCCATTTTGCCGCTGATTTCGTAATGTTTCAAAGAATTTATCGCGTCTCCGGCGTAACGGTAGGCGTGCCCCAAAATGTTGTGACACATCATTCGCACAAGCATGGTAAGGTTTTTCATCTGCAAAGCCTCTTCGGCGTATTTTATGCAACCGCCGTAATCAGCCTGCAGGTCGCAAACTCTTGAACGCAAAAATAATCTGTAAGGAGACGGCTCAAACTTTTCTTCAAGATATTTGACGACAGCGTCCGCCGGCTCGGGTCTTTTGAGATCGATACAAATTGAAGCCGCTTTTTCCACAGGGTCGGGGTCGTTAGGTTTAAGTTCCAAAATCGCTTTTGAAATCTCCAACATTTTTTTTTCGTCGTGAGTTTGTTCAAAATGATAAGTGAGTTCGTCTGCCAACTTAACGGCCTTTTTATTTTTCCGCTCAAGTTCTTTTTTGTTGACTTTAATTTTCCGCATCTTTTTCCCTCCGATTTATTTTTTCAAGCCACAATTTTATTCGACTTTCCGCAAACTTCGCAAGATTTTCGTCGAATTGCATGGGCTCAAGTTCCCTGTAAGTTTTAAATTTCTGCAACGCCTTTTTCATTGAATCGACGGCATTTTCAAAATCTCCGCGCTGTGCAAAACATTCCGCAAGCTCCGCAGTAAATTCCGGGAAAGCGGGAAAATCTTTTACCGCAAGAGTTGCAAATTTTTCGCGCTCATCTGCTCTGCTCAAATCCTTCGCCAAAATGCTCAAAATAATTCTGTAAGACCGCGCAGAAAAATTTTTCTGCTTACTGCTTGATTCAATATCCATTAGAGAAAATTTTTCGGCATTTTCAAAATCGTCCAAGCCATTATAACACTCGGCGATATAACCGTAAATTCTCTGCGGCTCGTCAGTTTCGGCAAGCTCTTCAAGCAAAAGTTCCAAATTTCTCTCCGCCTTAGCTTTATTCAACGACTCGGAATAGCCCGTGTGATAAATCGTCAAAATATTCGGCGGCGCAAAAGTCACCTCGCTCAAAAGATTTTCGCCGACTCTTATTTCTTCGTGGATTTTTCCGACGTAATGAAGATTTTTTTGATTTTTAAAAATTCTCAAAACAAAGTGCGCGTCCAAAATTTTATTGCCGACATTTTTATCGACGTTGACGAGATGAATTAAAAGTCCGTTCTGTTTGAACTGTTCGAGGCGTTCGATTGCCGCGCGAATATTTTTTTTCGTCACGTTCGTAAAAAATTCGTCCGCGTCCAAAAAAATAATCCAATCGCCCGTCGCTTTTTCCAGAGCCAAATTTCTCGGCGCAGAAAAATCGTCGTCCCACTCGCGATAAAAAATTTTCGCCCCGAATTTTTTTGCAACTTCCGCAGTAGAATCTGTCGAACCGGTATCGACCACAACAATTTCATCAACGGATTTTTTCAGACTTTCCAGCGAAATTTTTAAATCGTCCGCAGAATTTTTCACGATATAACACGCGGAAATTTTTAATTTTTTTGATTTCGGCTTAATTTTTTTCATTTCAACACCCCTGACTAAATAATTCTTGCTTTTATCGGCTTCAACATTTAAAATTAGCGAAGTTTTGACGAAAGGAAATTTGATATGAGTATACTGGATAAAATAAAAAAATTCCTGCCTAAGCGCAAGCCGCCCGAACCGAAAAATACCGTGCCGCAAGAAAAAGAACATATTCGCAAGACTTTCGGCGCGTATTGCAACTCCCACCACGAAACGACTGACGGAAAACTTTGCTCAAAGTGTACCGCGCTTTTGACAAATGTTATGTTGAAAATTCAGCGTTGCCCTTACGGAATCGGCAAGCCCATTTGCGAAAAGTGCGAAACTCCCTGCTTCGGCGAAAATGTCACGAAAAATTTTTTGGAAATTATGAGTTCCGCGCAGAAAAAAGTTTTCTTTAAAAGCCCGCTTGCAACCGTTAAGCATAAAATTGCGGGAATCGGCGCGGATTATGCGAAGATGCAACGCGAAAAAAATTCTACCGAAAAACAGAAGGAACAGGAACAAAAAGCTAAGGCGAAAATTGCCAACGCCACACGATCCCCGAAAAATTCCGCCAAATCCAAAAAATCCAAGCACAAGAAGAAAAAATAATTCTTCCGCAAAAAATTTCATAAAAAAAAACGGCGCAGACGGAATGCGCCATTTTTTATTTGACTTGTCAAAAATTATTTTATCGCGTAACGCGTGACCCATTTTGAATAACCTTTTGCATAAGCGCGAAGTCTGACGAGACCTTTATAAGCAGGCGAAGAATTATCGATCATTACATAATTTCCGTCGTTTTCGTCTTCCAAGTCCCGCCATCTTTTTGTCGAGGAAGTCCAAATTTCGCCGGAAGTAATTTTTTCCGTGCCTTGCGGAAGGTTGACGGCTTTTTTCATAAAGCGAATTTCCAAAGTCTGCCCGTCAACATTTTTTATCGTCTGCCATTCCCACAAAATCAAATTCGCTCCTTTGAGTTGCATTGTCGTCGTATCCGCGCTGACGCTTGTCGTGTAACCTTTGTTATCGGTGTACGTCCAAAGATCAATCCAGCGGTCTTTGGCGTTTTTGCGTTCGACTTCGCCCTGTTTAAAAACTTCGTCCACAATCGCCGCATAAAAATCCTCGTCAAAGGCTTGAGAATTTATTTCCTTAACGCGCCCGTCCGCCTTTGACCAGATAATTTGATTTTTCGAGTTATAAAAATCTTCGCGGGCATATTGAAGAGTGCGGGTTTGCGGATTTATTCTGAAAAGTGCCAGGCTGTAACTCAAAGCGCGGGGATCGGGCAGAACTGAAGAAATTCCGTAACTTTTTACCGTCTCCGCCGCGCCGTCATAAGTGTAAGTTGTTTTTGTCCACGCTTCAATTTCCGTGGCAACTTCGCGCCCGCTGTCCGTCAAGGCTTTTTTAACTACGGTGACTGATTCGGGATCGAAATATTTGCTGTACTTTTCGTCGGACTTCAGCCAGTACCACTGCGAATCATTTGCGGCAAAAACCTGCGGAATGAAAAAAATAATTGCTCCAAAAATCGCCGCCGAAATAATTTTTCTTAAATAAAGTCCAAGCATAATTATCACCTCCATAAAAGTGGGTAGTGGGCAGTGGGTAGGGATTAGCGGCCGGAAATTTCGTTGACAATTTTTTTAAAATCTTTGCCGCGCTCCTCAAAATTATCGTACATATCGAAACTTGCGCAGGCGGGACTTAGCAAAACAACTTGCCCGGCGTGAGAAATATTTTTCGCAAGGTCAACGGCTTTTTTCATCGAGTAACCCGCCTCAAGAATTTTTTTCTCGTCGAAATTATTTTCAATCGCGGATTTTTTAAACCTTTCCGCCGCATCGCCGACCAAAATTAAATTATCGACGCGTTCGTTGACGAGTTTTAAAAAATCTGTCAAATCGGTTAATTTATCGTCGCCGCCCGCGATTAAAATTATATTTCCCGAAAAAGTTTCCAACGCCTTTATCGCGGAATCTGTATTTGTCGCCTTCGAGTCGTTGTAATATTTCACGCCGTCAATTTCGCGAACAAATTCAATTCTGTGTTCAACGCCTTGAAAACTTTTCAGCACTTCGGAAATTTTTTCAGCCTTCGCTCCCGCCAAAAATGCAACCATCGACGCGGCAAGAGCATTTTCGACGTTATGCCCGCCCTTGATTCCAAGTTCGTCAATCGTGCAGAGGTCAAAAATTCTTCCGCCGAATTTTATCACAAGCGAATTATTTTTCAAAAATGCGCCTTCGTCAAGTTCAATTTTTCTGCTGAAGTAAAAAACTTTGCAGTGGGCGCGATTTTTAATTTCCCTGACAAGTTCGTCGTCGTAGTTCAAAACCAAAAAATCTTTTTCAGTTTCCTGCGCGAAAATTTTTTCTTTCATCGCCTGATAAATTTTCATCGTGCCGTGACGTTTCAAATGATCGGGCGTGATATTGAGAATCGCCGAGACGTGCGGACGAAAATTTTTTGTCGCCTCCATTTGATAGCTGGAAATTTCCGCCGCAATCGCTCCGCCTTCGCCGACTTCGAGCGCAACTTCACTTAAAGCCGTGCCGATATTTCCGCCGACCCCGACTTTTTTGTAAGCAGTTTCAAGTAAAAGCCCGAGCAAAGTTGTCGTCGTGGTTTTGCCGTTCGTTCCCGTCACTGCGAAAATTTCTGACTTCGCCAAATCAAATGCCAATTCGACTTCGCTGATGACGGGAATATTTTTTTTCAACGCCGCTTGAACGATCGGAATTTTTACGGGAACGGCGGGCGATAAAATTATCATGTCAACGCCGTCCAAAAGATTTTCTGTCTGCGGTCCGAAAATTAAATTTATTCCGAGTTCGCGCAGTTCCGAAAAATCAAATTTGATGTCCTGCTCAAGTTTTGCGTCACTCAAAATAACTTCCGCGCCGAATTTTTTCGCAATCTTCGCCGCCGCAAAGCCCGAAATCCCCGCGCCGACCACCAAAATTTTTTTTCCTGCAAAATCCAAAAGTATCACTCCAAAAAAATTTTTCTCTATTATACATTTAAAATCTGTAATTTGCAGGAAAAAATTTTTTTCAAGGAAAATATTTTCTACATAAAATAAAAAATCCCGATGATCAGTCGGGGCTTTTTATTTGGTCTTCCTATGATTATCACATCTTAATTCTACCATATTTCTTTTTTTTTGCAAGATTGAGTTTTTAAACCCTTGGGAGGTCTTCAAGATGCTTATCACGTTTTTGGTCTCTCTCGCAGCATCGATGGTTGGTCACTATCTTTGCAAGTGGCTCGAGAAGTAGACTTGGCAACAGAGTACTTGGTTAGCGTTACACCTCAAAACGCACAAATCCCGGCAAAAGTCGGGATTTTTATTTTGCAACCTAAAAATTTTCTTCATAAAATAAAAAACCCCGTCGGACACACGGGCTTTTTATTCGGGTTACTCATGCTTATCACGGTCGAATACTATCACAAATTTTTTTTCTTTGCAAGATTGAAAAATATTTTCTCGTGATATAGAATCCCTTCGTTGCCAGCCCTATACCGGTGACGGGAGGGAGGGTTATTCAATGCTTATCACATTTTTGGTCTCTCTCGCAGCATCTGTAGCCGGACACTACATTTGCAAGTGGCTCGAGAAGTAGACTTGGCAACAGAGTACTTGGTTAGCGTTAACCCTCAAAACGCGCAAATCCCGGCAAACGTCGGGATTTTTATTTTGCAAAAATTTTTATCGGGTTTGCGGTCGGTGTCGTTTCCGGCATTGTCAGCCGCCTCATCTGCCGCAAAATTTTTTTCTTAAACTGATTCAGGTTAAGAAAGACGAATACCCGAGCCTGTAGCATTGACTCGGGTATTTTTATTTCGGTGAAAACATCGTCGACCTTAATTGTTTCCTGCGCACAAATTTTTTGCAAGAAAAATATTTTCCACTCTTTTTTTGCAAGATTTTTTCTTTTTGACCTTTATAAAAATTTTTTCTTTGACATTTAACTTTTTTCAAAAAACTTTCCGAAAAAATTCCCCGCAGTCATTAACTTACACAAATATTTTTCAGTGCAAATTTTTCTTTAATATCCCCTGCAAAATTTCCGCGTTAAAATAGAGTATTGATTTCACAGGGGGGGGGTTAAAATACGCGCAGAATTTAACCTTGCCTTGACCAAGTCAGAACAAGGAAAATTCTAAAGTAACCGGCTTTCAAAGATTCTTTTTGCAGGGGGATATTGCACGAAAAGTATCCCTTGCGGGCGGTGGATTTTTTCTGCCGCTCAAGAACTTTGATTTGAATTTCATAACAGAAGTTC
>CAJOCT010000027.1 GCA_905236725.1 uncultured Selenomonadaceae bacterium | reverse complement strand
CGCCCGTAATCAAAGTTTATCGTTCCCCAACCTTTATTTTCCGCAAGTTGCGGGTTGTCCGACTCGTAAAGATTCGTCCCGTCAAATTCCCGCAATCCTTGATTGTCTTTGCAGAAATGTCCGGGCACCCAGTCCATTATTATGCCGATTCCGTTTTTATGCGCCGTCTCGACAAAATACCGAAAGTCGTCCGGCGTGCCGTATCGCGATGTTATTGCATAATATCCCGTGCATTGATAGCCCCAACTGCCGTCAAACGGATGCTCCGTCAGCGGCATAAACTCTATATGCGTGTAATTCATTTTCTTGACGTACGGGACAAGTTGCTCCGCCAAGTCCCGATAACTCAAATATACGTCGTCTACGTCAGAATTTCCCCGTGCCTTTCGCTTCCAACTGCCCGCGTGTACCTCGTAAATTAGCATTGGCCGACTGTATGAAGATTTCTTATTCTCCATATATTCGCCGTCGCCCCATACATATTTCGTCATATCGAAAAGTCTTGAAGCCGTATGAGGTTTTCTCTCCGCATAAAATCCGTACGGATCGGCCTTCAAAATGTGCGGTCCGCCCCACTGCGGCTCAATGGCGTATTTGTAAGTGTCGCCCTCTTTAAGTCCTTCGATAAATGTTGACCAAGTTTCCCCGTCCTCAAGACGAATCATTTTATTGACGCGCGTATCCCAGTTGTTGAAGTCGCCGACCACGCTCACGGATTTTGCATTTTTCGCCCACACTGCAAATCGTACGCCTTTTTTGCCCTCCTGTTCGATAAAATGTGCCCCTAACATTTCGTAAGCGTGAAAATTCGTCCCCTGATGGAACAAATAGAGATCATATTCACCAAGATTGGAAGTTTTCATAAAAATCTCCTTTCAATTAACAGTAAAATATTACTGAACTTTACAAGGCTCAATGTGCCAGATTTCGTCCGCGTATTCGTCAATGGTGCGGTCGGAAGAAAAACGCGCCGAATTTGCAATGTTAATCGCCGCAGAACGCAACCAAGCGAAACGGTCTTGATAACGAGCGTAAATTTCATTATGAGCGTCGATATAAGCGTTGAAGTCCTTCAAGATGAAAAATTCGTCGTTGCCCTGAATGAAATAATCACGAAGAGATTGGAAGTTGCCGAAAGTGCCGTCGATAAGGCGATTCAAAACAAGTTTGACGTTCGGATTGGTGTTAAATTCGTTCCAAGCAGAATACTCGCCCGTTTCATAAAAACGCAAAACCTCACCCGCCTTGAGACCAAAAATAACGATGTTTTCGTCGCCGACCGCCTCGCGAATTTCGACGTTCGCTCCGTCAAGTGTCCCTAAGGTTATCGCGCCGTTCATCATAAATTTCATATTGCCCGTGCCCGATGCCTCTTTGGAAGCAGTTGATATTTGCTCCGAAACGTCCGCCGCAGGATAGACTACCTCGCCCACCGATACTCCAAAATTTTCGATGAAAACTACCTTCAACCTGCCATTGACGGAAGAATCATTGTTGATTTTGTCCGCAACCGCAAGGATAAGCCGGATTGTTTCCTTTGCGATGTAGTAGCCGGGTGCCGCCTTGCCGCCGAAAAAATATGTCGTCGCAGGCGGTTTGTATGACGGATCATTTTTCAACTTGTCATATTGCCACATAATGTGTAAAATGTTCATAAGTTGGCGTTTGTATGAGTGAATTCGCTTGACTTGAATGTCAAAAATCGTGTTCGCGTCAACGTCAATGTTCTGATGCTTTTTGACATATTCCGCAAGTGCTTTTTTCCGCAAAAGTTTGATTTCGTCCAGCGCAGTCAAAAGTTTTCGGTCGTCAACCGCTTCGTTCAGCAAATCAAGCTGCTCCGGGTGTCGGTGCCAAATTCGACTGCCGATTGTGCGGTCTATCAACTCCGCCAGCTCCGGATTCGCGCCCATCAGCCAGCGTCGGTGTGTGATTCCGTTCGTCTTGTTGTTGAACATTCGCGGCCAATATTCGTAAAAGTCGTGCAAAGTCGTCGATTTCAAAATTTCGCTGTGAATTCTCGCAACGCCGTTGACCGAATGACTGCCGACTATCGAAAGCCGCGCCATATGCACAAGTCCGCTTTCGATTATGCTCAACGCGCGGAGCTTTTCGACGTTGTCGGGGTAACGCGCCTTGACGTACTCGCAATGACGGCGGTTAATTTCTTCGATTATCATGTAAATTCGCGGCAAAAGCGTTTTGAACATATCGACGGGCCACGTCTCGAGGGCTTCGGGCATGATGGTGTGGTTGGTGTAGGCGATCGTCGCGCGGGTTATCGTCCACGCCTCGTCCCACTCAAGACCGTACTCATCGACTAAAAGTCTCATCAGCTCGGCGACGCACAGGGCGGGGTGAGTGTCGTTGATGTGGATTGCGATTTTTTTGTCGAACTCGTGAATGTTGCCGCCGGCTCTGACGAAGTGACGAACGATTGACTGGGTGCCCGCGCTGACCATGAAGTATTCCTGAATGAGGCGCATACGTTTGCCGTCGTTGGTGGAATCGTCGGGGTAGAGGTACTGGGTGATTGAATCGACGAAGTTGCGATAATCATTTTTGGCGCGCATTTGCTCATGAGTGAGCATGCCGTAATCGGAGAAATCGCGATTGACTTCGGCATTCCAAAGGCGCAGAGTGTTGACGGTTTTGTTGTGATAACCGACAATCGGCACGTCGTAAGGAACCGCCATAACGACCATTGCGTTTTCGTGCACGAGTTTTAACGAACCGTCGGGCTGTTCTTTCATGTAAGCGTTGCCGTTGAACTTGACGTTGATGGCTTTATCGGGCTTACGATACTCCCACGCGAAGCCGTCACGCAACCAGTTATCGGGAATTTCGACCTGCTGACCGCGCATAATTTTTTGTTCAAAAAGTCCGTACTGATAACGGATACTGCAACCGTGACCGGGCAGACGATGCGCCGCCATTGAATCGATAAAGCACGCCGCAAGACGACCCAAGCCGCCGTTGCCGAGACCTGCGTCCGGTTCTTCTTCGATAATGTCCGCAAGATTTAAGTCGAGGTCTTCCAAAACCTCTTTGATAGCGTCCTCAATTCCGAGATTTATCAAATTGGATTTCAGAAGACGACCCATCAAAAATTCAATAGAAAAATAGTAAACCTGTTTGACTTGTCTGTCCATGTAAGCCTTATTGGTTTTAATCCAGTTTTCGGAGATAATTTGTTTCGCGACCGCCGCGACAGTTTTATAAATTTCGTTCATCGGCAGTTCGTGAATATCGCGTCCGAACAAAATGTGCGCGGAGCTGATAAAACGATTCTTGAGATTCTCCTTCAGCTTTTCGTATTCCTTGCTTACAGCGACTTTTCTTTCAGTATTGCTCGCCAAGCAAATCCCTCCTTAATAATGAATAATGCGCAATGCGCAATTCGTAATTAGAAGATTACGGGTTTTTACATTACGCATTACGCATTTCTAATTTCAAATTATCTTAAATTCTTGCATTTTTGGTGACGATGTAGGGGAAACTTTCAACGCCCTTGAGCCAACGATTTTTGGTAATCATAACATTTTTGTCGCAGATTACGTTTTCGACTCTTGCGCCGTCCTCAACATCGCAACGTTGCATCAAGATACAATCCTTGACGACTGCACCTTTGCCGACCTTTACGCCGCGGAAAAGAATACTGTTTTCAACTCTGCCGCGAATTATGCAACCGTTGGCAATGAGTGAGTTTTTAACTTCCGCAGTGTCTTTGTACTGAACGGGAACTTCGTCTTTAACTTTCGTGAAGATCGGGCGCTCTTTGTTCATGAAAAGTTCTTGCCAAATTTCGGGGTTGAGGCAGTCGCGATTGGCCTTGTAATAAGCCGCAGTCGAATTGATTCTTGCAACATAGCCTTTATGCTCAAAAGCAGAAATTTTATGTTCACCCGCGTGACGAATAATTCCGTCCAGCAAGAAATCTTGACCGCCGCGATCGTAAGTTGTGCGAACGATATAAGCGAAAGTCGGCACGGGCATAAGGTAAGCACTCATAACGACTTTTGAGCCTTTTTTAACGCCGTTCGACTGCGCAATATCGTTGACAATTCCATTCGTACTCGTTGCGATTGAAACTGTTTGACCCTCTTTGTCTTCGTTCGCAGTTTTGTAAATGACGGTAATATCCGCATCGCTCTTTTTGTGGAAGTCGAGAACTTCCCTGAAGTCGATGTTGTAAACGTAACTTGCATTGACGAAGAGAACATATTTTTTATCGCTGAGTTCGGCAAAATCGAGGTTTGCATAAATGTCCTTCAAATCGCCTTTGCGAGCATCTTTTCCGGGCAGAGCGGCGGGAAGATACGTTAAGCCTTCGCGACGACGTGCAAGATCCCAATCTTTACCGCTGCGAATGTGGTCGAGGATTGCGCGGGAATAATCGGGGAGCATAAGTCCGACGCTGTTAATTCCCGAGTTGATCATATTTGAAAGAGCGAAGTCAACAACGCGATAACGTCCGGCAAAAGGCAGAGCCTCAACCGCACGGGTTGCCGCCAACTCTCTGACTAAATCATGGCTTTCTTGCAGGTTTACGATACCCACTACTGATTTCATAAAACGAACACCTCCGTACTGATTTTAGTGTTTGGTATTTAATTTTCAGCTGATAACTGACAACTGTCGACCGATTATCCGATGACTTCGCCTTCAGCTATGACGGTAATTTCATTTTCGTTGCCTTCAACTTTTGCGCCGGCTTTAATTACAACGTCCTGAGCCAAAATAGCATGATCGACAACTGCGCCGTCTTCGATAACTGCGAACGGGAAAATAACCGAGTTTGTGACTTTCGCACCCTTGCCGACTTTTACGCCGTCGAAAATAACCGAGTGATCGACTTCGCCGAAAATGCTGGATCCTTCAGTTATCATAGATTTTTTTACTGATGCGTCCGGGCCGATATAGTGCGGCGGCATTGCGGGGTTGGAAGAGTAAATTTTCCAATCGCCGTTGAGTTCAAAGGGCGGCTGGTCTTGGAGCAAATCCATATTAGCCTGCCAAAGACTTTCAATCGTGCCGACATCTTTCCAATAGCCGTCGAAAGCGTAGGAGAAAAGTCTTGCGCCGTCGTTGAGCATTTTCGGGATTAAGTCATTGCCGAAGTCGTGAGTAGAATTTTCGTTAACGCCGTCTTCTTCGAGATATTTTTTGAGGAACGGTTTGGAGAAAATATAAATACCCATCGACGCGTTGTTTGATTTCGGTTCTTTCGGTTTTTCTTGGAACTCTGTGATACGTCCGGTTTCTTTGTCGGTGACCATGATTCCGAAACGCGGAGCTTCTTCCCAAGGAACTTCAAAAACGCCGATTGTGACATCAGCGTTATTTTGTTTGTGAGATTCAAGCATCCAAGAGTAATCCATAGTGTAAATATGATCTCCCGAGAGGATCAAAACATAATCGGGATCTGCAAGGTCAACAAAATTTAAGTTCTGATAAATAGCATCAGCCGTGCCGCGATACCAATCCGCACCTTTT
Source organism: uncultured Selenomonadaceae bacterium (assembly GCA_905236725.1). Classification (GTDB taxonomy): domain Bacteria; phylum Bacillota; class Negativicutes; order Selenomonadales; family Selenomonadaceae; genus Quinella. Next base: position 41,070 of record CAJOCT010000027.1, on the reverse strand, counting down.
TCGCGAGCGTAAGGAGGCAAAATAAAAACTCCGCCGCCGTTGCGATCGAGATCCCACGCACTGCCCGAGCCGAGATAATTGTGAAGTTCAAGCGGTTTATATTGAGTCAAAACGCCGACTTTGTTAATTCCCGAGTTTACGCAGTTCGACAGCGGGAAATCGATGATGCGATATTTTCCGCCGAAAGGAACCGCCGGTTTTGCAACGGTTTTCGTCAATGCTTTAAGACGACTTCCCTGACCGCCGGCCAGTATCATTCCCAAGCACTCTGTCTTTCTCATAAACATATCCCCCCTGGATTGAAAAATCTCAAACGTATCATAACATTTTGAAGCAACGCCCGTCACTTCTTTTTCAGCACATTTCTACACGCCTTGAAAAATTCCTGCCAAAAATTTCAGAAAAATATTTATTTTAAATCTGAATTTTCTCTGTAAAAATTTTTCATCAGCAAATTTACTTGACAACTTTAACCATAAATTTTAGAATCTTTTCGGAAAATAAAAGGAGGCTTGTCCGCGTCGGCAACCTTCCGTAAATAAACTGCGATAGATTGACCGCCGGGCAGGGCGGTTTATCTGCTTAATCCTTGAAAAAGACTCCGTAGATAATAGCGATGGTTTGGAGAATGTCACAAATTGTGCCGATTATGTCCATGCTATCACCTCCCAAGGTAAAACTGGGAGATTGCCGACCTTAAACAAGCCGCCTGCATTATATAGAAAAAATTTTCGTCGTCAATTCAAATTCGCGGCGAAATTTTTTTATGGGGGAATTTTTATGAAACTTGTTGTAGAAAATGTCGGCTTTGAAATCGGCGGAAAAAAAATTTTGAGCGACGTGAATTATTCTTTTGCTGAAGGCAAACGCACGGCTATTATCGGACCGAACGGCGCGGGGAAATCGACGCTGTTAAAAATTATTTGTCTGCTTAATGAAAAATTTTTTGGCAAAGTGACTTTGGACGGCGAAGATATAAAAACTTTGGGACGAAAAAAAATTTCTCAAGTGATGGCGATTCTTCCGCAAGAAAAAGAAAATCCCGCCGATCTCACCGTCAGGCAATTAACTTTTTTCGGCAGATTTCCTCACAGAAAAATTTTCGGCGGCGAGACAAAAGAAGATATTGAAGAGGTCGAGCGAGCTTTAAAAATTACGCGAATGAAAGAATTTGAAAATCGGCAGGTTTCGACTTTATCCGGCGGCGAAAGGCAACGCGCTTGGCTTGCAATGACTCTTGCGCAAAATCCGAAAATTCTTTTGCTGGACGAGCCGACAACTTATCTTGATATTTCGCATCAGCTGGAAGTTATGGAAATTGTCAGCGGGCTGAATAAAAATTTCGGAATGGAAATAATTATGGTTTTGCACGATATAAATCACGTCAGAATTTATTGCGACGAAGTTGTTGTCATAAAGAATCACGAAATTTTTGCGGCGGGCGAACCTGAAAAAATTTTGACGGCTGAAACGGTCGAAAAAATTTTTGAAGTCAAGGCGGATACTTTCATAAATTCGCAGGGAAAAAAAATTATTATGCCGACTTCCGTTCTAAAAAAATAATTTTCATCGACGGGAAAAAATTATTGTGCCGACTTTGGATTTTAAGAAATTATATCCGTAATTTTAAGCACTTAGTTTTTTTGATGATCTTCATTTCTTTCTTAGAAAAAGAAACGCGTCCGTGTGCGCCCCTCTTTTTAAAAAATTTTTGATAATTACAACTGCGAAAAATTCTTCTGAAAAAATAATTTTCATCGGCGGGAAAAATTTTCTTCTTGCCGAATTATTTTTTTTCGTAAAGAAATCTTTAAGGAGTTGGACATCATAGACTTTAAAAAACTTGAAAAAAAAGACAAGCCGATTTTCGACAAATTTTATCTTGCGCGGTATTACGAAAATGCGCAGTACACCTTCACAAATTTGTTTATGTGGCGCGAAATGCTCAATCTTCAGTGGGCGACGGAGGACGAAATAATTTTCACGATTACCGAATGGAATGGAAAAATTGCAATTTGGCAACCGATCGGCGCGAAAGAAAAAATGTTTGAGGCGATTGAAAAAATTCTTCATCACTTCAAAAATTCGCACGATAAAATTAACTTTGTCGGGTTGGAAAAAAATTTTGTCGAGGACTTGGAGAATTATCCCGATGCCGAATTTAAAATTGAATCTGACAGAGATAATTTTGATTATGTTTATCTTGCGGAGGATTTAATAAATCTTTCGGGCAGAAAATATCACGGCAAAAAAAATCATTTGAATTCTTTCAGAAAAGATTTTCCGACGGCGGAATATTTGCCGATAACTTCCGAAATTATTCCCAAGTGCCGCGACGAGTTAAACAGTTGGTACGAAATTCACCGCAAAGAAAATCCGGACGATCCTTTCATTTGTTACGAGCAGGCGGCGATTCATGAAATTTTTGACAACTTCGACGAGTTCAAACTCAAAGGCGGCGCGATTTTACTCGGCGGAAAAGTCGTTGCATTTACTTTCGGAGAAAAATTAAATTCCGATACCGCTGTCATTCACGTTGAAAAAGCCGATCCTGAAGTTCGCGGAGCATTTACTGCGATAAATCACGATTTTGTTGCGGCGGAGTGGTCGGAGATGACTTACATAAACCGCGAAGAAGATATGGGCTTGGAAGGTTTGCGGCAGGCGAAAGAATCTTATCACCCCGTCAAGATGATTGAAAAATTTAATGCGCGACTCAAGGAGGCTCACTGATTTGAAAACTAACGATATTCTTATTACGAATTTGATGAGTGATGTGGACAACGGAAAAATTCAACTGCCCGATTTTCAACGCGGTTGGGTTTGGGACGACAATCACATTCGCGCCTTGTTAGCCAGCATCACCTGCAATTTTCCTGTGGGGGCGGCTATGTTCCTGGAGTACGGCAATCCGAATATTATTTTCAAGTACAGAATGATTGAAGGTGCCGAAAACAAAAACATTCAACCACCTGCCGAATTGATTTTGGACGGTCAGCAAAGACTTACTTCGATTTATTCGACAATGTACTGCAAAAATCCGGTCAAAACAAAAAACGATAAAGGCAAAGAAATTGAGCTTTTTTATTACATAGACATTGAAAAAGCTCTCGATCCTTCTTGTGACAGAATCGACGCGATTATTTCCGTGCCTGCACACACCAAACAAATTACTTCAAATTTCGGAAAGACGATTGTTTTGGATTTATCTTCCCCGCAAAAAGAATTTGAAAATAAAATGTTTCCGCTCAACATAATTTTCGACATACCTGCGCAGATGCAATGGCAGACTGACTATCGCAATTATTATCAAAATCATCCGAATTTTACGGACATCATAGCAGAGTTTACTAAATTTTATACAGAAATAATTGTTGAGGTCGTCAAATATCAAATTCCCGTCATTACCCTCGACATAAACACACCAAAAGAGGCGGTTTGTCAAGTTTTTGAAAATGTAAATACCGGCGGTGTGTCTTTGACGGTTTTTGAATTGCTCACCGCAGTTTTTGCCATGAACAATTTTGATTTGAGGGAAGATTGGGAAAAACGCCGAGCGGCAAATTTTTCTACCGATATTTTAAAAGTTATCACGGCAACGGATTTTATTACGGCGTGTACGCTCTTAAAATCTTACATGTTGGGGCAAACGGTCAGCTGTAAAAAAAAGGACGTTCTCAATCTGAAATTTGCCGAGTACCAAAAATGCGCGGACATTTTGACTGAAGGATTTAAAATTGCGGAAGATTTTATCGAAGACGAAAAAATTTTTTACAGCAGAGATTTACCCTACACCTCGCAACTGATTCCGCTGGCAGTGATCTGTACTTTGCTTGCTGAAAATAATCTCATAACGATAAACGCCAACAGAGAAAAATTGAGGCAGTGGTATTGGTGCGGAGTATTCGGCGAACTTTACGGCGGTGCAAATGAAACGCGATATGTGAACGATGTAGTCGATGTCATGAACTGGATTGTTAATGCGGGCAATAAACCGAAAACGGTTGAAGATTGCGCTTTTATTCCCATGCGACTTACGACATTGCAAACGAGAAACAGCGCGGCTTACAAAGGCTTTATGGCTTTGATCATGAAAAATCAAGCGACTGATTTTATAAGCGGGCAAAGAATGGACCTCGTGCAGTTTTACAAAGGTTCTGGAATTGATATTCATCACATTTTCCCGCAAAAATATTGCACGACTCAAAATCTCGATAAACAAAAATGGAACTCGGTAATAAATAAAACGCCGCTTTGTTATTCCACCAATCGCGAAATAGGCGGCACGGCTCCCAGTAAATACCTCGAAAAAATTCTTAACTCACATAAAAATCTTTCGCGTCAGGATTTGCAAAATTATTTGGCTACTCATTGGATAGAAATGGCAGATTGTCAAAATGACGACTTTGATAACTTCATCGTTAAGCGTGCCAAAAGTTTATTGGACGCCGTAGAAAATGAAATCGGAAAAAAAATTTCCGGGCGCGACAGCGACGAGGTTAAAAATTTTTTCGGGCAGTCCGTTTAAAAACTTACATGTTCAGCTTGAAAAATTGACAAGGTTTAATCAATTTGCTATAACTTAAAAGATTTTTTACTTTGACGGGAGTTGATAATTTAAATGAAATATCAAGAACTCATTTTAGCCTTACAAAAATTTTGGACGGACAAGGGTTGCGTTTTGGGTGAACCTTATGACATTGAAAAAGGCGCGGGAACGATGAACCCTTTAACTTTTTTAAAAGTTCTCGGACCGGAGCCTTGGAACGTCGTTTATATTGAGCCTTCGCGCAGACCTGCAGACGGTCGTTACGGCGACAATCCCAACAGACTTTATCAGCATCATCAAATTCAAATGATTATGAAACCTTCGCCGGATAATATCCAGGAACTTTATCTTGACTCTTTGGCGGCAATCGGTATCGAGAAAGAAAAACACGATATTCGTTTTGTTGAAGATAACTGGGAATCGCCGACGCTCGGAGCTTGGGGACTCGGTTGGGAAGTTTGGCTGGACGGAATGGAAATCACGCAGTTTACATATTTTCAACAAGTCGGCAGTCAGGATATAAAACCCACCGCCGTCGAAATTACTTACGGTCTCGAACGCTTGGCGATGTATATTCAAGGCGTGGAAAATGTTTTTGACGTCGAATGGGCTGCAGGCGTGACTTACGGCGATGTTTTTCATCAAAACGAATTTGAGCAGACAAGTTACGCTTTCGATTTGAGCGACGAAAAATTATTGTTCGACCTGTTTGAAAAATATGAGGCGGAGGCGGTCAGAGTTATCAAACTCGGCTATGTTCATCCCGCCTACGATTATGTTTTGAAATGTTCGCATACTTTTAACTTGCTTGACGCACGCGGCGCAATTTCCGTAAGCGAAAGGACTGCCTTTATCGGACGCGTGAGAAAACTTGCCAGAATGTGCGCGGAAGAATATTTGAAACAGCGCGAAAAATTAGGTTATCCTTTACTGAAAAAATCTGCGGAGGTGACTGCGTAATGACTAAAAATTTTTTGCTTGAAATCGGAACTGAAGAAATCCCCGCGCATGTTATGCCGTTGATTTTGGTTCAACTGAAAGACTTGGCGGAAAAATATTTTAAAGACGCTCGAATTTCGGCGGGCGAATTTCAAACACTCGGCACTCCTCGCAGAATTTCTTTGCTCGTGAAAAATGTTGCGGAAAGTCAGGCGGACGTTGAGGAAGAAAAGCGCGGTCCTTCCGTGAAAATCGCCGTCGATGCTAAAGGAAATTATACAAAGGCGGCAATAGGTTTTGCACGCGGTCAAAAAATTTCTCCCGAAGATTTAATTACTCGCGACGGCTATATTTATGCGGTTGTTCATGAAAGCGGGAAAAAAACTACTGAAATTTTGCAAACTCTCCTGCCGAAAATGATTTGTGATTTGACTTTCCCGAACAATATGCACTGGGGCAGTTTGGATTTTAAATTTATTCGCCCGATTCGTTGGCTTGTTTCACTTTTCGGAGATGAAGTCATTCCTTTTGAGGTGGCAAGCGTTTGCAGCGGCAGAATTTCGCGCGGACACAGGGTTTTAAGTCAAGGCGAATTTACGGTCAATTCTGCGGACAGTTATGTTTCGGACTGCGAGAAAAATTTTGTCATCGTCGACCAAAATCAACGCCGCGCAATGATTACCGCGCAAATTGAAGCGGTTGCGAAAGAACGCGGCGGCAAAGCTGAAATTTCCGAAGAACTTTTGGAGGAAGTTTTATATTTGGTTGAATATCCGACCGCACTTTCAGGCGACTTTGAAATTAAATATTTGAACTTGCCGCCCGAAGCCGTCATAACTCCCATGCGCGATCATCAAAGATATTTCCCCGTGAAAGATTTGGACGGAAAATTGATGCCGATTTTCGTCACAGTTCGCAACGGCGGCAGGGATTACCTCGACATCGTTCAGCACGGCAACGAAAGAGTTTTAAAGGCAAGACTTGAGGACGCGCAATTTTTCTTCAACGAGGATCGAAAAAAAAATCTCGACGAACACAGAGAAAAACTCAAAACCGTCGTATTTCAGGAAGGTCTTGGATCAGTGTATGAGAAGACGCAGAGGCTGGTAAAACTTTCCGAAAAAATCGCCGACTTGCTTGGCGAAAAAGTTTCCGCGGACGAGAGAAAAAATGCGATTCGTGCCGCCGAAATTTCCAAAGCCGACTTGGTCACGGGAATGGTCACGGAATTTACCGAACTTCAAGGCGTTATGGGGCGCGAATATGCGAAACTCGACGGAGAAAATTCGGAAGTTGCCGCCGCGATTGACGAACACTATATGCCGAGATTCGCGGGAGATTCTCAACCGAAAACGACTGCGGGAAAAATTTTGAGCTTTGCGGATAAAATTGACAACATCGTCGCAACCTTCAGCCGCGGACTTGTTCCCACCGGTTCGCAAGACCCCTTCGCCTTGCGCCGTCAAGCTCTTGGAATTGTAAATCTTTTGACTGCGGCGAATTGGTCAATTCATCTTTCCGAAATCGTCTGCCTTGCGATGGATTTGCTCAAAGTTACCGATAAAGTCGGGCGGGAAAAAATTCAAAATGACTTCGCGGAATTTATGAAACTTCGCGTCAAAAATGTTTTGTCGCCTTCGACACGTTACGACGTTATAGATTCAGTTATTGACGACGTTGACGATATTTTTGCTTTGACTTTGAAGGCTCATGCGCTCGAACAATTTTTGGCAACTCCCGACGCGGTGAAAAATGTTCAGTCATTCGTTCGCGTGGGAAATCTTGCGAAAAAAGCCGAGTCTGATGAAATCGACGAAAAATTGATAACTCTTGAGGCGGAGCAAGTTTTATACAAGGCGTTTGAGGCGATTGAAGTCGTCGCGGGTGAACTTATCGACAAAAAAGATTTTATCGGCGCACTTGACGCACTGAAAAAACTTTCCGCGCCGATTGACTCTTTCTTCGATTCGGTTATGGTTATGGACGAAAATTTGGAAATCAGAAAAAATCGCCTTGCACTTTTGAAATCTGTGGACAATCTTTTCAAAAAAATTGCGGACTTTGGTAAATTGGTAGTAATCTGAAAAAAATATTAAAATTTTCTTGCAGGAAGTTTTTAAGCCTTGTCGAAAAAGGAAATGCGTATGGAAATCGCGAATAATTTTTGACAAAGGTTTATGCGAGGGATTTTAAAAGGAAGATTGTGAAGAACTATGAAAGAGATTCCACAAATTGGAGAAAATTCTCCGCTCGAAAGAATACGGGATTACTTCGGCGCGTTGCAAAACTCGACTGATGAATATTTGTTCGTCATCGATATGGAAACGAATAATATTTTGTTGTCGGACAATTTCATCAGGGATTTTAATTTTCCCTCAAATGTGGTTGATGACTTCGATACCTTGATTATGCCGTTCATCTTCCACGACGACCGCGAAATTTACGAAGATACCATGCGCGTTGTCAACGAGGGCGATAACATTGAATCGATTCATTGCGAGTTCAGACTTTTGCACCGAAACGGCGAATTCGGCTGGGTAAGTATGCAAATGGCGATGTGTACGGACGATTATGAACAGCCGCGCTTAATCAGCGGAATTATCAGCCGAATGGACAAAGATGTTCGCGCCGATCATCTCACCGGACTTTTGAATCGAACTGCTTTTTACAGCGCATTGCAGGAAGAACTTGAGCGCACCGACTGCGAGCCGCACGGGGCGGTTGTGATTATCGGACTGGATAATTTCAATATCATAAACGAGACTTACGGTCACAAATTCGGCGACAACGCCCTCCGACAAATTGCGCAGGACATCACAAACGTTTTGCCGCCCGATATCCGACTTTACAGGGTTTCCAGCTCAAAATTCGGCTTTTTCATGCCGGATGCAATGCCCGAAGAAATTGAAATTATTTTTTCCAGTGTCCAGCTTTGTATGCGTGAAATTCGCAACGTCGAGGACACAATTTATTGTACGGCTTCAGGCGGCGCAACTTTTTATCCGAATGACGCGGACGATTATATAACTTTGATGCGTTACTCCGAAGTTGCTCTTGAATTTGCGCGACACAAAGGCAGAGATCAAATTTCTTTCTTCGACAAAGAAATGTACGATCGTTGGCGTTATGACATCGGAATGCAAAATTTAATGCAGAACTCAATCGCTCGCGGTTGTGAAGATTTCTTCCTTTGCTATCAGCCGCAAGTTGACGCAAAGACCGGACGTTTGACGGGCGCGGAGGCTCTTCTGCGCTGGTACGACAAAGACGGCTCTGTTGTTGCACCGATGCAATTTATTCCGCTTTTGGAAAAATCGCGTATGATTATACCCGTCGGTCACTGGATTATCGAAAATGCTGTCATCACGGCGAAGAAGTGGCAAAAATTTCAGCCGGATTTTCAAATGAGCATAAATATTTCTCTCTATCAGCTTGAAGAACATATGCTTTTCCCCTTCGTCAAAGATTGTATGGAACGTCACGAGATAGACCCGCGCACGATAACTTTTGAGTTGACGGAAAGTCAAAGCGTTTACGATTGGGAATTTGTTAACAAGCAGTTTTCGGAGTTCCACGATCTCGGTATACAAATTGCAATGGACGATTTCGGCACGGGCTATTCTAATCTCGGTTTCTTGAAAAATTTCGCGTGCAACATCATAAAAATTGACAGAATGTTCATCAAGGATATTTTGACGAACGACTTTGACAAAAATCTTGTCAAGTATACGATTATGCTCTGTCATTCGGTCGGTATGCGCGTTTGTGTTGAAGGCGTTGAGGACGAGGACGTTTTTGTTTATCTGCGCGACGAGTGTCAAGCCGATGAAATTCAAGGCTTTTACTTCGGCAGACCCGAAACGATTGAAGTTTTTGAAAAGCGTTTTGAAAAATAAATTTTCGGAAAAAAAATTCCCGTTGCAGAGAATGCGGCGGGATTTTTTATTTGCTTGTATTGAAATATTTTTATCGGTATAATTCAAAAAAACTCGGAGGAGGTGATTAAAATGGCAAGTCAAGAAGAAAGAATCAGCAGTCTTGAAGAAAAATATTCCAACCTTCATACGGCAGTTAATGTAATGGCGGCGAAGGTTGACAGCCTTGCCGATGAATTAAAGGATTTTAAAAACGAAATTCGTCAACAAAATGAAATGCGAGCAAATGAAATTGTCGAAATTCGCAACGAAATCAAAGAAATTTACAAAACTACAGACGCGAAAATTGATTCAATCAACAGAAGTTTGGCATCAATGCAGAATCAAAATATTTTCGTCATCATCGGAGTTATCGCGATCGCGGTTGCCGTGTTTTTAAAATAATCTCAATTGAGGTGAAATCTTTTTGAAACTTTACATTGCAGAAAAACCTAGCATGGCTCGTGAAATTGCCGCCTGCCTTGGAAAAACTCAACCGAGCAGGGGTTTTATAAAAACTTCGGGCGGGATTGTTACTTGGCTGTTCGGTCACGTCCTTAAGCAAGTTGACCCGGAATTTTACGATCAAAAATATAAAATTTGGCGGACGGAAGATTTGCCGATTATCCCGACTGTTTGGAAAATGGAAATCAATCCGAATACCGTCGACCAATTTAACATTGTGAAAAAGCTCATTGACAAAGCCGACGAAATTATTCACGCGGGTGACCCCGACAGAGAAGGTCAACTTCTTGTCGATGAAGTTTTGGATTTTCTCGGCAACAAAAAGCCCGTCAAAAGAATTTTGCTCAACGCCCTCGACGAAACAAGCATTCGCCGCGCAAATTCCGATCTTCGCGATAACGCGGATTTTTTTAACCTCAAACAGTCCGCACTTGCCAGAAGTCGCGCTGATTGGCTTATCGGAATGAATCTTTCGCGCGCTTACACTCTTGCCGCAAAAAAATCCGGCAACAACTTTCTTTTTCCGATCGGCAGGGTAAAAACTCCCACGCTTGCTTTGGTTGTTCGTCGCGAACGAGAGATAGAAAATTTCAAGCCGATTGATTTTTACCAAATTTTTTCTCAATTTCAACACGCGAACGGAATTTTTCCCGCGCAGTGGAAGCCTTCGGAAAATTTCATAAAAAATTCCGATGCCTTCGACAAAGAAGGACGTTTGATAAAAAAATCCGTCGCCGAAGAGTTTTTGAAAAAATTTTCCGCCGCGCCGCTTGAAGGAGAAATTTCTTCCTGCGAAACTTCCGAAAAAAAAGAGTCGCAACCGTTGCCCTTCTCACTTTCAGCCTTGCAAATTGCGGCGGGGAAAACTTTCGGTTACACGCCCAAGCAAGTTTTGGCGGCGGCTCAATCGCTTTACGAAAAAAAATTGACGACTTATCCGCGCTCCGATTGCCAATTTTTGCCGACCACTCAATTTAAAGACGCGGGCAAAATTTTGGCTCATCTTTCGCGAACTCGTGACGAAAATTTAAAAAATTTGATAACCCGCGCCGACACAAAAATTAAAAGTCGCGCATGGAACAACTCAAAAATTTCTGCGCACCACGCCATTATCCCCACGACAAAGCCCTTGACCGGAACCATCACCGAAATTGAAAAAAATATTTACAAGCTCATCGCGAAAAATTACGCCGTGCAATTTCATCCCCTGCACATTTACGACGAAACTGTTGTTGCCGTTTCTTACAAGGAAGAAATTTTTTCTGTACGCGGAAAAACCGTCAAGCAGAACGGCTGGAGGGAATTTTATATTGCGACGCGTGCGAAAACTGAAGACGAAATCGAAAATTTGCCGAAGATGAAAAAAGGCGACGTTGTCACTTATAAAAAATCCGAACTCAAAAAAAGCACGACAAAACCGCCTGTAAGATTTACCGCCTCAACTTTGGTGCAGGGAATGAAAAATATTCACAAGTACGTTAAAAATCCCGAAGTCCAAAAGCAACTCAAAGACGTTTACGGAATCGGCACGGAAGCGACGCGGGCGCAAATTATCGACGATTTAATTCAGCGCAAATTTTTAAAAGTCCTCACGAAAAAATCTTTACAGCCGACGGAAAAAGCATATATGTTGATCGACGCACTGCCGGACGAAATGACTTATCCCGACTCAACCGCAATTTGGGAGGATAAATTACACTCAATGTCAGAGGGCGAAGGGACACTGGAAAATTTTTTGCAAGGTCAAGAAAAATTTGTCACCGCGCTTTGTCATAAAGCCGAAACGGCCGAATTTAAAATTGCCGAAGGTTTTGAGATATGTCCGCGTTGTCAAAAAGGCATTATGGTCAAGCGCAAGGGCAAGCACGGCGAATTTTGGGGGTGCAGTAAGTATCCCGCCTGCAAAATGACCGCTCAAGATAAAAACGGCAAACCGGATTTTGAATCAAAGAAAACTTTTTCAAGCGGAGAAAATTTTGGCGAGAAAAAATTTTTTGGCGGAATAATTTCTTCTGCAGATTTTCAGTAAAAGGTTTTTAATGATAGTTGCCGAATTGAAGAAGGGAAATTTTATGGATGAACTCAATGATTTGGAAGAAATTTTGTCCGCCGCAAAAGAAATCGGCGAAAAACTTCAAGCCAAGAAAAAAATTTTGACTGAAGAAATTTTGAGACTTCGCGCGGAAAACGAAAAAATTTTGTCAGAAAGAAATAATTTGCTTGTCGAGTTGAACAGTTTGCTTGTCGAAAATGAAAAACTTCGTAAAATCAATGAAAGTTTCGGCGAACACTTGCGGCAAATTAACGACTTGTCAGGAATGTTTATTCGCGGCGATTTTCAAAAATTTTTGACCGATTCCGATTGCGGAGAAAGTTCAATCGTGCCGACTGAAAGCGAAGTCGAAATTTTGAACGCTGAAGAAAATCAGCCGAAAAAAAAGATGCTTTATGCAGATTTTTACGCCGAAGAAATCGGTTTTAAAGAAGATTAAAACGAAAGGAAGTTTTTTTATATGGAAGAGAGAATTTTTTCAGATGAGGAAAAAGCCGTGATGGCTTCGCGCTTTTACCCGAAATATCACCTTGCCGCGCCGATCGGCTGGATAAACGACCCGAACGGCTTTTGTTTCTTCAAAGGCAAGTACCATATGTTTTATCAGTATCACCCGAATTCTCCGGAGTGGGGACCGATGCACTGGGGACACGCCTCCAGCAAAGATTTGGTTCACTGGGATCACGAGCCGATTGCCATTGCGCCTGACAAAGATTACGACAACGGCGGCTGTTTTTCGGGAAGTGCGATTGAAAAGAACGGCAAACTTTGTTTGATGTACACGGGACACGTTCCGAACGGCGATTATCATCACGAAAAACAGTGCTTGGCGTTCAGCAAAGACGGTATTCACTTTGAAAAATTTTCCGGCAATCCCGTACTTGACGCGCCGAGAGCCGATGATATTTGTTACGACGATTTCAGAGATCCCAAAATTTGGAAACACGGCAACAAATATTATTGCGTTATCGGCTCGAAAACTCCCGACGAACACGGACAGGTTTTGCTTTTTGAATTTGCCGACTTGAAGGGCTGGGAACTCAAAAATATTGCTTTCCGCGACACTGCCGAAAGAAGAACGATGTACGAATGTCCGAACCTTGCCGAATTTGAAGACGGCGCGGTCATGATTCTTTCCGTGATAGTTTTTCAAGACGGTTTTAACGAATATCTGCCGCAATATTCCGCCGGAAAAATCAATTACAGGACGGGGAAATTTGACGGCGGGGAATTAAAAATGCTTGATTACGGCTCAAGTTTTTACGCGCCGCAAATTATGACTGCGCCCGACGGTCGTGTAATTACGATGGGCTGGTTGAATATGTGGAATGTTGAAATGCCCGAACAGCGCGACGGTTGGGCGGGGCTTATGACGATTCCGCGCGAAATTATTTTTGAGGGCGACAAAGTCCGCTCTGTTCCCGTCAAAGAGCTTGAAAAACTTCGCGGCGAAAGTTTCACTTATAAAAATTTGTCTCTCACCGAAAAAAGCGAACTTAACGGAATCAACGGCGATTGCGGAGAACTTTTGGTCGAAGTCGATTTAAAAAATAATCCCGACTTTGAAATTGATCTTCGCGCAGGTGAAGAAGAAAAAACCGCGCTGATTTACAACGCGGCTGAAAATAAATTGATTTTGGATCGTATGCAGTCCGGCGAAGGTCCGAAAGATGTTCGCGAAGTCGTTTTGGAAAAATCCGATAAGCTCAAACTGCAAATTTTTCTTGATAAATCTTCCGTCGAAATTTTTGTCAATGACGGCGAGGCGGTTTTCACTTCTCGAATTTATCCACAGGAAACTTCGCAGAAAATTTTCTTCGTCCCGCAAAAAAATTCTCTTAACATTGATTCCGCAACTTTTTATGAAATTAACTGAACCAGTCGGAAAAATTTTGCTCACTTGAAAAATCTATAAGTTCACCGATGCGCGGCGTCAAGAGTCGATAATTTTTCCCGACACTTGCCGCCGTTAAATCTTTATAAGGATCGTTCCAAGCATGACGGGCAAGCGCAAATTTCCCCGCGTGAATCGGGACGATTTTTTTTGCGCGAACATCTTCCGCCGCCTGCGCAGTTTCATTCGGCAGACAGTGTATCAAATGCCACGCCATATTATATTGCCCGTTCTCCATAAAAGCGCAGTCGAAATTTCCAAACTTTTCGCCGATCATTTTAAAATGTTCGCCGTAACCGCCGTCACCGCTGCAAAAAATTTTTCTCTGCGGCGTGACGAAAGCGAAACTGCACCATTCTGTCGGATTTCTTTTCAAAAATCTGCCGGAAAAATGTTGATTCGGCAAAATAAAAACTTTCAAGTCGCCGAAGTCAATTCCGCTGTCCCAATCTTCTTCGATGACGTTTTTTAAATCAAAATTCCAAAGTTCAAAATGTTCGCCGACTCCGAGCGGACAAATAATTTTTTTTACTTTCGACTTCAACGCCATAACCGTCGGGTAATCGAGATGATCCCAATGGTCGTGAGTTATCGCCAAAATATCAAGTTCGGGAAAATCTTCCGCGGAAAAAATATTGCTGCCTTCAAAAGCCTTGTTCACGAAAAAAATCGGCGAGGCGTACGGTGAAAAAACCGGGTCGAGCAAAATTTTTTTCCCCGCGAGTTGCAAATAAATCGTCGAATGTCCCATCCAGACCGCGCAGTCTAAATTTTCGGGCAGGTCTTTTAAATTTGTTTTGACGGTCGGCAATTTTTTATGAGGCAGTAAGTGAGATTTATCTCCGAATAAAAATTTTAATGTGGCGGTAAATCTGTTTTCGGGCTCTTCAAAATCCTCCGCCATAACTTGAATCGGCGTGAAGTAGTCGAAATGGTCACCGTAATAATTCGGCGAGTTCAAAATTTTTTTCAACCGTTCGCCTTGAGGAAGTCTGCCGAATTCGGGGCGGTTGACGTAATAAAAAATTCCTCCGCCTGCCGCCGCCGTCAAAGCTCCCGCGCCGATTAAAAAATTTTTTATAAAACTTCTTCTGTTCATTTCAGTTTCAAATATTCTTTTTCGTCAACGGGTTCGCACCATTCGTTGGAAGTTTCTTCGCCCGCAACTTCAACTGCAAGATGTTGAAAAGCAGAATCTTTCGCCGCGCCGTGCCAGTGTTTGACGTTAGCGGGAATATGAACGACATCGCCCGCCTTGAGTTCGCGCGCAGGTTTTCCCCACTCCTGATAATAACCGCGTCCCGCCGTCACCAAAAGAATTTGACCGCCGCCGTTTTTCGCGTGGTGAATGTGCCAATGATTTCTGCAACCGGGCTCAAAACTCACGTTGCCGATAACGACCTGATCAAGCGAAATCATATTGAGATAACTCGTCCCGTCGAAAAATTCCGCGTACTTGGTATTTTCCGCGCCGACAAGGAAAATGCTGATTTTTTTCAATTCGTCCAAAGTCATTTTAAAAATCTCTCCTTTGCAAAAAAAAAATAACGGAAGAAAAATTTTTCCTCCGCAATTTTACTATTAAAACTGTCACGTTGTCAAAAATATTATCTGCGAATTTCGTCGGGCAAATTTTTTCTCATCTCGGCTTTATATCCGCTCAAAGCGTCCTCCTCGTCTTTATCGCCGTCCGTAATTTTAACCGCGTCTTTGTAATATTCCAGCGCAACTTCTTTTTTGTTGAAAACCAAACTGAGTTCTGCCAACAGAAAATAAAAATATTCGTGCTCGGTGAGACCTGCCAAAATTAAAAGTTCCAAACACCTGACATATCTGTCGAAATTTTTTTTGTCCAGGTGAAATTTTACTGCCTTGAGAGAATTTTTTTTGACGAAGTCGGGCATTTCCGCAATAACCGTACGATTGTTTTTTTTGCAGAAGTTTATGAGTGTACAAAGTTTTTGCCCGTGACTCAAATAAAAATTATTTTCCGAAGCAGAAATTATTTCGCGCTGAATCGCAATTTCAAAAAGTTCGGTTGAAAGGGCGGGATTTTTTCTTTTTAAAAGCATTTTCCAAACGTCGATAAGGTCATTGACTTTTCTTGAAAAAACTTTTTTGCCTTCGAGATAATTCATGAAAAATTTCAGCGGGATTGCAGAATTTTCATTTTGTGCGAGGTGAAAAAATTGATCGAGACTGCTTTGAACGTCGGTAAAATTTTCATTCGGCTCGGTAAGCGGCTCACGATAAATTTTGTTGACGAGGTTGACAAGTTTTTCATGTCTGTCGTACTGATGAACGACTGCGGGAACTCCTCCGTCACCGCGCAAAATTTTTTCTCCGTTAATTTTAATCGGGTTCATCACGTGAAACCAAAATGACGAAAGAATTTCGCCTTCGTGGCAACGAACTTCCATAATATTTTCGACGGGGACGAGATTGTTATACATTATGTAACACTCCGCCGCCAAATCCAGCCCGTAAAAATCCACATTTCGCGGCATATAATCCCACATCTTGCGCGCGAAAATTTTAACTTCTTCGTAAGTGCCGGCGACAGTGCTGGGGCAATACATAAATTTATCCGCCATTTTTTTCAGTTCGTCTTCACCGTATGCATCTCTGATCCATTCGCAAACAGTTTTGTCACTGCGAATATATCCCGCAAAATCTTCCTCCGCGCAGGCCAAATACTTCGGATAATTTTTGTAACATTCAAAGAGATCTTTTTGAAAAATTACGTCGCGAGTGTCGGAAAGAAAAATCTGCCCGTATTTTTCGCCGTGCGCGTCAATATAATCCGCAGAAAATTTCCAACGCGAATTTGCAGGAAAAACATCGCGCAATTCGTCGGGGACGGGTTCAACAATAATTTTTCCGCCCGAAGGCGCATTTAAAATCAGAATAATTTTCCATGAACAAAACCATATCGGCGTTGGGAACATTTTTTATAAACGACCTTACGAACGGCTCCAAAAGATACCAGTTGTAACCTTTTGCAAAGCCGAGAACCAAATTTTTTTTCTCATTCATTTTAAATTCTCTTCCTTTAAGTCGTTTTGATAAAACTGTTAGTGCCTACATCAAAAATTAAATTTTTTTCATTTTCGCCACTTGTCGGAATAATAAACTGCGCTCTTGGGTTTTTGAAAAATTTCATTTCATCAATTAATTTTTTGTGATACTCGCAAATAAGTCGTTTTTTCTCATCAAAATCCATTTTTTGAGATTGCAATGCCTTTTGACAATACATAAAGGACATATCTTTTTCTCCCAAACTTCTGTACCATTCAGCATTCAAAAAATAAAAACATTCGCAGTCAGTCAATTCCATTTCATTCATCAGAAAAACACACGCAGCGTATCTTGGTGCGTTGTTATGTTCAAGATGCCATTTAACAGCTTTGACAATTTTTTGTTTTGTCCAATCTTCAAAGCCTTCAATAAGGGTGTACTGATTTTTTCTGCATTGTTTCAAAGCGTTACAGATCGACTTTCCATGATTCAAATAAAAATTGTCATTCGATATGGCAATTATTTTATGTTGAAAAATCACTCCCAAAGCGTCCGCCGAAGGATCAGAACGTCTTTTTTCGGAAAGAAGTTCCCAACAGCCGATGATTTCTTTGAAATATTTTGTCAATTCTGCGTCGTTCGACAAATACTTTGAAAAAAATTCAGCTACAGTACTAAATTTTTCATTTTTTATTAAATACGGCATTCGATCAATCAAACTTTTTGTATCGATAAAATTTTCATCCGGCTGCCCGTCAGAAGAACGATAAATCTTGTCAATAATTTTAGTCAAAAAATCTTGACGGTCATACTGATGAACAACGGCGGGAACGTTTCCGTCTCCGCGCAAAATCAAATTGTCTTTTACCTCAATGGGATTCCATTCGTGATAAACATAGGAAGTAAAAATTGCTCCGGTCCAACAATCAATCGGAATTAAATTTTCAATCGGCAAAAGGTTATGATAAATGAGATATTGTTGAACTGTTTGATCATGAAATTTTTCTCTGGGCATATTTTCCCACATTTTTTTTAAAAAAATTTTCATTTCATGGACAGTTCCTATAACAGTCCCGTCACACAAAATATTTTTGTCACCAAGAAAATCTGCCTCTTCTTTTCCATAAAGCTCGGTAATCCATTTGTAATTTAAATCGGAGCCGCCTTTTTCTCCGCGAATATTATCTGCCTCAAGCGTATAGCCCAAATAACTTTTTTGATCCGAAAAATTTTCAAAAATGTCTGCTTGAAAAATCACATCACGAACATCTGTGGTTAAAATTTGTTCATAATTTTCGCCGTACTTTTCAACATAGTCCAAAAAAAGTTTCCAACGAATGTTGTTGGGTCTGCCGGAACGAAGAGATTCGGGAAAAGGTTCAAAATTCAGCCTGTCTCCGACTACTGCTTTCATTTTGTGGAGGGTAAAATCCGAATTATTGTCCACAAACAAGACGAGATCCGCATTCGGAACATTTTTTACGAAAGAGCGAATAAACGGCTCAAAAATATACCACCCGTAATTACTACCCGCCCCCATCACCAAATTTTTTTTCACGGTCTTCACCTCTTCTAAGATAAATATCTGATTCTGTCTTTCTTGTCATAATTTCTTTGCGGCAAATTTATTTCGTAACCGTTATAAAGAGCTTGGAGCATCGCGACCATAGTTTTTTCCGTTATTTTGAAATGCATCCGCCAAACGTCTGTCCGCGCTGTAAATCCAGCCGATAATTTGTCGTCGCAATTCTTTTTCAGTCTTTATGAAAATTTTTTTCTCCCAAGCCGTTTTAAAAATTTTCGCCCAACTGACTTCAAAAGCCGCGTCGCTGCCAAGCCAATTTGTTGCCTGCCCAGCATGCATTCTGAAAGCACTCAAAGGCTCGTTTATCCAAAATAAATTTCCTTGACTCAAAAGTTGGCACCAAGTGGAAACATCAATCAGCGCGAAAAATCCCTGCTCATCTTCCGCCCAACAAAGATCGTTGTTGCGAAGACAACTTTTTCTTATCAAAGCGGTTGTCGGCTCACCGATATAATTTGTTCCAATCTTTAAAAGTAATTCTCCGGCACTTTCGCCGAGAATTTTGCCGGATTCTTTCAACATGGGAAAATCCGCGAGATTCGGCTTTTGTTTCGTGATATTTCCTTCCGCGTCGATAACATTTCTCACAGAAGAACACATCGAACAGTCGGAATTTTCTTGCAGAATATCGACCATAATTTCTAACTTTCGAGGATGAAATAAATCGTCGTCCAAAAGCCAGTTGACAAATTCCGCGTCGGGATTGTTGTAATTTCGCGCAAAATTCCAGTTATCACTTGCAGAAAAATTTTTGTGACGAAAATATTTTACGTTGGAAAATTTTTTCAGGTAAGGTTGAATTAAATTTTCTGTGTCGCCATTTGTGCTGTTGTCTGAAACGAAAATTTCAAAATTTTTGTAAGTTTGATTTAACGCAGATTCCAGCGCAATTTTAAAATATTTTGGGCGGTTGAAAGTGGGAATAATTATACTTACAAGCGGAGATTTTTTCAAAGCAGTCACCTCAAATTAAACGGGCGTGGGATCCGAATTATCGGAGTTGAAAATCGGTTCGGGGATTTTTTCGACAGCCTTTGAAAGTTCCACTCGCACGTCAGAAATTTTTTTCGCAAGGTCAATCATCGGATCGGATTTTTCTTCCGCAACGCCTTCGACAATTTCTTTGA
This sequence comes from uncultured Selenomonadaceae bacterium, assembly GCA_905236725.1. Classification (GTDB taxonomy): domain Bacteria; phylum Bacillota; class Negativicutes; order Selenomonadales; family Selenomonadaceae; genus Quinella. The sequence goes on along the minus strand of CAJOCT010000027.1, from coordinate 21,526 downwards.
GTTCCTGCGCCGTCAAAGTTTCTTTTTCCATCAACGCCTGCGCAATCAAATCCAATTCGTGGCGGTGTTCGTTGATAATCGTGCGGCAAGCCTCGTAAGCCTCTTCCATATATTTATGAACTTCTTTGTCGATTTCGCCGGCGACTTCTTCGGAATAATTTCGCTGATTCTGTCCGCCGAGCAAAAATTGTTGAGCCTGGTCACTTCCATAAGCGACGGGTCCCAAAACTTCGCTCATTCCGTACTGCATAATCATCGAACGAACAATTTTACTGGCCTGCTGAATATCTTGTGATGCGCCGGTTGAAATTTCATTCAAAACAATTTCTTCGGCAACTCGTCCGCCCATCGAAACTTTCAGCCTGTCGAGAAGTTCGGAGCGCGTGGCATAATTTCTGTCTTCTTTCGGCAACATCAAAGTATAACCGCCTGCGCGACCTCTCGGAATAATCGTAACTTTGTGAACGGGATCGGCGTGTTTTAACATCATTCCGACAAGAGCATGTCCGCCCTCGTGATAAGCGGTCAATTTTTTCTCGTCGTCGCTCATTACTTTAGATTTTCTTTCAGGGCCCGCCATAACGCGTTCGATAGACTCTTCAAGCTCGGTCATGTTAATTTCGTGCTTATCTCTTCGCGCCGCCAAAAGTGCCGCTTCGTTGACAAGGTTAGCCAAATCCGCGCCGGTAAATCCTGGAGTTCTTCGCGCGATAATGTCCATATCCGCATCAGAAGCAATCGGCTTGCCTTTCGAGTGAACTTTTAAAATTGCGACGCGACCTTTGACATCGGGTTTATCGACGACAATTTGCCTGTCAAATCTGCCGGGTCTTAAAAGTGCGTTGTCCAAAATATCGGGTCTGTTCGTTGCCGCGATGATTATGATTCCCTCATTCGCCGCGAAGCCGTCCATTTCGACTAAAAGCTGATTTAAAGTTTGTTCACGCTCATCATGTCCGCCACTGAAACCCGCGCCGCGCTGACGACCTACCGCGTCAATTTCGTCAATAAAAATTATGCAAGGAGAATTTTTTTTCGCCTGCGCAAATAAATCGCGAACTCTTGACGCACCGACACCGACAAACATTTCAACAAAATCAGATCCGCTTATCGAGAAAAATGCGACTCCCGCTTCACCCGCAACGGCCTTCGCCAATAAAGTTTTACCTGTGCCGGGAGGTCCGAAAAGTAAAACGCCTTTGGGAATTTTCGCGCCCAAGTCGTTAAATTTTTTCGGGTGTTTTAAAAATTCCACGACTTCTTGAAGTTCTTCTTTAGCTTCGTCCGCGCCGGCAACGTCGTTGAAAGTTACCTTGACTTTGTTGCCGTTCGACATTCGCGCCCGGCTTTTTCCGAACGACATAACTTTACTGCCCGAGCCCTGCGTTTGATTCATTATGAAGAACCAAAAACCGATTAAAATTAAAATCGGCAGGAAAGAAGAAAGGAGCGTCATCCACCAAGGCGGCTCTTTCGGGTTTTGTGCAATTATTTCCACGCCCTTCGCTTCCAATTTGCTTACAAGTGTTTCGTCGCCCAAAGGTTCGTCGGGGGCAATCGTGGTAAATTCCCCGCCGTCTTTTTTAACTGCCTTGATGGAATTTTTTACCAAAGTTACTTTCGACACTTCGCCCGCGTCCACGCGCTGTAAAAATTGCGAATAACTTGTCTCCTCAACGGTCTGCGGTTTTACCGAAAAATAATCATATGCAGTTATCGCGACGAATATCACCAGCAAATAAAAGCCGACGTTTCGCAAAAAACTATTCAACAGATAACGCTCCTTTTCTATAAGGTGGAAAGGTGAGCAGGCGGAAAGGTGGAAAGATTTTCAGTTCTCTTACAACCTTTTCACCTTATGACCTCTTCACCTCATTTTGAATATATACTGCGTTTCAAAATTCCGAGATAAGGCAGGTTGCGATAATGTTGAGCAAAATCGAGCCCGTACCCTACAATAAAATCGTCGGGGACTTCAAAGCCGCAATAATCGATTTCAACTTCAATTTTTCTGCGCGAAGGCTTGTTTAACAGTGTGCAAAGTTTGACGCTTGCCGCGCCGCGGCTCTTGAAGTACGTCAAAAGATAATCCATAGTCGTACCGGAGTCGATAATATCTTCAATCAAAAGAATATCGCGACCTTTCGGATCGTTGTCGATATTTTTCAAGATATTGACCTTGCCGCTGGTCTGCGCACTTGCGTCGTAACTTGAAGCGATTAAAAAGTCGAAGTGAACGGGGATAGTCAAACGGCGAACGATGTCCGTGTAAAACATAACTGCGCCGTTCAAAATTCCGACCGTCAAAAGCGGTTTTTTGATGTCCTTGTAGTCCTCGCTGATTTTCGCGCTGAGTTCCTTGACGCGCTTGTCAATTTCCTCCTCCGTGTAAAGCACGCGCTCGATGTAATCTTCTTTGGTTTTCAATGTAACCAGTCCTTTCTCATAAAAATTTTTTGTGACGGTTAGGTTGCCGTGTTTTAAATTTGCTCGGAGTTTGTGCGGAAGTTCAACGCCGGATAAATTTTCCGTCAAAACTTTTCGCACGCTCTCAAAATGCACAAAGCCCAAATCTTTCACGTTGCCGAGAAATTTTTTTATGACCTCTCTTTGCAAAACGGTATGGAGTTTTAAAAATTCTTTTTGCAAAAGTTTATCGCCTTCAACGACTTGGGGAAAAATTTTTTCGACTTCCGAGTTGATAAAGTCCGATTCTTCCGCCGAATTTTCCGCGAATCTGCAAAGAGTTTCGACAATCGCGGGATTAAATTTTTCAAGCATCGGCAAAAGTTCCAAGCGAATTTTATTTCTCGTCGCGTCGGCTTGAAAATTTGTTTCGTCAACTCTCGCCATAAATCCTTGCAGAGCACAATATTTTTCAAGCGCGGATTTTCTGAACTTCAGCAGAGGTCGAAGCAACAAGCCGTAATCTTTCGACAGTGCGGAAAATTTCATTGCCGAAAGACCTGTTGAAGTTGAGCCGCGCAGAAGTCTCATCAAAATTGTCTCCGCCTGATCGTCGGCGTGGTGAGCAAGTGCGATTGCGTCGAAATTTTTTTCTTGCTTGACTTTTGATAAAAATTCATAACGCAAAATTCTTGCCGCCGTTTCAATCGAAATTTTATTTTCCGCCGAAAAATTTTTGACGTTGCCACTTTCGCAGAAAAATTCGATTCCCAAATTTTTCGCAAATTCTTCGACAAATTCCGCGTCCTCAAGTGAAGTTTTTCCCCGCAAACCGTGTTCATAGTGGGCGATACAGATTTCAGTTTTAAATTTCTGTCGTGAACGGTTGAGCAAGTCGGCAAGTGCCAAAGAGTCCGCGCCGCCGGAAACTGCAACGATAATTTTTTTGCCGTAAAGAATTTTTTCGGTGTGACAAAGGTCAATAAATTTTTTCAGCAACAAAAATCACCCCCCGCCGTCTGCAAGGGGCAGTCAGTCCGAGCGTCTGGAGCCGCGCCCGCCGCGTTTTGAATCGGTTTTTCTTTTTAAATCGGTGAGTCTTTCGTCGCTGTCTTTGAGAAATTTTGACAGTTTGTCTTCAAATGAAGCAGAAGTGTGGCGATTCTGTTTGAAGTCGCCGCGCCCTGAAAATTTTCCTTTTGGAGCGCGAGGCTGTTTCTCTGAATCTGCCGCCTGCGTTTTCATCTTTTTTAACGACAGCGCGATTTTTCCATTAGCGTCGATATTCACAACTCTTGCTTGAACGGTTTGTCCTTCTTCCAGAAATTCGTTGATGTCGTCGACATATTTGTCAGCAACTTCCGAAATATGAACCAAGCCGGATTTACCGCCCTCCAGTTCAACAAAAGCTCCAAAATTTGTGATGCGCGTAACTTTTCCTTCAACAACGCTGCCCAATTCGATGACCAAAATCAAATCCTCCCTAAAAGAAAAAATTTTAGAAGCTGTGTTCACAGCTTCAGTGATTAGCGGACAGGTTACAGAAAAAACTGCTCCCTACTCACTGTCCACTGAACTTGTTTAAACAAGTTCTTAAATTCAGCGCGAAGACATCTGATAGGGCATTTCGCCGTTTTTGGCAAGCCCCAAATCTTCCCGCGCCAATTTTTCAATGTTGCTCAAGTCCTGCAGTGATTCGTATTCCTTACGAAGCCTGTTATTTTCTTCCTGTGCTTTTTCCAAGCGTTTGTCCGCCAAATGTTGACTGTCGCTGACGTGCGCCAAATGCACTTGTTGCGAAACTAAGACCGTCCCGAAATAAGCCAACACCAAAAACATAAAAATCGCGAACCAATTAACGCCTTTCCGCTTTCTCATCTGCAAACCTCCCGATTTAGTCGTTAGAGAACGATGACTAAAAACTATTTATCTGACCACTGAAAATAATTCGTGCCGACAATTTTTCTGAAAACAGATTTGCAATAAGGACATTTGAAATGATCCATCGTGTTGCTGAAATCCGGGCGACCGTTGACAATTTGCACCGGCCCCGCCTCAACAAAATCCATTCTGTCACCGCAACGCGGGCAAGCGCATTTTCCGTCCGCCTCGCGCTTTAAAATCGTCGGGGGAATATCTCCCGTCGCAATCACTCTGTGCTGTTTTTTCTTTTCGTTTTCCGGCAGATCATAAACATCGTAATAACCCGAGTTCAAAAGCTCTCGATAAAAAACCCCGCAACTGTCGCAAATGTGTCGCGGCAAAATTGCATCCATGTCAACTTTTCCGTCCTTAACTTGAATCGTACCGCCTTCGACCGTGCGCAAGGGCTTTCCGCACGTCGGACAAACAAACTTTTCATCGGAGTTCTTTTGAAGTTTTGTCACTGCCATTTTTTATCACCAAGACAATTCTTAATAAATTTTTTCGCAAGCAATTAAATTTTTTTGGTAACTGCCACAAAATTTTTTGCCTATTTCAACAAAACTTTTAACTTTTCCTGCCGCAGGATAAATTTTTCGTTCTTTGAGAAAAATCGAATGGTTTTAAAAAAATTTTCTGTGAATTTAAGAGGAAATTTTTTCGGCAAGTAGAATAAAAAAAAATCAAAATTTTTGGGTGAAAAAAATATTTCAAGCGGAGGCGTGTGAAAAATGTCGGTAAATACTTCGGGTTTCGGACCGTATGACATTCGCGGAATTTATCCCACAAGCATAAATCAAGACCTTGCGTATCGTGTCGGAAGAGTTTTTCCCGAACTTTTCGGCGCAAAAAAAATTGCCGTCGGTCATGACATTCGTCTTTCCGGACCGACTTTAAACGACGCTTTGATTCGCGGTCTGACCGAAGCCGGTTGCGATGTTTACGACATAGGGCAGTGCGGAACCGAAATGATTTATTTTACGACGGGCTTTAAAAATTTCGACGGCGGAATTATGATAACCGCCTCGCACAATCCGAAAGAATATAACGGCATGAAATTTGTCGGCAGAGAAGTCCGTCCGATTTCTCCGCAAACAGGCTTGCTCCTCGTCAAAGAAAAAGTCGAAGACGACAGCCGCGATTGGTCTTACAGGAAGGCGACGGGTACGGTTTATCATTTGGACATTCTTCACGATTACATCAAGCGGATTTTGTCTTACGTCGATATAAAAAATCTCAAGCCGTTCAAAGTCGTCATCAACACGGGCAACGGCTCGGCAGGTCCGATTATTAACGAACTTGAAAAATTTTTGCCGTTTGAAATTATTAAAGTTCACAACAACACTAACGGATTTTTCCCGAACGGCGTACCCAACCCGTTTTTGCAGGATGCGCGCGCAGAAACTTCCGAAGCCGTCATAAAAAATAATGCCGATTGCGGAGTTGCCTTTGACGGCGACTTTGACAGATGTTTTCTCTTCGACGAGAAAGGCGAATTTATCGAAGGTTATTATATGGTCGGATTTCTCGCGGCGGCATTTCTTCAAAAAAATCGCGGCGAAAAAATTATTTACGATCCCCGCGCAATCTGGAACACGATTGAAATTACAGAAAGTCTCGGCGGCATTCCGATTGTCTGCAAGTCGGGACACACTTACGTTAAAAATAAAATGCGCGAAGAAAACGCGATTTACGGCGGCGAATTGTCTTCTCATCATTATTTCAGAGATTTTTATTATTGTGACAGCGGAATGATTCCATGGCTTTTGATTCTCGAACTTTTGAGTCACAGCGGAAAAAAATTATCCGAACTTTTGGCGGAGCGTATAAAAAAATATCCCGTGTCCGGCGAAATTAACACAAAAGTTTCCGGCACTGAAAAAGTCAAAGAAATTATGACAAAAATTAAAAATAAATATGGCGAACTCGGCAAGGCATCGACTTTTGACGGTTTCGGCGTGGATTTTGAAAATTGGCGATTTAATCTGCGCGGCTCTCAAACTGAACCGTATATCAGGCTCAATGTTGAAACTAAAGGCGATGTGGCTCTGCTCAAAGAAAAAACTGACGAACTTTTAAAAATTATTCGTGGCTAAAAAGCAAAAAAGATCGACAGATCGACGGTTAGTTAGATCGTCAGTACTATTGATCTAGCCATCTGACCATCTGTCCATCTAAGAAATATTTTTTTCTCATGTGAAAGGAGATATGAAAAATGGCGTTGACTTTGAAATCGGGTTTCAGTTTCGACTATGACAACCTTTTCGGCGAAGGTAAAGTTACGCAGGCGGATCTCGACTTTTACGCGGAAGACCTCAAAAAAGCTCACGAGGCAATGAAGGTTATGCGCAAAGACGGTTTTATCAAGGCGCATCTTTCCAAAGACGGCAACCCCGAAAAAGTTTATTTTTCCAAACTTCCTTACATCACCGAAGAGAACGGCAAATTGAATCTCAACTCGCCCGAAAGTATCAAAAAACTCCACGACTTCACCGAACACCTCCGCAACAATGTTGACGCGGTTGTTTCGCTCGGTATCGGCGGCTCTTTCTTGGGCAACAAAGTTTTGTTCGATATTTTCTGCGGCGAATTTTGGAACACTTGGACGAAAGAACAGCGCAAGGGTCTGCCGAAAGTTTATTTCAGCGGGCAAAATATCGACGCACGTCGCACGGGTGACATCATCAATCACCTTAAGGCGATGGCGGCGGCTCATCATCATGCAATGCATCACGAACTCGGGCATGAACATCAGCACGAAAACGAATATAAACACGACACGCCTCAAACTTCGCACAGCCACGACCCGAATTTGAAAATTGATCATAAATTTAAAGTCTGCTTGATCTGTATTTCAAAATCCGGCGGCACTCTCGACACGATGAGTAATTTTATGGTTATGTATGACGCTCTTCAGAAGTGCGAAGATATTGAGCTTGAAGTCGTTGCCGTGACCGATCCGAATATGGAAAAGAAAACTTTGCTCAAACAAATTGCAGTTGATAAAGGTTGGTCGACTTTCGCAGTTCCCGACGGCGTGGGCGGACGTTTCACGGTCTTTTGTGAAGTCGGACTTTCCACCGCGGCGGTTATCGGAATGGATATTGAAAAATTCCTCGAAGGCGCACGCGATATGGATATTGCTTGTCAGAATGACGATATTTGGCAGAATCCCGCAATGCTCAACGCCGCATTAAAATTTGCCGCCTCGGAAAAACACGGTCGTCATATCGAAGTTATGATGCCTTACGGCGATTATCTTAAATCTTTGTCCGAATGGTATATTCAACTTCTCGCGGAATCTCTCGGCAAACAGTTCGACAAAGACGGCAAGGAAGTTTGTTACGGTCGCACTCCTCTCGTCGCAGTCGGCACAACCGATATGCATTCTCAAACTCAACAGCATCAGGAAGGCACACTCGATAAAGTCGTTCAGTTTATCAAAGTCGATAAATGGGCGAATGACTTGACCATTCCCAACGTCTTCCCCGAATACAAAAAACTTGCGGACATTTCCGGCGTAACGATGAGCGGAGCTTTGGAAGTTGCCCGCCAGTCGAATGCGGACGCGCTGAAGTCAAACAAACGCTTTAACGCCTGCTTCACCCTTCCCGAACTCAACGAATATCATCTCGGCGAATTGATGTATTTGCTTGCGATGTCTGTTGCTTACGAAGGCGAACTTTCCAACGTCGACGCTTTCAACCAGCCGGGCGTTGAGGCTTACAAGAGAATTATGGGACCGAAACTTCAAGAGCTCAAAAAATCTATGGGCTTGTAAAATTTTGTAAAAATAATTTTTTCGCTCGGCAAAAATTTTGTCGAGTTTTTTTTATTTCGCGAAAAAAATCAATAAAATATTTTTTGGGAGATGAGAATTTTGTACACGAAAAAAATTTATTTCGGCGGAAAAAATTTTGATGAGATGAAAAAACTTTTTGAGCAAATTCCCGGCGTTTTGAAAATTGTCGGGGGTTTTATCGACGCGCAACAAGTTCGCAGTTACGTCAACCCCGAACCGCAGGACGCAGAAAAAATTTTTGGCGTTGAAGTCGAATTTAATCCGAAAAAAACTGATATTTCAGCGCTGATGGATAATTTTTTTGCCCAATTCAATCCTTACGCGGAAAAAAATTTAGGCGTATATTATTTTTCGGGTGAAGACGCGCCGCAAGTCGAACTGCATATGAATTTTGTCGCAAATCGCGGAAAACAGGTTGCCGCCTCCTGCGCAAATTTGACGATTAACGACCCGAACAGCAACCCGAAATTGGCAAGAAAATGTTATGCCGCAATGGGCAAGTTAAAAAATTTTTCGGCAGAATCAACTTAAAAATGTATGTTAGAAGGAAAATTTTTTCAATAAACGATTTTTAAGATACATCTCACAGCGTAAATTTTCATATCAAACCCCGGCGCACAGGGATGTGCGCCTTGCCGCGTCTCTGGTCGCGTGATGCGACCAATGCGCGGCGAGTTTTCTTTTGGATACTTTTCTTTTGCGGTCAAAAGAAAAGTATCATTTAAAAAATTTTGGGGAATTAAAAATTTTGAATACAGCTTTTAAGGAGTGAATTTAATGGAAATTATTCAGGGAAAAATCGGATCGGCGATATCTTTTGCAAAAGATATCGAAGATGAGGCGCGTGAACAAATTCGGACGATGTGCGATTATGAATTTACTCGCGATTCAAAAATTCGGATAATGCCGGACGTTCACGCGGGAAAGGGTTGCACAATCGGGACAACAATGACTGTGATTGATAAAGTTGTCCCCAACATCGTCGGCGTTGACATCGGTTGCGGAATGTTCACCGTGAAACTTGAAACAGATTCGATTGACTTTGAAAAATTTGACGAGGCGGCTCATTTTATTCCTTCCGGCAAAAATGTTTGGGAGGGACGAAAAGTTAAATTCGATCTTCAAGAACTTTTCTGTTTCAGAGGTTTAAAAGATTCTCGACGAATTGAAAAAAGCATCGGCACTTTGGGCGGCGGAAATCATTTTATCGAAATCGACAAAGCGGCGGACGGCACTTTTTATCTGGTGATTCATTCGGGCAGCAGAAATCTCGGCAAACAGGTCGCGGAAATTTATCAAAAACTCGCCGTCGACTTGGCAATCGGCAAAGACGAAATGTTTCAAACTCAAGAAAAAATTATCGCCGAATACAAGGCGGCGGGGCGTCGCAGTGAAATTCAAGAGGCGATTAAAGAACTTCACCGACAATTTAAAATAAAAAAAAGTACTGTCCCGCAGGAGTTGTGCTGGGTTTACGGAAAATATCTTGAAAATTATCTGCACGATATAAAAATCTGTCAGGAATTTGCTCGGCTCAATCGTGAGACAATGGCGAAAATTTTGCTGGAACGCGCGGGAATTTCTGCGGGAGAATCTTTTCACACGACGCACAATTATATTGACGTTGAAGAAAAAATTATTCGCAAGGGCGCAATTTCCGCACGCGAAGGCGAAAAAGTTTTGATTCCGATAAATATGCGAGACGGCTCGGTTTTGGCGGTCGGCAAAGGCAATGCGGATTGGAATTTTTCCGCTCCGCACGGCGCAGGGCGAATTATGTCGCGCAGTCAGGCAAAAGAAAATTTAAACCTCGAAGACTACAAAAATTCAATGCGCGGAATTTATACAACGTCGGTCAACGAATTTACTCTTGACGAAGCTCCGCAGGCTTATAAATCCCCCGACGAGATTATTGACGTTATCGGCGATACGGTGGAAATTTTGGACATGATGAAACCGGTTTACAATTTCAAAGCCTCATAAAAAATTTTCAGTGGTAAAAAAATATTACATCCTTCATGTTAAAATACGATCGAAAGTTGAAAATATTTTCGGAGGAAGGGGAAAATTTTATGTACGGAGCAATTTTGGGAGATATTATCGGATCGCCTTTTGAATTTGATATGACTGTCAACGGCGTTAACAAGACGAAAAATTTTGAACTCTTCAGCGAAAATTGCGGGTTTACCGATGACACGGTTATGACGATTGCCGTTGCCGAAGCCTTGACAGCCGCCGGAAAAAATGCCGATGAAGAAACAATTTGCAACGCCGTCATTCAATCTATGCAGAAGTGGGGAAAAAAATATCCTTATGCGGGTTACGGCACAAGATTCAGAATTTGGCTGAAAGAAAAAAATCCGCAACCTTATAACAGTTGGGGCAACGGCTCGGCGATGAGAGTTTCTTCCGTCGGTCAAATTTTTGAAACTCTTGAACGTACTCGCGAAGTTGCTCGCCAGACTGCTCAAGTTTCGCACAATCACCCCGAAGGAATTAAAGGCGCGGAATCAATTGCAAGCGCAATTTTTCTCGCAAGAAACGGCGCGACCAAAGACGAAATTAAAAATTATATTGCAGAAAATTTCGGGTATAATTTTAATAGAACGCTCGACGAAATTCGCCCGAATTATTATCACGTCGAAAGTTGTCAGGAAACTGTGCCGGAGGCAATTACTGCTTTTCTTGAGTCTGAAAATTTTGAAGACGCGATAAGAAACGGCGTTTCACTCGGCGGCGACGCGGATACTTTGACCTGCATAACCGGCGGCATTGCGGAGGCTTTTTATAAAATTCCGCAAAATTTGATTGAAGAGTGCAGAAGGAGACTTGATAAAGAAATGCTCGACGTAATCGACAACTTCAGAGAAAATTTTCATCTGAATTAAAAAATTTTCCGCCAAGTTATTTACTTGAGCGGTTTTTTTGTGCAAAATACAGAAAAAATTTTTCGGATTGAAAGGCAGAAAAAAATGATTGAAGTTAAAAATATCGGTTACACTTACATGAAAAAAACTCCCTTCGAAAAAACCGCGCTGGAAAATATTTCTTTCACGGTGAACGAGGGAGATTTTTTTGCAATCGCGGGACACACGGGCAGCGGAAAATCGACGCTTATTCAAATTATCGCGGGACTGATTGACTTGCAAAGCGGTACGGTTGAAGTTGACGGCGGAAAAAATTTTCGCGGAAAGATCGGAATGGTTTTTCAATATCCCGAGCATCAACTTTTTGAAGAAACCGTCGAAAAAGATATTTCGTTCGGTCCGAGAAACTTCGGCTTGAGCGAAGAAGAAATTTCCGCGCGGGTTGATGAGGCAATGCGTCAAGTTGACTTGGATAAAAATTTAAAAAATGTTTCGCCGTTTGAACTTTCCGGCGGACAAAAAAGACGCGTTGCCATCGCGGGAATTTTGGCACTCAAACCGAAATATTTAATCCTCGACGAACCGACTGCAGGCCTCGACCCTAAGGCGAAAAAAAATTTGCTTGCCGAAATAAAAAAACTTCATAAATCCGGCGTGACAATAATTTTCGTTTCGCACTCAATGGAAGACATCGCAAATTTAGCCAATCGCGTTTTAGTTTTGGCGCAGGGAAAAATTTTATTCGACAGCACGCCGAAAAAACTTTTCGCACAAGAAAAAATTTTGGCGCAGGCGGGTTTAATGCCGCCGCCCATTACGCAACTCATTCAAGAATTAAACCGCGCAGGCTTAAAAATCGACACGGAAATAATCACTCTTGACGAGGCGGAGAAAGAAATTTGCAAAATTTTAACTTAGCACATTGAACACGTTAAATTTGCACTGAAAAAAATTCGGAAAAATCATAGTATACGGCTGAGGCAAAAAATTATCGAAATAAAATCGGAAGGAGGGACAATTATGTTTGCAGTAAAAAAAGTCGAGATGGTCAACAAAACTTTCCGTATGTCGATTGACTTGGTTAAACGCCTCAGCGTGGTTGCTCAACAGCAGAATGTTTCGATGAATAATCTGGTCGCGCAGTGTTGCGAATACGCTTTAAGTAATATGGCTTCGAGCAAAAAATACACTCATTCCGCAGAAAAAAATTGAGTGATTTTTACAAACGAAAAAACTCCCGTAAAAAATTGCGGGAGATTTTTTTTGCAATGAAAAAGAGACTGCCGATTAACAATCAGCAATCCCTTTTAAAAAAGGAGTCCAAAAATGCCGTATTCTCCAAATGTCTAGAACCTGCGTATTGCAGGTGGGCATCTCAGCGCGGTTTCTGTTACTTATAGATAATACAATTCTCCATCCGCCGACACAATTCAGATTCCCTTTAATAAATGTAGGTTAGACATTACCAAAGTCCTCGCACACTCCAGACTGTCCCTTCTCTTCGGGTATAATAACATAAAAATTTTTTCATTACAAGACTTGACATTTTCGCCATTAAAAAAATTTTTTTCGCGGAAATAATTCACTTCGCATTTTGATTTTTAATCAAAGCCGTTAAATTTTCAATCTGTGAATTCAGTTCGGCATTTCTTGCGTCGATTTTTTCTTGCAGAGCCGAATCAATTTTTTCTTCGCGCTCCGCAACGACCTTGTTGAAGTCGCGAACAGTTTTTTTGATTGATTCGCGCTTTAAATTTTCAGCTTGAACGACTGCCGCCACTTTTAACGAATTTTCCTGCAGATGTTTTTGCAATGCGTTTTCTTGGTCTTTCGTCATGGCAGTCACCCGATTTTCGGCAACGGCACGGACGAAATGGCATTTGCCAGCGAAACTAAATCTCCGCTCGCCGTTTTGTGTGCATTTTGCAAAAAATTCAAAACTTGATGAAGGAAATTTGCGTTGGTCGTGACCGCGGGGCTGTTTAATAAATTTTCTGCCGCTGCATAAGCCTTCATCGCGTATTCGTGATTCGCCGCGAAAATTTTATCATATTGCGCGTGATTTTTATTTATGGCAGTCAAACAGGCTTCCAGTTGCGCCTCAATTTGCAGTCGTTTCGTCCGCTCCTGTTCCTTGCACATTTGATAATTTGCCGCCGCAGTAATCAAATCTTTTACAATCGACAAACCTATTTCGGCGGGAATTGCCGGGCTCATAAAATCCCTCCAATTTTATTAACGGTGTCGCAAAAATCTTTTGAATATTCATTGTCCAAAATTTCAAGAGCAATCGCCGCTATATTTTCGTCTCCGAGCAAAATCGCGCTGTCGAGTGCCTTTGTCGCAAGTTGAGAAACTTTTTCGCGCTCCTTAAAAAAATTTTTTGAAAAAGTTTTTAAAAGTTCTTCACGACGTTTCAATTTTTCGCAACGCATTTGCAAAGCCGCAAAATTTTTTTCGCGCCGTGTCAGTGTTGCCTCGCGATTCGCCAAATAATGTTCAAAAAGATTTCCGATTTGCTGAAGAAAATCGATAACATCGACTTCGGAATAATTTGCAGGATACATTTTTTTTGCCTTTCAGTAATTTATGATACGGTCGAGCCAGGTCGAGGAATTTTCAATTTTGGGAGCGGCGGGAATTAAATTATTTATGCTTTTGAGTTTGTCGCTGTATTGCCTGTAATTTTTCTCAACGTTGCCGGAATTATCGGCGATTCTCTGCTCCAAAGAATTTTTTATCAATTCGGCAATTTTTGAAATCCCCGTCATGTAACGCGCTTCATTTTCGGTAAAAGAATTTCTGTTCATCGCGTTTTTAAGCTGACCGACAAGACTGCGAATTTTTTCGGCAAGTTGCGTTAAATTTTCTCTGTCGCTCTCAATAAATTTTTTCGTGCCGTTGAGAGATTCAAACAAAATTTTAAGTTCGCTGTAAGCGTCTTGCACTTTGTAGAAATAATCTCGTGCTTTGTCGCGCTCGTCAATCGCCTTGTCTATGTCTTTATAAGGGTCGCTGAGCGAGGAAAAAATCAAACTTATCGGATTTAAACCCGCGTCGGGCATAAAATTTGATGCGGAAAAAACTGAAACGGTCGGCGCGTAACTGTCGCCGATTTTCGGGACAGAAATCACGCGGCTGCTGATGTTGAAACGCTTAAAATTTTCTATCGTGTTGTTGATGTCCCCACCCAAATCTTTCAGCAAATCCGCTTTGTAACTGTTGTAACTTCTGATAAAATCGCTGAGCTTGTTCGCGACGCGCTGAGTGTCAGACTTTAATTCTTTGTAATCGTCGTACAAATCTTTTGCGTCGGATAAAATTTCTTTCGCCTCTTGACGATACTCCCGCGCCTCCTGCTTTGCTTCATTGCGCCAGCGTCTTTCGTCGGGATCGAGAAAATCAAAAAATCCCATTGCCGCACACCCCCTAAATTTTTTTCATTGTATCATAAAAATTTTTTACTGTCCTTACCCGCGGGGTAAGAAAAAATTAAATCCTCCAACTTTTTTGTCGGAGGATTTTTTATTTGCAAAATTTTTTTAGAAAAAAATCATCGGGTCAATCAAAAAGCTGTCAACGTCTTGAATTAAAACGCCGTCAATTTGCGGATAAAGTTTTCCATGCAGTTCTTTAATTTTAAATTCGCGTTCAAATTTCTGTTCGTCTTTCATTCGCACAATAAAATTTCCGTTAATATTGTCAATTTCATAATTCATTCCGTAAAAAAGCGTCGCACTCAACAAAAACGGAAATTTTAGTCTCGGCTCTCTCGGAACAAAAACTTCAAAATCATTAAAAATCAACTCGCCGACTTGAAAATTTTTTATCGAATAGACAGACCCTCTCTCTTTGCCGCCAAATCCCTCGATTGATTCATTTTCCAAAATCAATTTCGTTTCAAAATATTTTTCAAATATTGGCTGATACATCGAAAAAACCGGAATGACCGAGCCTGTATCAATCAAAGTCGGTAAATTATAAAGCTCGATAACAGGACGCTGATAATCTTTTTTCAGCGGAATGGAAAATTCTTTCATAATTACCTCAAAAAAGCCCGCTGATAATTCCGTCGTCGGTGATGTCGATTTTTTCTGCGGCGGGAACTTTCGGCAAACCCGGCATCGTCAAAATATTTCCGAGAAGAACGACAATAAAACCTGCGCCGGCGGAAATTTTTACTTCGCGAACAGTCACGGAAAAATTTTTCGGTCTGCCGAGTTTTGTTGCATCGTCTGAAAGTGAATATTGAGTTTTCGCAATGCAAATCGGCAGTTTCCCGAAACCGAGTTTTTCAATTTCCGCAATTTGTTTTTCTGCCGCCGTCGTATAATTCACACCGTCCGCGCCGTAAATTTTTTGAGCAACGGCGGAAATTTTTTCTTTGACGGAAAATTCGTCGGGATAAGTCAGCGTAAAATTTTTTTCTTCGTTAAAAGCAGATTCGACAGCCTTCGCAAGTTCAATTCCGCCCGCGCCGCCTTCGGAAAAAACTTTCGACAGCGCAAATTTGACATTTTTTTCCGCACAAAGTTTTTTGACTTCGGAAATTTCTTCTTCAGCGTCGGTCGGAAAATAATTCAGTGCAACAACCGGCGGCAGTCCGAAATTTTGAATGTTTTCAATGTGCTTTTCGAGATTTTCCAGCCCGATTTTCAAAGCGTCAACATTCTTTTCCGCAAGATTATTTTTCGCAACTCCGCCGTGCATTTTCAAAGCGCGAACGGTCGCCACGATAACAACCGCGTCGGGCTGCAAATTATTCATTCTGCATTTAATGTCCAAAAATTTTTCCGCGCCGAGGTCTGCACCGAATCCCGCCTCCGTCACAACAACATCGGCAAGTTTCAGCGCGTATTTCGTCGCTTGAACGGAATTGCAACCGTGCGCAATATTCGCGAAAGGTCCGCCGTGAATCAGCGCGGGAGTCCCTTCGAGAGTTTGAACCAAATTCGGTTTAATCGCGTCTTTTAAAAGCAAAGTCAAAGAGCCAGTAACTTTTAAATCGTTCGCGGTAATCGGTTTATTTTCAACGTCATAAGCGACAATAATTTTTCCAAGTCGAGTTTTCAAATCGGAAAGATTTTTTGCAAGGCATAAAATCGCCATCATTTCGGAAGCAACAGTTATATCGAAACCGCTTTCACGAGGAACGCCGTTACTTTTTCCGCCAAGCCCGACAATAATATTTCTCAAGGCGCGGTCGTTCAAATCCAAAACTCTTTTCCAAACAACGCGGCGCACGTCAATTTTTAATTCGTTGCCGTGATGAATGTGATTGTCCAAAACGGCGGCAAGTAAATTATGAGCGGTCGTCAGTGCGTGAAAATCTCCGGTGAAATGCAAATTTATATCTTCCATCGGCACAACTTGCGCGTAACCGCCTCCCGCCGCACCGCCTTTTATTCCGAAACAAGGTCCCAAACTCGGCTCGCGCAAGGCCACGCAAACTTTTCTGCCAAGTTTATTGAAAGCGTCCGCAAGTCCGATCGAAGTTGTAGTTTTTCCCTCGCCCGCAGGTGTCGGAGTTATCGCCGTCATCAAAACCAATTTTCCGTCAGAATTATTTTTGATGCGCTTCCAAACTTCTTTAGAAATTTTTGCTTTAAATTTTCCGTAAAGTTCCAAATCGTCCGCCGTCAAATTTAATTTTTCCGCAATTTCGGTTATCGGTTTAATTTTCGCCTGTTGAGCAATTTCCACGTCAGTCAACATAAATTTTTCCCTCCAAAAATTTTTTCTCGTCATTTTACGCAAAAAATATTTGACTGTCAAAAAGTTTAATTTATAATTGACTTAAAAAATTTTTTGAAAGGATGAGTTGTCATGAAAAATTTGCTGAAAAATTTGTTCAGCAGGGATAACGATTTTGAAAACGTCGAGCCGGTGAATGTTGAAAATGCTGTGAGGCTTTTTGTTAATGTTGTCGGGCGCGTTCAGGGCGTCGGCTTCAGAATGTTTGTAAGACAGACTGCGCTCGCAATGAAAGTTACGGGCTGGGTGAAAAACGAGTCGGACGGCTCGGTAAGCATGGAAATTCAAGCCGAACCGCAAGTTCTTGACGCACTTATCGAAAGGCTGAAAAAGGGCAACGGTTTTTCAAAAATTTTAAAACTTGAGAGCAAATCTCTTGAGGTAGAGAAAGGAGAGAGAAAATTTGTCATCAATTACTGACGAGGTAAACACGAAGAGAATTTTGGTTTTGCACGGACCGAATTTAAATTTACTCGGCACGCGCGAACCGGAAATTTACGGAACTTTGACTTTGAACGAAATTAACGAAACTTTGAAAACGCGGGCAAAAGAACTCGGCGCGGACGAAATAAATTTTTTGCAGTCGAATTTTGAGGGCGAATTGGTCGAGGCAATTCAAAAAGCTCGCGGGCGTTACGATTTTATTTTGCTCAACGCGGCGGCTCTCACTCATTACAGCGTAGCACTTCGCGACGCAATCGCCGCAATTCCCGTGCCCGTCATCGAAATTCACCTGTCGAACATTCACAAGCGCGAAGAGTTCAGACATAATTCGGTAATCGCGCCGGTTGTCATGGGGCAAATTTGCGGCTTCGGTCTTGACAGTTACATCGCGGCGTTGGAAATCGCGATAAGAAAATTGGTTAGGAGTTAATTTCGTTGGAAAAAAATTTTAATTTTAATTCGCGGCTGGAAAATCTTTATAAAAAAATTTCTGCCGAANNNCCGCGAATCTTTTTTATTTCAGCGGATTTCGCGGAGACAGTTCGGCTTTATTCATTTCAAAAAATTTTTGCAAGCTGATAACTGACGGCAGATATTTTGAGCAGGCGCAGACTCAAACGAAAAATTTTGAAATCGTCAAGCAGGCTGAAGGTCTTTTCAAAAAAATTATCGAGGAAATAAAAAATTCTTCCGCAAAAAAAATCGGCTTCGAGGGAAAAATTTTGACTTTCGATCAATTTAATTTTCTGCGCGAAGAGTTGAAGGAAGTCGAATTTAAATCTGTCGAAGTCGATTCATTGAGGCAGATTAAGGACGCGGCGGAAATTTCTTTGATTCGTCGTGCCTGCGAAATTGCGGACAAAACTTTTTCGGAAATTTTAAATTTTATCAAGGTCGGAATGAGTGAAAACGAAGTTGCCGCCGAAATGGAATATCTGATGCGAAAATTCGGCGCGGAAAAAAATTCTTTCGATACGATTGTTGCGTCGGGAGTGCGCGGAAGTTTGCCGCACGGAATTGCGAGCGAAAAAAAAATTTGCGCGGGCGAACTCGTCACAATGGATTTCGGCGCGATTTACGGCGGTTACTGTTCAGATATGACGCGAACAATTTGCGTCGGTCGTGCGTCGGACAAGTGGAAAAAAATTTATAACGCCGTTCTTTCCGCGCAACTTCACGGGCTGGAGGTTATAAAAATCGGCGTGGGCGGCAAGGCGGTCGATGAGGCTGTAAGAAATAAATTGAAAACTTTCGGGCTGGAAGAATATTTCACCCATTCGCTCGGTCACAGTCTGGGAATCGAAATTCACGAGGAACCGCGCTTGAGTAAATTAAGCACGTGCGAAAGTCTGGAAAAAAATATGATTGTCACCGATGAGCCCGGAATTTATATTAAAAACGTCGGCGGAATCAGAATTGAGGACACGGTTTTAATCACTGAACGCGGCGCGGAACCTTTGACGCACAGCCCGAAAAATTTAATTGAACTCTGAAAAATTTTTCCTTGTCAATTTGCACAAAATAGCTGATACTCTGCATTTGTGTACGATTGACAAGGGATTTTTTTAATTTTATAATTCAGAAAAATTTTTATTTTGTTATTTTTTTGAGGAGGGTTTATTTTATGGCGAAGCCGTTACAAATTATGGAAACTGTACTGCGCGACGGACATCAATCGCTTTGCGCAACTCGTATGCGTTATCGTCAAATGGAGCCGGTGCTTGCTCAACTCGACGCAATCGGCTACAAGGCTCTTGAGGCGTGGGGCGGCGCAACTTTTGATACTTGCCTGCGTTTTTTGGACGAAGATCCTTGGGAAAGACTCGACAAACTCAAGGCGAATTTAAAAACTCCGATTCAGATGCTTTTGCGCGGACAAAATCTTCTCGGCTACAATCACTATTCCAACGACGTTGTCGAAAAATTTGTTCAGCACGCTTCCGCTCACGGTATCGGCGTTTTCAGAATTTTTGACGCGCTCAACGATGTCAGAAATTTGCGCGTGGCGATTAAAGCCGCTCTGGAATGTCCCGAAAAGCCCGAAGTTCAAGGCTGTTTGGTTTACACGATAAGCCCCGTCCACACGAATGAAAAATTTGTCGAACTCGCGAAAGAACTTCAGGAAATGGGCTGTCATTCGGTTTGTATAAAAGATATGTCAGGTTTGCTCGAACCTTACGTCGCCGATGATCTTGTCCGCAAGTTAAAAGCCGCGCTGGATATTCCCGTCGAACTTCACACGCATTGCACTTCAGGTTTCGGTCACGCAACTTACCTTAAAGCGATTGAGGCGGGCGTGGATATTGTTGACTGCGCACTTTCACCCTTCTCCTGCGACACTTCTCAACCTTGCACGGAAACGATCGTTGCGGCTTTTCAAGGTCATGAGCGCGATACCGGCTTGGATCGTCAGGCGATGACTCCGATTGCAAAACATTTTTTGAACGTCAAAAAAGAATTGATTGAAGAATTCGGCTTGAAAGGTTATTTCGATGTCAATGTCAACGTTCTCGACTTCCAGATTCCCGGCGGAATGCTTTCCAATCTCGCAAATCAACTCAAAGAAGCGGGTATGGAAGATAAATATCAAGACCTTTTGGACGAAATGCCACGCGTCAGAAAAGATGCAGGTTATCCGCCGCTTGTCACGCCGTCCAGTCAAATTGTCGGCACGATGGCAACTTTCAACGTTATGACCGGCGAAAGATATAAAATGGTTCCGAATGAATTTAAAGACCTCGTTCGCGGAAAATTCGGCCGCACGCCCGTACCTGTCGAAAGAGATTTCATCATTCACACTTTGCAAATTCCCGCAGATCAAATTATTGAAGATTGTTCGATTGAAGATGCGAAAGCCGAAACTTTTGACGAATTTAAAACCGAACTCGTCAACAAAGGCTTTTTAAATCCGACTGACGAAGATGTTTTGAGTTACGCACTCTTCCCGCAAGTCGCCGAAGAATTTTTCAAAAAACATTACAAGCAAGTCACGGCTTACAAAAGATAATTAACAATAAATCACACTGCCTGTAAATCAAGCAACAATCAGCTTTTTGTAGTCTGCTTGTAATTTTCCTAAACTAACGCAAACGAATTTTCAGCAAGTTTGCACAAAAAAAAGTCCCCGCCGTAAAAAGCGGGGTTTTATTTTTACCGAAGAAATAACCTTCCATACGCGAGCCGATACTTTCGCAGTGATGACAAGCAAATTCATCGATTGAGAAATCTTTTCCTCCGAGAGTTATGCCTGTCGCATTCGTCGGCAAAAAACTTGAATCGGCTACTGAGCCTTTCGCCTTATCCGCGTCGGTGAAGTCGTTCGTACTCAAGCCTTTGCCAAGTTCCTTCTCAACATAATTTTCGCTGATCTTTTCCTGCAAGCCCTCATTGTACATATTCAGCGCGTTCAAAATTTTTTCATTAACTGTTGCTGACATTCTTTTTCCTCCATTTTCTATTCTATCGCTATAGAATCGGCGCAAATAAAAAAGCCGCTTGACGTGAAGCGACTCGGCGTTTATAATTCGCTTGACTTGCTTAGGGTCGGCTCTCTCTGCGAAGGGAGGTGACAACTATGGATATTATCGATACCATTTGCACCATTATCCAGACCGTTGCCATCGTCTACGGCGTCTTCTTCAAAAACTAGCAGATGAACCGCCCTTGCACGGCGGCTGATCTCTGTTTTATCTCGAGAGACTACCGGCTTGCGGCAAGTCTTTTTTGCTCCGCCAATTCTACCACTCACTAACTTTACCGTCAAGATTCTATCGCTATAGAATCAGCCGATTTTTGTGTTGTTCACATAGAAATCACCATCAATCTTGACTCCTCCGTGCGCTTGAATATAAATTCCGCCGTCATTATCGAAACAAATTTGTGAAATCTTGCCGCTGACATCGTGCATCATATAAGAATAATCTTGAAATTTATATATAAATCCTCCGGTCGTTGTAGTTGTACCTGATGCATTTATATAATCACCGCCGCCGCCCGAAGTCGTGATTGCGTCAAGTAAAGTTCTTCGGGCAAATCGACACTTGCGGGAGCAGTGACGGTTGTGTCAGTGCTTTCATAGAATTTCATTTTGTTGTCTTCAATTTTTACTCCGCGAAACGCTTTCGGAGTTTCAAGAGCAGTTAAACGAAGTGCAACGCGAGTTGCCAAAGTTTTGACTTCAGCCAACAATGCGCCCACGGATTGAAAGTTATCAGCCACTGAATGTAATGTCCTTTCGGAATTTTTTTCGCAAGTGACAAATTTTGCCTGCGATTGATGCAATTTCAAACTCGACAAAGTTTTTCTGATGACGAGAGTGTTTGACAGCGGA
>CAJOCT010000026.1:28371-31982 GCA_905236725.1 uncultured Selenomonadaceae bacterium | reverse complement strand
CGAAACCGGCAATCGTTGGAACAGTTTAGGCGCGGTTTGCAGTCCGAGTGAAAAAAAATTCGGTACAAATTCTTTGTATATGTACGCAAGTTATTTGATGCTTCCGACAGGCATTACTCTCGGCGGAAAAGACTTCACGATTGCGTTTTGGTGCTACATTCCGAGCGCGAAAACTGCCGCCAACCCAATTTTCAACTGGGGCACGTCCACCAGCAAAATTCACGTCTTTATCGACCAAAACAATCATTTCACCTTGCTTACCTCCGCGAACGGGTCAACTGTGATCAATGTCGCGATGTCATCAAGGACTTGCGCTTTCACCGCAGGGACTTGGAATCACGTCGAACTTGACTATGAAAACGCGACCGGCCTCGCTGATTCAGACGGGCACCGATACTTCTTTCCAGACCGCAAGGAGTTTGCCGATCTTTATCGGTTGCGACGTGAGCGCGTCGAGTAAATTCACCGGCTACATCGACGAATTTTTTGTCACCGAAAAACTTCTGCATACGTCGAACTTCACTCCGCCGACTGCGCCTTACGACCTTACTCCCAACACACTCGCACTTTTGCACTTTGAGTAGTGGACAGTGGAATTTTCCCTAACCACTACCCACTGTCCACTATTCTATAGCGATAGAATCTTGACGATCAGGGAGGTAAATGGTAAAATCGACAACAAAAAAAGTCGACGCAAATCGACTGTCCTCAATAAATTGGCGGATAATTTTTACTAACGACTTACGATAAAGTCAACGACAAGCAAGCCGGTATTTATAACCGACGTGAGTGCAATAACAGTTTCAAGAATCAATCTGAATGTGTCAACCGTCATAACCGTCCCTCCTTTCGCGTAGTAGGGACAGTTTTTTTTTTGCGTCAACCGAAAATTATTATAATCTGCGGTAAATTTTTGTCAAGATTTATTCTATAGCGATAGAAAAAGCGAAAAGTGGTAAGCGGATTTTCCACTGCTGATTTAAAAATGAAGGAGGAAAACTATGACACCATACGGGAAAAAATTATTGCTGGCGAAAGACGCGACCGAATTCAAAAGGCTGCTTGAAATTTCGTCTGAAGGAATTTGGGACGAAGGACAAACGCGCTGGCAAGGCACCGCAGTTGTTACGGACGACACGACTGCTCACGGCGGAAAAGTCTTGGATTTGGAGGGAAAGAACTTGCAGACAGCCGCGCCCATCGAGTTCGGAGGCGATCCCTTCACGATAAATTTTTCTTTTAGGAGAAGCG
The DNA here is from genome assembly GCA_905236725.1 of uncultured Selenomonadaceae bacterium. GTDB lineage: Bacteria > Bacillota > Negativicutes > Selenomonadales > Selenomonadaceae > Quinella. The sequence continues at coordinate 30,731 of CAJOCT010000026.1, read as the reverse complement.
GCAGTCTGGCGTCAAATACGACGTACAACATTTTCCGTGCACTCGGGCAAACAAGGTCTTTCGGCTTGCAGATTAAGACGACGGGGACCGCGTCAATCGTTTTCCTGCAAGTGTCGAGGGGAACGACTTCACTCACGACGAACGGTCTTGAATTGGTAAATAATTACACGTCGAAGGGTTGGCAGACTTTTGAATTTGACTACGACGGCGCGGGGAAGTTAACCTGCAAGTTCAACGGCTCCGCGTCTAAATATTCCGGCAATGACGGCAACCCGATTTCTCTGACGATTGCCCATTTCCGGGCTTTGTTGACGACTTCGAACTTGTCGATAACGGCGTTGTCAAGTCTAAACTGAATTTTGGCGGGTGACGTTATGAAAAAATTTATTGCGACGATAATTTTCTGCTTGATTATTTTTTGCGCGTCGATATGTTCGGCGATGAAAATCAGCGTTCTGGACGTCGGGCAAGGCGATTCTATACTGATAGAATCCGATACGCAAAATATTTTGGTCGACACGGGACCGCCCGAAAGCCGCGAAAAGCTGATGACGGCGATTTCTCACCTGCCGAAAATCGACAAGCTGATTATCACGCACCCGCACGCCGATCACGTCGGCAACGCCTTTTACCTGATCGAAAACAAGCCGGTCGGGATGGCGTACGACAACGGCGAAATCAGCGCGTCGAGTTATTATCTGAACTATCTGGCGGGCTTGAGTATGGAAAATATCGAGCGCGTGACGCTCAAGGCGGGCGACGTTCTGAACATCGACGGCGCGACGCTGACTTTTCTCAACCCGATTGCAACTTACGACGTAAATAATAATTCGCTGGTTTTTCGGCTTGCGTACGGGAATTTTTCAATGCTGTTCACGGGCGACATCGGATTTATGGCGGAGGCGGAAATTTTGGCGAGCGGCGCGAATGTTTCGTCAAAGGTCCTTAAGGCGGCACATCACGGCGCGAAGAACTCGGCGAGCTGTAATTTCGTCCGGGCGGTGAATCCCGAAGCCGTCATCATCAGCGCGGGCAAAAACAATCGCTTTAAACATCCGTCGAAAGAGGCGGTTTCAATTTACAGGCGGTTTACAAATAAAATATACTGCACGGCATTTAACGGCTGTGTGACGATTCGGACGGACGGGCAAAACTTTCAGGTGACGCCCGAAAGCGGCTCAGATTGGCTTGAAAATTTTGAGCTGACGAAAGAAATTATAAGCGTACAGAAAATTTAGCGGATAGTGGTTAGCGGATTGCGGACGGTTTTTGAACTGTTCGCTGTTCACTGCCCACTGTCCGCTATTTTTTTGTCCGTTATTGACATTTTCAACAGTTTATGATAGTATGATTTTGCGTTTCAGGGGCGCAGGAAGGAGAAGGGTATGAAAAAGATAGTGATAGTCGGCGGCGGATTCGGCGGAATAAAGTTGGCGAAACTTTTCGCGAAAGAAAACGTTGAAGTGACGCTGGTTGACAGGCATAATTTTCACCTCTTCCAGCCTCTGTTATATCAAGTATCGACGTCGATACTTTCGACGGATGAAATAGCATACCCGATCAGATCATTTTTCCGAAACGCGAAGAACGTAAATTTTTTTATGGCGAAGGCGCAGGGAGCAGATCAGGCGCGGAAAGTGCTTTTGACGAATCACGGCGAGATAGAGTATGACTATTTGGTGTTGGCGGCGGGAGCAACGACGAACTTTTTCGGAATGAAAGAGGTCGAAGAAAAAGCCTTCGGAATGAAGACGTTGCAAGAAGCCCTGCACATAAGAAATCACGTCCTGCACGAATTTGAACGCGCGTCAAAACCCTACCGTACGGCGGCAGACCGCAAAAAGCGAATGACGTTTGTAGTGGTCGGCGGCGGACCCACCGGAGTTGAAGAGGCAGGCGCATTGACCGAACTCATCAGCATACAAAAAAAAGAAATCCATAACTTGGACTTCAATGACGTATCGGTGAAGCTGATAGAGGCGACGGGTCGAGTGTTGCCGATGATGCCCGAAGACCTTCAGCAAAAGACGGTCGAAATATTGCGCGGCAAGGGCGTCGAGGTTATGTTGAACACGCAGGTTATCGGCTACGACGGCGACGTTTTGAAGCTGAAAGGCGGCGTTGAAATCCCGACGACGACGGTAATCTGGGCGGCAGGAGTGCGAGCGGTGGACTTCATCAAAGACTGCGGCGGCGAATGCATACGCGACGGACGTATCAAGGTGAATGAACATTTGCAGGTGGAAGGTTCGACGGACGTTTTCGCGATAGGAGACTGCGCGGCGTTTTTCCCCGAGCCAGAAGGCAGACCGTTGCCGACGGTGGCTCCCGTGGCGACGCAACAGGCGAAAGTGGCGTAT
>CAJOCT010000026.1:2035-28273 GCA_905236725.1 uncultured Selenomonadaceae bacterium | reverse complement strand
TGGTGCGCGTGGATGTTGGTGCATTTGATAAGGCTGGCGGGAGCTCACGCAAACTTCACCGTCGCTATAAAATGGACGTGGAATTTGTTCTCCGGCATCCGACTTGGGAGAATAATAACGAATATAAAACTGTGAAAAAAACTCTTTCGGAAGAAGATTCTGAAAGAGTTTTTTTTATGCAAAAATTTCACAGATAATTATAAGGGCTGACGGGTTCGCCGTTGACTCTGACTTCAAAATGACAGTGCGGACCGGTAGAATTTCCTGTCGAACCGCAGTAAGAAATCACTTGCCCTTGACTTACGCTCTGCCCGACATCAACCGCCAAACTCTGATTGTGACCGTAAAGCGTGACGACCCCGCCGCCGTGATCAATCATAACCGTGTTGCCGTAACCGCCGATCCATCCCGCCTCAATGACAACCCCGCTTTGCGCCGCAACTATCGGCACTCCGTAATCCGCGCCAATATCCAGACCGCTGTGAAAAATTTGACTGCCGAAAATCGGGTGAGTTCTCCAGCCGAAAGGCGAAGTAATTTCTCCCGAAACAGGCCAAATCATTCCGCCGGAACTTGACGGGGCAACATTTCCCGCGTCTTGATACTGACTTTGATTCTGTTGCGCCTGCCTTTGTCTTTCGGCCTCCATTGCGGCGACTTGCTCTTGATAGCGTTTCTGCTCAATCAGCCGCGCAACTTCGTTCGACGCCGCGATCATTTCCGCGTACTGCCGGTCATAAACTTCCTTGTCGTTGTTCATTCTGTCAATTAACGCCTGCTGTTCGGCAACCTTCTGAAGTTTAATATTTTTCGCCAGCGCGGCTCTTTCGGCAAGCTCGGACTGAATTTTTCTGTCTGCCTCAAGACTTTTTCCGATCTCAACGATTTCCTGCTGATACGTCAAAACCTCGTTGACCAAATCCGAATCCTGCATAATAACGCGTTTGAGCAGATCCATTCGCGTCAAAAAATCCGCAAAATCCTGCGCGCCGAATAAAACGTCAACATAAGAAATCTGCCCGTTTATGTAAATGTCCCGCACGCGCTTTTCCAGTACGTGATGCTTTTTCTCCAAATCGCGCTGAGTTTCCAAAAGTTTGAGCGAATTTTCTTCAAGCCGTTCCAAAGTTTCATCAAGTGCGCCTTGCTTTTCGTCATAATCCGCAGTCGCAACGGCCGCCTCTTCGTCCAAAACTCTTTTCAGTTCGGAAACCGAATCGATTTTTGCCTGCATTATGTCCGATTTTTGTTTCGCCGCTTCGGCTTCGGCTTCATAGACCGCCTTTTCGTCTTCGAGTTCGTCCGCAGAAACCGTTACGCCCGTCATCAACACAAGAATTAAAATTAAACTCCCAAATTTTTTCAAAATCAACATTCCTTCGCATTTCATTAGGGTTGCATTTTATCCTAAAAAAATTTTTTCTTCAACAAAAAAATTGCCCTTTTGTGTTTTTTGTGCTAAAATCTTTCAAATTTATTTTATGTCGGGAGGATTTTTTAGATTTAAAATGACTGCGAAAGAAATGGTTCGGATTATCGGCAGTCAAAAAAAATTTCATCAGTTAAAATGTGCGTGAAGAAATATTTTGCGTACAGATTTTTTGGTTGAAAATTTTTAATTATCGGAGGAAAAATTTATGAAAAAATTTGGAGGAGTAGATTATTTTGAGAAATGAACAGCGCAACGAACAAAGGTTGCAGATAATTCCGCTGGGCGGGCTCGGAGAGATCGGAAAAAATATGACGGTGATTCGTTGCGGCGATGAGATGATTGTTATCGACGCGGGCTTGATGTTTCCTGAAAATGATATGCTCGGTGTAGATTTGGTGATTCCCGATTACACTTATTTAGTCGAAAACCAAAAATATCTGCGCGCGATTATTTTGACGCACGGTCACGAAGATCATATAGGCGCACTGCCTTACGTTCTGAAAAATATTTCCGTGCCTGTTTACGGGACGAAGTTGACGCTCGGAATTTTGGAAGGACGCTTGAGAGAAACGGGCGTTGATTCGGGAAATTTGCACGCGGTCAATCAAGGCGAAATTATAATGCTCGGTTGTTTCAGCGTGGGATTTATTCGAGTGAATCATTCAATTCCCGATTCGGTGGGGCTGTCGATTAAAACGCCGCTCGGAATGATTGTTCACACGGGAGATTTTAAATTCGACAACACGCCGATTGACGGGAAAATGTCGGATTTTCGCCGCCTGTCGGATTTGGGCAACAAGGGCGTTTTGGTGATGATGGCCGATTCCACAAACGCCGAAAGAGACGGTTACACGCCAAGCGAAAGGACAGTCGGAGTTGCTTTTAACCGCGAATTTCAAAACGCACCCGGCAGGATTATCGTCGCAACTTTTTCGTCGAATGTGCACAGAATTCAGCAGGTTATCGATACGGCGGTCAAGTATCGTCGACGCGTGGCGATTTTGGGGCGAAGTATGGTAAACGTCGTGAACATTTCGCTGGAACTCGGCTACATTCACGCGCCGGAAGGCACGATTATTGACGTTGAAGATATTATGAATTATCCCGCGAATAAAATTGTCATAATCACGACGGGCAGTCAAGGCGAACCGATGAGCGCACTCACAAGAATGGCCCTTTCAGATCACAGGCAGGTTGACATTATGCAGGGCGACACGGTGATAATTTCCGCAACGCCGATTCCGGGCAACGAAAAACTTGTTGCAAAGACGGTTGATAATTTAATGCGGCTCGGTGCGAACGTAATTTACAGCAGGAATGCCGGTATTCACGTTTCGGGGCACGCCTCGCGCGAAGAATTAAAACTTATGCACAACTTGATAAAGCCGAAATTTTTTATCCCCGTGCACGGCGAATTGCATCACCTTTACGCACACGCAAAACTTGCCGAAGAACTCGGAATGGCGAAGGAAAGAATTTTTGTCGGCGAAAACGGATATATTTTTGAGTTCACGCGCGACAGAGGTAAAATTGTCGGGCGAATAAATTGGGGCGTTATAATGGTTGACGGCTTGGGCGTCGGCGATGTCGGCAATATTGTCCTGCGCGACCGGCGGCAACTTTCGCAGGACGGAATTTTGATAGTCGTCGTCACGATAAACCGCGAAAACGGCAGAATTGTTGCCGGACCCGATATTGTTTCGCGCGGTTTTGTTTATGTTCGCGAATCCGAAGAACTTATGGACGGCGCGAAAAATAAAGTCCTCCAAGCCTTGAGACATTGCACGGACGAAAAAATTTTTGACTGGACGACTTTAAAAATGAACATAAAAGACGCGCTCGCTCAATATCTTTTTGAACAAACGCGCCGCCGCCCGATGATTCTGCCCATTATCACGGAAATTTAAATTTCACCAAAAAGCGCCGAGAAGCGTGGGGAGGAAAGGCGCCAAATCCTTGATTGATTTTTTATAAATCGAACGTTATAATTAAAATATCGGGCAAACGNNCATCAATGCTGCAAGAAATTGCAGGGCTGCAGTCAACCAGCCGAACGCGGTGGAGAAATCTAACTGCAAGCCCCCGTCTTTAGACGTGGGGTAGTTGACAGAAGTTTAACTGCAACGAAAGAAATTGCGGACTAAGAATTTTTCAAAGTCTCGATTTCTTTTTGAAGCAGTTTATTTTTTTCTTGAAGTTCCTTGAGTTTAGAATTTTTTTCGCGCCAAGAAACCCTCAACGCGATAATTCTGTAGTACAGGAAGGCGGCAAGATGTGTTTTATCGTCAAGTTTCGCCAAAATTTCGTAGATAATGTCCAAACGCTCTTGCAGGGGAATTTTTTTGTTAAGTTTGAAATCGATAATCGGATCCATCAAGCCGTAAACAATTTTTTCAAAAAACCTCATTTTGATTTCGGGATTTTTATCGAAAAAATCGCGGTGTTTGTCGATAAATTCTTCAACGAACTTTACGGAAGAAACAGCCGCGTCGGTGCGCCGTTTAAAAAGTTCTTTGGCGGCGATTCTTCTTGAAGAAACCGAACTCGAATGCAATCTGTAACAATAACAAATGTCGGGAATGCGCAAAAATCTTCTCGTAAAACACAGCGCAAAAAAAACAAAAAGACGATCTTCGCCCAAGGGCAAACTCGGAAATTCAATTTTCGCCTGCAAAATGAGTGAACGACGAAACATATACGCCCAAGGCATAACGACGAACGCATTTTTAAGAAATTTTAATGCGGGATTATCGACCAATTCCAATTTTTCGTTATTGCCGATGATTTTTGCTTTATCTGAATTTTTGCCGTGAAATGTATAGTGTCTGCTTTGAAAAACAATATCCGCATCAAATTTTTTCGCCGAATGATACATACTTTCAAGCGCGGAAGGCGTCAAAAGGTCGTCGCTGTCCACGAACAAAAGATATTCGCCGCGAGCAATTTTTATTCCCTCGTTGCGAGGTTTAAAAGCTCCGCCGGCATTTTCCGCCAATTTGAAAATCTGCAACCTGCCGCCAAACTTCTGAACATAACTTTGCACGATCTCAAGGCTGTTATCGGTCGAGCAGTCATCAACCACAATCAATTCGTAATTTTCAAAAGTTTGAGCAAGAATGCTGTCGAGACATTCGCCGATATATTCTTCAGCGTTGTATAGCGGAATTATCACCGAAACAGCCGGATTAAAATTTTTAATTTCCATTTGCCAAATCCCCCAGTAAAATTTTTTTCAGTAAAGTCATATTCAAATTTTCGCGAACAATTCCAGCCAATCGGTCATAATTTTTCTGTTTTTCTGCCGAAGCGTTTCGAGTTACCTCAAGCGGCGGCAGATTTTTTTTTGCCCGAATCAAATTCAAAACGTTTCTGCGAAATTCATCATTGTCGAAAATTCCGTGAATGTAAGTCCCAAAAACGTTTTTCAATGCGTAGTGCGTAATGCGCAATGCGAAATGATTTTTTTTCGTAATTCCCGAATGAATTTCGTAACCGCGAATATTTTTCGCGTGAATGTGACCGTCGAGAAAATCGAAATCCATTTCCGGCAGAATAATTTGCTTTGTAAGTTTTTCTGAAGTGAAAGTCGTGTCCAGCGGCAAAAGTTTCAAGCCGTCCAGTTCGGAAAAAGTCGATTCGGTTTGCAGGGGGTCAAAAATTTTTTCGCCGAGCATTTGAAAACCGCCGCAAATTCCAATCACGGGAATATTTTTTTTCGCAAGAGACAAAATCTTTTCAGCAAAATTATTTTCGCGCAGAAAAATTAAATCCTCCGACGTGTTTTTACTTCCCGGCAAAATAATTAAATCCGCGCCGTCGAGTTCTGAAGGATTTTTCGCATAAATCAAACTCACGTCCGCTTCACCCGCCAAGCTGTCAAAATCCGTGAAATTTGAAATTTTATTCAGTCTGACAACCGCAATTTTAATTTCGGCATTTTTAGAAATTTTGTCGTCAAGCGAAACAGAATCTTCGTCATCAATCCCGATTTTTTCAATGTAGGGAATAATTCCCAGAACAGGTTTTTTAGTCTTATTTTCCAGAAATTCGACGGCGGGCAAAAATAAATTCACGTCGCCGCGAAACTTATTTATGACGATTCCTTTGACAAGATTTTTTTCGTCGTCGTCCAAAAGTTCGAGAGTGCCGACAATCGAAGCAAGTGCGCCGCCTCTGTCAATGTCCGCAACCAAAATCACCGGCGCATTTAAATATTTCGCCACGCGCATATTAACGATATCGTGGGATTTTAAATTAACTTCGGCAGGACTGCCCGCGCCTTCAATCACCAAAATTTCAAATTCCGCAGAAAGTTTTTCCAGCGCATCTTTGACCGCGTCGAATGCCTTGAGCGAAAAATTTTTGTGATACTCCGCCGCACTCATCACGCCGATCGGCTTGCCGTTGATTATGACTTGCGAAGTTTGATTGCCTGTCGGTTTCAAAAGTACGGGATTCATTTCGACTTGCGGAGGAATGTTTGCCGCCTCTGCCTGCGCGACTTGAGCCCTCCCCATTTCCAAGCCGTCAGCCGTCACGAAAGAATTTAACGCCATATTTTGAGCTTTAAACGGCGCGACTTTCAGACCTTCTCGGAAAAAAATTCTGCAAAGTGCGGCGGTCAAAATACTTTTCCCGACGTGTGAACTTGTGCCTTGAAACATCAAATAATTTGCCAAAAAATTTCCTCCTCAAAAATTATTCACAACATATTTATAAATATTCGGCGCGATCGGAGAAACTCCGCCTTCCAAAAAATCCGCGTAACCGTTTGTATTCGTGCAAAAAATTTTTCCGTCCTTCGCGAAGAAAAAATATTTTATGAAAAGATCGTCTGCGCGAACTTCGCAAGAAAATTTATGCGGATTTTTATTTATAATGTCAATGGTTTCGGTCAAGAGAAAAACTTCGCAACCGTCCTTAAACTTCCCGACAAAAATTTCTTCCGCCCGAACAAAATCATTTTCCGAAAAAATAATAATCAGCGCAAAAATCGCCGTGAAAAAAATTTTCTTTATCATATTAAACCACTCCAAAAAATTTTGCAAAAAAAAAATCTCCACAAATTTCGCGGAGACTTTTTTACTTTCGACCGAAAAAATTTAAGAACTTGTTTGCACAAGTTCAGGGAACAGTGGACAGTGGGTAGGGATAGTTTTTCTGTAACCTGTCCACTGTCCACTTAATCACTGAAGCTGTGAATACAGCTTCTAAATCTTGAACTTTTTGACATCCTGTTGAAGTTCGCTTGCCATTCGCGCAAGATTCGTACTTTCGGAGGCGATTTCGTGAATCGATGCGGTTTGTTCTTCAGTTGCCGCACTGACGGTTTCCGCCTCTTCCGCAGAAGTCTTGCTGGATTCGCCAATCGTGCGGACGTGGCTGACAATTTCTTCGCCGTTATTCGCCATATCGCGCGTTGCTCCCGAAATGTCCTGCATTTGCGTTGAAACCTGTTCGACAATGTCGATAATTTTTCTGAACGCCTCGCCCATCGAGATAATATTTTCAGTGCCGGTCTTAACTTCCTCCAGACCCGCCTCCATATCCTTAATCGCCTTCGACGTGTCATCTTGAGTAACTTGAACGAGATCCGCAATTTGTTGAGCCGCCTCGCGACTTGATTCGGCAAGTTTACGAACTTCATCCGAAACGACGGCGAAACCGCGACCGTGTTCACCTGCACGCGCCGCCTCTATCGCCGCATTCAATGCAAGCAAATTCGTTTGTTCGGCAATTCCCGAAATCGTATCGACAATTTGACCGATTTTTTGAGAATTTTCGCCGAGTGCCATAACCGCGTTTGTCGTTTGTTGCGAAGATTTTTCAATGGATTTGATTTGATTTATCGCCACCTCCAAAGTTGCGCCGCCTTCGCGTGCTATTCCGGACGCTTCGCGACTTCTGCTTGCCGCAGTCTCCGCATCGCCCGCCATCAACTGAATTGCTTCGTTCAAATGTTCGATTGCTTCGGAAGTTGCATTGACCGCGTCGAGCTGTTCACTTGTTCCCGACGCAACTTTGACGATTGACTGCGCGACCTGATTGGCGGCAAGGGCGGACTGTTCAGTTGTGGAATTTAATTCTTCCGCCGACGCAGATAAATTTTCCGCCGAAGAGTTGACGGACTTCATAACGTTTGCAACCCTGTGACGCATTTCGCGAACGGCCTGCGCCAAAAGCCCGAGTTCGTCTTCAGAATCGATTTTTGACGGTCTGTCGCGAAAATCCCCTTCGGCAAGATTGTGCATTTCTTCCATCATAATACCGAGCGGGCTCATAACTTTGTTGACGGTGATTAAAATTCCGCCGGAAATTAAAATTAAAAGCACGACGGAAATAATTATCATGATTTTCAACATATTTTGAACGGGCGCGAAAAGTTCGTCTTCATAAGCAAGAGTCGCCATTCCCCAGCCGGTGGACTCAATCGGGCTGTAAAAAGCAATAATATCGTCGCCGCTTTGCGAAGTGAAACGATAAACGCCGCTTTCACCGCTCAACATTTTTTGACCGAGCTGGACAAGGCCGGGATCACTTTCCCCCGAAATATTTTTCTGCATTATCGCGGATTCATCGGGATTGACAATATAAACTCCGTCCTTCGACACCATCAAAGTATAACCCAATTCGCCGAGCTTGAAGGATTGCGCCTTGTCCATAACCGCTTGAACGTAAATCGCCGCCAAAATCATCGCGGCAGGCTGACCCGCGTCATTTCTTGCAATGGCGATTGAGTTCACGATAATTTTGCCCGTCGCTTGAGAAATGACGGGACTGGACATAAAAGAATCCTGCGCGCCCGTCATAGTCTGTTTGTACCAAGCCTTGTCGGAATTGTGCATCTCCTTGAAACCGTTTGAAGTTTGCCCGTAAAGAACGCCCGAGCCGTCGAAAGGTCCCCAGCTCACGCTGTCATAAACACCGGGATAACGTTCCTGCATAAGTTTTAAGCGATAAATATTATTTTGATTCAGCGCGTTGGCATCGACATTTTTAGCGAAAGGAGTTGAGGCAGTCTCGTGAGTTTCCATCATTCTCTTGTCGAGCCAAGCGGAAATACTGCCGCTGACTTCCCGCGTATTGACCATACTTCCCGTCAAAATTTGTTCTTCAAAGGCACTTTTCGTGTAGTTGAAAATTACCGTCGACAAAATCACCAAGCCGATGATAACAATCGGAATGACCAAGATTAAAATTTTGGCTTTAACGGTCTGCCCTTTCATAAACTTTCCACCTCTTTTGATTGTGATTAAAAAAAATTAACCTTATCGCCCGAGAAAAAATTTTCAGCCGATAAGATTATAAAAAATTTTTACAGACTAATTGTACACGGAATCTCTTTTATCAACATTAGCAACCAAAATTAAAATTTCCTCGTCGAAAATTTCCGCAATGAGACGATAATCACCCACGCGATAACGCCAAAAATTTCTAAGTTCACCCTCTAAGGCGTGCCCGTGAAGTCTCGGATTTTCGCAACCTTCAAGATTTTTTTCAATCCAATTTTTGATTCTCTCTTGAATTGGTCTGTCGAGTTTTTCAATAAACTTTTGAGCACGACGTTTATAAGCAACTCTGTACTTTTTCATACGCCAAGTTCCTTCCAAAAGTTTTCGTGTGAAATGGTCTCGCCGTCTTCCAAATATTCTCTGTAAGCCTCTTCAGCGGCGCGAAGGTCGTCTTCATCTTCCATTTTTGCAAGAACGGCACGGCGAATAAATTCCGAAACGCTGATGTCTTTTCTCGCGGCGGACTCCTCCAAAATATCCAACGCTTTATCTTGAATCTCAAATTGAATAACAGCCATTTTTATCCCGCCTTACAAAACAATGTGCGCCATTACAAAACCGACGCAACAGCCCGAAATAACGCCGATTAAACCTGGAATCATGAACGAGTGATTCAAAATATATTTGCCGATTTTTGTAGTTCCCGAGCGGTCAAAACCGATACAGGCAAGGTCTGAAGGATAGGTCGGCAGGAAGAAGTAACCGTAACACGCGCTGATAAATGACATAACGATAACGGGATCCATTCCGACACTCAACGCCATCGGGAAAACGATTGCGATAGCGGCCGCCTGAGAGTTGACGAGCTTTGAAGTCAAGAACGCGATAATTGCAAACGCCCAAGGATAATCCGCAACAGCATTGCCCAAAAATTCTTTCAAGAAAGCCATATGCGCACCGAAACAAGTATTAGCCATCCACGCAACGCCGTAAACCGAAACCAACGCGACGATACCCGATTTAAAAACTTGACTGTTGCCGACGTCTTTCGCCTTGACTTTGCAGACGAAGAGAATCACCGCCGCGACCAAAAGCATAACCATCTGAATAACCGCAGTCATAGAAATTGCCTTCATTTCGCCTTTCGCGTTCGGGAAGTGCGGAAGGAGATCGGGGAAGTTTCCGAGAACCGCGATAACCAAAATTCCGACGAAGAAAATGTACATTGCGTGATAATAACTTGCGGGAAGTTCTTTTCCCAAAAGCGATTCGGATTCGCCGTAAACGTACGCTTTATTTTCCGGATCTTTTATAAATTCTTGAAATTGCTCATCGTCAGCAAGTTCTTTACCGCGTCTATAACTCCAAAGTGCCGCGAAAAATACGCCCAAACCCGTTGCGGGAATTGAAACCGCCAAAATCTGCGCGATTGTGTAATGATGCCCCGCAGTTGCCATAAAACCGACGATTGAAACTATCGCGACCGAAACAGGCGAGGCGCAAATTCCCATCTGCGAGGCGACGGAAGAAACCGCCATCGGTCTTTCGGGACGGATATTTTGCTTAATTGCAATGTCGTAGATAATCGGGAACATTGTATAAACGACGTGACCCGTGCCGCAAAGGACAGTCAAAAACCAAGTTGTCAGCGGTGCAAGAATTGTTACGTGTTTTGGATTATTCCTTAAAAATTGTTCGGCGTACTTTAACATAACAGTCAAGCCGCCCGAAGTTTGTAAAAATCCCGCGCAGGTTACAACCGCCAAAATCGTCAGCATAACGTCAATCGGCGGTGTGCCCGGCTTGTAGCCGAAAATGAAAACATAAGTCACCAAACCGATGCCGCTGATGACGGCAAGTCCGATTCCTCCGTGTCGAACGCCGACAATCAAGCACGCGAGGAGAACCAAAAACCCCAGTGCCATCTCCATAAACCATCACTCCCCATAAAAAAACAAACCCCGTGACAAACATCACATTAAAAAAAATATTCGATTTTTTTATTTCATTTCCTGCAATTAACTCCACATTTTCGCCTTGAGAACTTCATAATAATTTTTATCGGCGAATTTGACAATCTGCGCGGTTTTTCTCGACTTGCGAACGATAATTTCGTCAGTCGGCTGAACTTTGAAACTTTCCTGCCCGTCAAGCGTCAAAACCAAATCCCGCGCGGTAATAATTTTAATTTTAACTTCGTCGTCCTCACTCACAACAAGCGGTCGCATTTGAAAAGTATGTGCGCAAATCGGCGTTAAAAGAAGTGCGCGAATCGTCGGGTTTAAAATCGGACCGCCCGCGCTGAGTGAATAAGCCGTCGAACCGGTCGGGCTCGAAACAATAATTCCGTCCGCCTTGTAATCCATCAAATGCGTATCGTTGATAAAAACGCTCATCGTTATCATTCGCGCGGAAACGCCTTTTGAAATGACAACGTCGTTAATCGCGTTGCCGAGAAATTTTTCGCCGAGTTCGTTGCGAATGTAACCGCTCAAAAGTAATCTGTTTTCGACGAAATATTCGCCGATTAAAATTTTTCCAAGCCGAAGTTCCAATTCTTTCGGCTCAATATCCGCCAAAAATCCCAGCGTCCCTAAATTTATTCCGCAGACCGGGATACCTTGTTCACGAAATCGCCTGCAAACTCCGAGCAAAGTTCCGTCGCCGCCGATTGAAAGAGCCATATCGATATGAACCCTCTCGACGCAGGGAAGACCGAATTCATCTTTGCGGAAGTGACGCGCCTCAGTTGCGGGCATAACGAGCCTGACATTTTTATTTTGGTAGTAGCTGAAAATCCTGTCCACAATTTCGCCAGCCCGCCGCTTGCTCATATTCGGGAAAACCGCAATTTGCATCATTCCCGCGTCAACTCCGAAAACCGTCCCGAAAATATTTTGCCTCGCCATTTTTTACGTCAACTCCTTATGCGCCGCGTTTACCGTCTCAAAAATTTTTTCCCGCCAAGAAATTTCTTGACTGTCTCGACTTTTGGATAAATGCGCCAAATATTCGATATTTCCTTCAGGTCCTTTGACCGGCGAAAAATTTATTCCGCAAATTTTAAATCCGATTTCTTCAGCAAAATTTAAAACGCTTTCGATAACTTCCGCGTGAATTTTTTTATCTTTGACGACGCCTTTTTTCCCGACCTGCTCGCGCCCCGCCTCAAACTGCGGTTTAATCAGCGCGGCAACTTCTCCGTCATTCGCAAGAAAATTGAAAACGACGGGCAAAACTTTATCCAGCGAAATGAAAGCCACATCAATCGACGAAAAATTTAAAACGTCCGAAAAATTTTCTTTCGTGACGTTTCTGATATTTGTTCGCTCAAGATTTATAACCCGCTCATCTTGCCGAAGTTTCCAAGCAAGTTGACCGTAACCGACATCAATCGCGTAAACTTTTTTCGCACCGTTCTGCAACATACAATCAGTAAAACCGCCCGTACTTGCCCCGACATCGACGCAAATTTTTTCTTTAAGGTCGATTTTAAAAACTTCCAACGCTTTTTTTAATTTGAAACCGCCTCGACTTACAAAGGGCATTTCTTCGCCGATAATTTTAATTTCCGCGTCACGACTTACCAAAGTCCCCGCCTTATCGATTTTTTGCCCGTCAACCAAAATTTTTCCGAGCATTACCATTGTTTTCGCCTTCGCCCTGCTGTCGAAAAAATTTTTCTCCGTCAACAAAATATCAAGTCTTTCTTTATTCGCCAAAATCATCTCTCCAAAAAAAATAGATCGACAGATCGACAGTTAATCAGTTGTCAGAACTATCGATCTATCGATCTGTTGATCTATCGATCTAAATCTCCGCTGAAGTATCAACGACGCTCAAAGAACGATAACGCGGCATTCCCGTTCCCGCAGGAATCAGTTTGCCGATTATGACGTTTTCTTTCAAGCCGATAAGCGGATCGATTTTTCCTTTAATCGCCGCGTCCGTCAAAACTCTTGTCGTCTCTTGGAAACTCGCCGCACTCAAGAAAGAATCCGTCGCCAACGACGCTTTCGTTATTCCCAAAAGAATCGGCTTGGCAACTGCAGGATTTCCGCCCGCCTCAATCGCCTTTGTGTTCGCCGCCTCAAAAACATTTATATCGACAAATTCGCCCGGCAAAAATTCCGTCGAGCCCGAATCTTCAATTTTGACCTTGTGCAACATCTGCCGAACCATAACTTCAAGGTGTTTGTCGTTAATCTCAACGCCCTGCGATTTATAAACTTTTTGAACTTCGTAAACAAGATAGCGTTGAGTTTCTTTAAGACCGTTGACGCGCAAAATATCGTGCGGATTTATCGCGCCTTCGGTGAGTTTTTCTCCGGCCTTGATTTCCTGCCCTTCTTCGACGCAAATTCTTGAGCCGAAAGGAATTGTATATTCACGCGCGATACCTTCTTCGGGAGTGACAATCAACATCGGCAGATCATTTTTTTCATTCACGCCGGAAGAAATCACGCCGTCAACTTCAGCAATAATCGCGTTGTGTTTCGGTTTACGCGCCTCAAAAAGTTCCTCGACGCGCGGCAGACCTTGAGTAATGTCGTCGCCCGCAACGCCGCCAGTGTGGAAAGTTCTCATCGTGAGCTGTGTACCTGGCTCGCCGATTGACTGCGCGGCAATAATTCCGACAGCCTCGCCAACTTCGACTTCAGATTGATTGGCAAGGTCGCGCCCGTAACATTTTTTGCAAACGCCGAATTGACTTTTGCACGTCAAAACGCTGCGGATTTTAACAATATCGCGCACGGCAACAATTTTTTTCGCCATCGCGGAATTTATCGTGTCGTTAATCGCGCCGATTTTATTTCCGTCCGTGTCGAAAATATCTTCCGCAAGAACACGACCCAAAATTCTGTCCTCAAGCGATTCGATAACGCCCGTGCCTTCTTTAATCGCCTCAACTTCAATCCCGCGAACGTTGTTATTTCTGATGAAAAGTTCGCTGACATCGCTGTCCAAAATTTTATCCAGCATTTCATGAGTCAAATTTTCGCCCGCGTTAAAAGTTTCGTCGCCGACCGTTACATGCTTCGCCAACTCCTTGCCGATATTTTCGTGAATGAAGGCGTGGCGTAACTGTTCGCGCTTTATATCGTCGCGCGTGCCGAGTTTGATAGTTTCTTTGACGAGCGAATGACTTGCAGAATTCGGCGCAGTCAAACTTCTGCCGCGAATGGAAATTTCGTCCGCGCCCACTTCGCCGATTTTAACCAGCGCATCTTCGTTCAAAATTGTATCGTGCTTTATGACAACTTCCTGCGTCGTGGGATTTAAAATATCGACGGCAAGAACCCTGCCCAGTAAATCTTCGTTCAAAATTTCCAACGCGTCGAAAGTTTCAGTCGCAAGTAAAGCGCGTTCAAGTTTCAAATTTATCTGGGAAATGTCGCAGTCTTCTTCGCGAACGATAACATCTTGAGCAACGTCAACAAGTCTGCGCGTCAAATATCCCGAATCCGCAGTTCTCAACGCGGTATCTGCAAGACCTTTTCGCGCTCCGTGACTGGAAATGAAGTAATCCGAAACGCTCAAGCCTTCGCGGAAATTTGCGGTAATCGGCAAGTCGATAATTTTTCCGGAAGGATCAGCCATAAGTCCGCGCATTCCCGCAAGTTGACGCATCTGTTGCTTGTTACCGCGTGCGCCGCTGTCCGCCATCATAAAAATCGGGTTGAAGGGATTTTTTTCCTCAAGATTTTTCATCATCGCGTCGGCAACGTCATCGGTCGCCTTCGTCCAAAGGTCAACAACTTTTTTGTAGCGTTCGCCTTCTGTTATAAGTCCGCGCGCGTATTGCCGCTCAACCTTCGTGACCTTGTCTTTCGTGTCGTCGATAATGGTTTTCTTCTCGTCGGGGACGATAACATCGGAAATTGCAACCGTCATACCCGCGATACAGGCGTAATGATAGCCGAGCTTTTTAACTTCGTCGATAACTTCGGCGGTTTTCGTCGCGCCGAGTTCTTCAAAACAATTCCCGACGAGTTTGCCGAGTTCTTTTTTATTCATCAAAATTCCAAGTTCCCATTCGCCCTGCGCGTTCTTTTTGCAGTAGCGAAGATTGGGAGTAAGAATTTCGTTAAAAATCAGTCTGCCGACGGAAGTTTTGACAAGCGCGTAACCTTCGGGGTGAGCTTTTCGGGCAACTTCGGGCAGTTCGGCTGTTGAAATTTTCGCGGTAATTTCCGCCTGCAGTTCCAATTCGCCCTGTTGATAAGCCATTAACGCTTCTTCAATTCCCGTGACAATTTTTCCTTCGCCCCGAGCATTAGATTTTAAACTCGTCAAATAGTACGTGCCCAAAACCATATCCTGCGTCGGCACGATGATCGGCTTGCCGTCCTTCGGTGCAAGGATGTGATTGGCGGCGAGCATCAAAACTCTTGCTTCCGCCTGTGCTTCCGCGCTCAAAGGCAAATGAATCGCCATTTGGTCGCCGTCGAAGTCCGCGTTATAAGCCGTGCAAGCCAGCGGGTGAAGTTTTAAGGCGCGACCCTCCGTCAAAACCGGCTCAAACGCCTGTATCCCCAACCTGTGCAAAGTCGGCGCACGGTTCAAAAGTACGGGATGTTCTTTGATAACTTCTTCCAAAACGCCCCAAACGTCAGCATTTGCGCGCTCAACTTTTTTCTTGGCGGCTTTAATCGTCGTCGTGCCGTCCGCGGAAAGTTTTTTCATCACGAAAGGTTTAAAAAGTTCCAACGCCATTTCTTTCGGGATGCCGCATTGATGAAGTTTCAATTCCGGCCCGACAACGATAACACTGCGCCCCGAATAATCGACGCGCTTGCCCAAAAGATTTTGGCGAAAACGTCCCTGCTTGCCCTTGAGCATATCGCTTAAAGATTTCAAAGCGCGATTGCCGGGACCCGTGACGGGACGTCCGCGTCTGCCGTTGTCAATCAGTGCGTCAACAGCTTCCTGTAACATTCTTTTTTCGTTGCGGACAATGATGTCGGGGGCTTCGAGGTTTAAAAGTCTCTTCAGGCGGTTGTTTCTGTTGATGACGCGGCGATAAAGGTCATTTAAATCACTCGTCGCGAATCTGCCGCCGTCCAGCTGAACCATCGGGCGAAGTTCGGGAGGAATGACCGGCACAACTTCCATAATCATCCATTCGGGACGGTTGCCGGATTTTCTGAACGCTTCGACAACTTCAAGGCGGCGAATTGCGCGAAGTCTCTTTTGTCCGCCCGCAGTCCTCAACTCTTCGCGCAGTTCATCGCTCATTTTATCCAAGTCGAGTTCTTTCAAAAGATATTGAATTGCCTCCGCGCCCATACCGACTTTAAAAGTGTTGCCGAATTTTTCGCGGTTCATTCGATATTCGCCCTCTGTCAGCAACGCTTTTTTCGGCAAATCACTTCCGCCCGGGTCTAAGACGATGTAAGAGGCGAAATATAAAACTTTCTCCAAATTGCGCGGGGACATATCCAAAATCAAACCCATTCGGCTCGGAATACCTTTGAAATACCAAATGTGCGAAACGGGCGCGGCAAGTTCGATGTGTCCCATTCTTTCGCGGCGAACTTTTGCCCGCGTGACTTCAACTCCGCAACGATCGCAGATAATCCCCTTGTAGCGTACGCGCTTATATTTTCCGCAGTGACATTCCCAGTCGCGAGTCGGTCCGAAAATTCTTTCGCAAAAAAGTCCGTCGCGTTCAGGTTTCAACGTGCGGTAGTTAATTGTTTCAGGCTTTTTAACTTCGCCGTGAGACCATTCGCGAATTTTTTCCGGCGATGCCAATCCCACGCGCATGGAATCAAAAACATTAACGTCAAGCATTGAAAAAGCTCCTTTCAGTCGCTTTTTAGTGAGTAGCGGACAGTGAACAGGTTACAGAAATCTATTCCCTATCCACTACCCACTGTCCACTATTTATTATCCGTCTAAATCGTCGTTATCTCTGTCGAAATTCGCCAGGTCTGCAAGAGTGTCATCGACGAAATTCATTCCGTCATCGTCCGGAATATCCAAAGAGTCAAAATTATCGTCAATTGCAAGCTGTTTTTTCATCTTGCGGTTGAGAAATGCCAATTCGTCTTCGGCAGTCTTGAAAATATCCGCGTCGGTCGGCTCCTCATTCTCTTTATTTTCATCGAAATCGGGATCCGATTCAGAATCATAATCCGCGTTAATTTCTTCGGCGATAATGGAATCTTGATTTTCTTCAGATTTCGGCGGAACGGGGACTTCGTGCTTGCCGTGATTGCCGACATCAACGCCGAGTTCCTGCGCGGTGTTGCGAATTGATTTGTCGTCCTCGTCCTCAACGTCTTGAATGACAATTTCTTTCGCGTCGCCGCTCAAAACTTTAATGTCGAGACCGATTGACTGCAACTCTTTGATTAAAACTTTGAACGATTCGGGAACGCCCGGTTCGGGAATATTGTTGCCTTTGACAATCGCTTCATAAGCCTTGACACGCCCGACAACGTCATCAGATTTAACAGTTAAAATTTCCTGCAAGGTGTAACTCGCGCCGTAAGCCTCAAGAGCCCAAACTTCCATTTCGCCGAAACGCTGACCGCCGAATTGAGCTTTACCGCCCAAAGGCTGTTGCGTGACCAAGCTGTAAGGACCTGTTGAACGCGCATGAATTTTATCGTCAACAAGGTGATGAAGTTTGAGCATATAAACGCAGCCGACGGTTACGCGGTTTTCGAACGGTTCCCCCGTGCGCCCGTCGTACAAAACAGTTTTTCCGTCTTCGTCGAGCCCCGCAAGTTTAATCGTTTCGAGAATGTCCGATTCTTTCGCGCCGTCAAAAACAGGCGTTGAAATGTACATACCGGCTTTACCGCTCTTGGGCATACCGTATTTTTTCGTGTCATAGCCGAGTTGTTCAAGTTTCTTTGCAACTTCGCCGGGCTTTTCTTTAAGTTCATAGCCGAGTTTTCTGACAGCCATTCCCAAGTGAGTTTCCAAAACTTGCCCGATATTCATTCGGGAAGGAACGCCGAGAGGATTTAAGACAATGTCAACAGGCGTGCCGTCCGCCAAGAAAGGCATATCCTCTTCGCGCATAATTCTTGAGACAACGCCTTTATTTCCGTGACGGCCGCTCATTTTGTCGCCGACGGAAATTTTTCTCTTCTGCGCGATGTAGACGCGAACTTGTTTATTGACGCCCGGTCCCATCTCGTCGTTATTTTCGCGGGTGAAAACTTTAACGTCAACGACTTTGCCGCTTTCGCCGTGCGGAACTCTCAAAGAAGTATCGCGGACTTCGCGGGCTTTTTCGCCGAAAATTGCACGAAGTAAACGCTCCTCCGCAGTAAGTTCGGTTTCGCCTTTCGGGGTGACTTTGCCGACTAAAATATCCCCCGGTCGAACGTCCGCGCCGATTGCAATAATTCCGTCCGCGTCAAGGTGAGCAAGCAAGTCGTCCGAAACGTTCGGGATGTCTTGAGTTACTTCTTCGGGACCGAGTTTTGTGTCACGCGCGTCGCATTGGTATTCTTCAATATGAATCGAAGTATAAATATCGCGCTTGATGAGATTTTCGCTCAATAAAATTGCGTCCTCGTAGTTGTACCCTTCCCACGGCATATAAGCAACGATGATGTTGTAACCTAAAGCCAATTCGCCGTGATCCGTCGCGGGACCGTCCGCAATCGGCTGACCTTCTTCAATATGCTCGCCTTTGTCGACAAGCGGAGTCTGATTTATGCAGGTGCCTTGATTGGAACGAACGAATTTTTGCAGGTGATAAACTTCCTTGCTCTTATCGTCGTTTGTAACGTAAATCGTGCTTGCGTCAACTTTCGTAACGGTGCCGGATTTTTTCGCCAAAACCATAACACCCGAGTCGCAAGCCGCTTTAAATTCCATTCCCGTACCGACCAACGGAGCTTGCGTCTTAAGAAGCGGGACTGCTTGACGTTGCATATTCGCGCCCATCAATGCGCGGTTAGCGTCGTCGTTTTCGAGGAAGGGAATCATTGCCGTCGCGATTGATACAACCTGTTTAGGCGAAACGTCCATATAATCGACTTTTTCGCGGCGGACTCTTGTAGTTTCTTGCATTCTTCGCGCAGTAACTCTTTCGTTGACGAACCAGTCATTTTCGTCAAGCGGCTCATTCGCCTGCGCGATTGTCAAAACTTCCTCTTCGTCCGCAGTCATATAACGAACTTCATCAGTCACGCGGTGATTTACGCTGTCAACTTTTCTGTAAGGCGTTTCCATAAAGCCGTACTGATTGACCCGCGCATAATTCGACAGAGAACCGATTAAGCCGATGTTCGGACCTTCCGGCGTTTCAATCGGGCACATTCTGCCGTAGTGCGAATTGTGAACGTCACGAACTTCGAAGCCCGCACGCTCACGACTCAAACCGCCCGGACCGAGTGCGGAAAGCCTGCGTTTATGCGTAAGTTCCGACAGCGGGTTATGCTGATCCATAAACTGCGAAAGCTGACTTGAGCCGAAAAATTCTTTAATCGCGGCAACGACGGGGCGAATGTTTATCAGATTCTGCGGGGTAATCATTTCGCTGTCTTGAATGGTCATTCTTTCGCGAACGACGCGCTCCATTCGGCTCATACCCACGCGAAATTGATTTTGCAAAAGTTCGCCGACACTTCTTACGCGACGGTTGCCGAGATGGTCAATGTCGTCAGTCGTTCCCATTCCGTTCATCAAGTCCATCAAATAACCGATCGCGCTGATAATGTCCGCAACGCAAATTGTGCGATTTTCTTTTATGTCGAGAGTCGGCGCACAAAGCATCGTATAATTGTCGTCGTATTGAGTTTTGATTTTAATCGGAATCGGCGTAACAAATCCGCGATGATTTTTATCGGGCACGAGGTCAAAAATTTCAGCTTCGCGCGTATCGTCGACGGCTTTTAAATCGTCTTCGTGAATTTCGGTTCCCGCGGGAATTAAAATTTCACCGGTCTCCGCGTCAAAAATATCGTCCGCCAGAGTTTTTCCGATAAGACGGCGTTTCCAGCCGAGTTTTTTCGTAATTTTATAACGACCGACAGAAGCCAAATCATAACGTTTCGCGTCGAAGAAAAGCGAATTTAAAAGTTGCAGGGCGTTATCGGGCGTGGCAGGTTCGCCGGGGCGAAGACGCTTATAAATTTCCAAAAGTGCCTTGTCCTTCGTGTCAACTTCACTTTCGCGCTCAAGTTCTTCTTTGATGATGATATTATTGCCGAAAAGTTCCAAAATCTGCTCATTCGTTTCAAAGCCGAGCGCACGCAAAAGGTAACTGACGGGCATTTTTCGCGTCCTGTCGATTCTCACGCTTATCGAGTCCGCCGCGTCCGTTTCAAGCTCAATCCACGCGCCGCGATTCGGGATAACCGTCGCCGTAAAAATATCTTTACCGGTCTGATCTTTCGTCGAAGCGTAATAAGTTCCGGGACTTCTCACCAACTGGCTGACAATTACGCGTTCCGCGCCGTTTATGATGAAAGTTCCCGTCTCCGTCATCAGCGGAAAGTCGCCCATAAAAACTTCCTGCTCTTTAACTTCGTCGTTCATTCCGTGATTGACAAGTTGAACATTTACGCGAATGGGCGCGGCATATGTGCCGTCACGCTCTTTACATTCGGCAAGCGTGTATTTCGGCGCACCGAGCTTAAAATTTTTAAAAAACAATTTCAAATTTCCCGTGAAGTCGCTGATGGGAGAGATGTCCTTCAAAATTTCCGCCAAGCCCTCTTTGATGAACCATTCGTAAGAGTTGCGCTGAATGTCCAAGAGATGAGGAATTTTCATAACCTCTTTGATTCGCGCGTAACTGTACCTTGTCCGCTTACCAACTTGAACAGGATTAAACAAATGCAATCACTCCTCATTTTTGACTACAAGCAGGAATTTTTTTTCAAATGTTGAAAAATACTCCGTAAATTTTTCGACCGTCAACATTCGACAAAAAAATTCCACACAAAAATTTTCCGCAAAAACGGTAACGGAAATTATATATTTAAAAAGTTGGAAAGTCAAGAAGGCGGAAAGGCTAAAAGTATTTTCCGCTTCAGGAAGGAGATTTTTTAATGAAAGGCACAGCGAAACCGATTTATGTAATCGGTCACAGAAACCCCGACACCGACTCAATTTGTTCGGCAATCGGCTACGCGCACTTGAAACAGGCGAAGGGCGAAAACGCCGTCCCCGCGCGTTGCGGCAAGGTCAACAATGAGACGAAGTACGCGCTGGAATATTTTAAAGTTGATCAGCCGTTACTTTTAACTGACTTGTATCCGCGCGTCAAAGATGTTGCGCTGGAATGCAAAACCGTCGTCCGCCAACACGACACGCTCCGACACCTCGGCGAAGTTATGCGAAAAAGTGAAATGCAATCGGTTCCCGTCACTGACAGCAAGGGCGAACTCGTCGGCATTGTCACGGTCGGCGACTTGGCGAAAAGATATTTTCTTGAACTCGGCTTGCAAAGTCTTGTCGATATGCGTGTACGTTACCGCGATATTATTCAGGCGACGGAAGCGAAAGTTTTGGTTGCGGGCGACGAAAATGATTTTATCGAAGGCAACATAAAAATCGCGGCGGGCAGTGTCGAAACTACAATTTCAGATTTAAAGCCGAAAGATATTGTCCTCGTCGGCGACAGAAGCGTCGGCACGCTGAAAAAAATTCTTCAAGCCGGCGTTTCCTGTATGATTGTTACCGGCGGTTGCAGAGTTTCCCCCGAAGCTCTTGCGGAGGCGGCGGCGTTGAAAACTTTCGTCCTTGCCACGCCTTACGATACTTATACCGTCGGCAGACTTTTAAATCAGTGCGTCCCGATTCGCCGAATTATGCACCCCGAGCCGATTTGTTTCCGCCCGATGGACCTTTTGAGCGACATCAAAGGCGTTATGGATGAACACAGATTCAGAAGTTATCCCGTCGTTGAAAATAACAAACTCGTCGGACTTGTCAGCGCGGATGAAATTATGTTGCCGGATCGCACGAAAGTTATTTTGGTTGACCATAACGAACGCGGGCAGGCAATCGAAGGCATTGAGGACGCGAAAATTGTTGAGATTATCGACCATCACAGACTTGGCGGCGTGCAGACTTCCGAACCGATTTACATTCATCAAGAACCCGTCGGCTGTACCTGCACTATCGTTGCAAATATGCATTGGCACCAAGATATTGAAATTCCGCCGTCGGTTGCGGGCTTGCTTTTGAGCGCGATAATTTCCGACACGGTTTTATTTAAATCCCCGACCTGCACGGCTTACGACAAAAAAACTGCCGAACGTCTTGCGGACATTGCGGGCGTTGACCTCAAAGAGTACGGGCTTGCAATGCTCAGAGCGGGCGCGGGTATCGGCGGAAAATCCCCGACAGAAATCGCCAAAAACGATATGAAAGAATTTAAAATCGGCGATTACAGAATTATCGTCAGCCAAATTTCCGTTATGGACCCGAAAGAAATTCTGGACATCGAGGGCAAACTTATCGAGGTTATGCGGGAACATTGCGAGCGCGAAGGCTTCGATATGCATTTGCTTATGGCGACGGATATTTTGGAAGAGGCGACATATCTTCTTTACGCGGGCAGCCCGAAAACTTTAGTCGGCGAGGCGTTCAAAAAAGACGCCAGCGGCACTCACGTTTACTTGCCCGGCGTTATGAGTCGAAAGAAACAAATTATCCCGCCGCTTTCCGAAGCCGTCAAACGCATTAAGCCGCAGTGATTTAGTTGTCAGTTATCAGAGATCAGTTGTCGGAGATTTTCTGAAAACTGAAAACTTTCAACTGACAACTGAAATCGACTGAAAGGAGATTTTTTTTATGGGCAGAGAAGATAAAACCGCAGTTTTGCAGGCAATGAAAAAGTTAAAAAAAGCCAATCGAAATGTTGACGACGTTGAGCAAACTCAAACTTCAGGCAAAAAAAATTTCAGAAATGACGACGACGATGACGGCTCCATTGTTGACAGCATTATAAACGCCGTTTCCAACTTCAAAAAAAATTAAATCTTAATCAAAAATGCGTAGTGCGTAGTGGGAAATTTACATTACGCATTACGCATTTCTAATTTCGCATTGTTCAACCGATCTTTTAAAATAAAAAGTTTTGAAACTTACTTTTCTTTGAACCGCCAAAGAAAAGTAAGCAAAAGAAAGCTCGCCCGCTTCGTTCGCGTCACGCTCACTAGGCGGGCAGGTGCGCTCATCCGTGAGCGCGGGTTCAGTTGTCGAAATTTAATTTCTTAGAAGGAGGGAAATTTTCATGAATTTGCACAGGTATTTAAAAATTTTTTTCGCATTGATTTTCGTTATGAGCGCGATTTTTATTTCGGGCTGTGACGTTGAAGAAGACAAGCCGCAAAAAGTTTCGGTGAATTTTGCCGACACTTACAACCCGAATGACACTTGGCTGGTTTATTGGTACGTTTGTGGCAGTGACCTGGAATCTGACGGCGGCGCGGCAAGTGAAGATATTCAAGAACTTTTGGGCGCGAAACTTCCCGACAACGTAAAAGTTTTGATTCAGGCGGGCGGCGCGAATGAGTGGCACAACGCTGTTATTAAATCCGGGCAAACGAATATGTTGCTTTACGACAAAGACGGTCTGCACGAACTCGGCGCGTATGAAGACGCGAATATGGGCGACCCTTCGACTTTGGCGGGCTTTTTGCAGTACGGCAAAGATAATTTTCAAGCCGATCACAAAGTTTTTATTTTCTGGGATCACGGCGGCGGCAGTGCTTTGGGACTTTGCTTTGACGAGCGCACTCAAGACCCGTTGAACTTGAACGAAATTCACGATGCATTTGCGGCGGTTTATGACAATTCTCCCGAAAATCCGCCTTTTGAAGTCGTCGGCTTTGATACCTGCTTGATGGCGACTTACGAACTTGCCAACGATTTATACGGCTTTTCAAGATATATGGTTGCCTCCGAAGAACTAGAGCCCGGCAACGGTTGGGAATATACCGGAATGATGACCGCGCTGGCCGAAAATCCCGCAATGAGCGGCGCAGGTCTCGGGCAAAAAATTTGTGACAGCTATTACAAAGGTTGCGAAGAAACTTGGTCTGAAGACAACATAACTCTTTCCGTTATTGACTTGTCGAAAATGCCGCAACTTCGCGTGGCTTACGAAAATTTCGGTCTTGAGGCTTTAAAACTTTCTTCGCAAAATCCGCGTCAATTTTTCTCAAATCTCGGTCGTCACGCTCAACGCGCAGAAAATTACGGCGGCAACACCCGTGAAAGCGGCTATTACGATATGATTGACCTTGCGGACTTGGCTAAAAAATCTCAAAAACTCCTTCCGCAAACTTCCGCCGCGCTGATTGAGGCGGTTGACGAGGCTGTTGTTTATAAAGTCAACGGCGAATATCGCGATCAAGGCAGCGGAATTTCGGGCTTTTATCCTTACGACGGCGGCGAAGCGATGTTAAGCGTTTATTCGCAAATTTATTCCGCACCTCTCCCGCAAAAATGTTTGTACTATCATTTGATTTACGGCTTTATGCCTGCCGAAGCCGAAGAATTGTTAAAAGGCGCGACAATTCAGCAAATTCCCCAGCCCGCTCAAAAACAAAATATTTTTGACATTGCCTCCCTCGAAGATACAAAAATCAAGCTCGACAAAAATTATAACGCCTTCGTAAAATTGACTTCCGAACAGGTTGACCTTCTGTCAAGCGTTCATTGCGTCCTGGCTTATGTCGATGTTGAAAACGACGTAATTTTGTATCTCGGCAGTGATTCAAACGTTGATGCCGACTGGGAAAAGGGAACTTTCAAAGATAATTTTGACGGGACTTGGCTGATGCTCAACGGCTACCCCGTCTTTATCGAAGTTACCGCCGATGAAGAAAATTACACGCTTTATTCCGTGCCGATAAAATTAAACGGCGTTCGTTGCAATCTGGAAATCGCTTACAAGTTCAAGGAAAAAGAATATCAAATTCTCGGCGCACGCAGAAAAACTTCCGAAAAAAGTATGCCCGACAAAAATTTAATCAAACTCAAAGCCGGCGACAAAATTACGACTCTTCATTACGGAATGACGATTTCGGGCGACGACACAGATTTTACAGAAGTCGAGGTAGATACTTTCACGCTTGACGAAAATCCGCCCGTCTTTAAAGAAGAGCGAATCGGCGACGGCGAATATTTATATTGTTTTGAATTTGTTACGCCGAACAACGAAACTGCAACTTCGGAGTTTGTAAACTTCACGATAAAAGGCAACGACATTTTCACAAATCAGCTTGAGGATTAAAAATGACGGTTTTAATTGACAAAAAAATTTCAGTAGAAGAAAACATCGAAAACGAAATTATCCGCGCGGCGACAGTCGTCGGCAAAATTTACGGCGCGGAAAATTCCGAAGTCAGCATAACTTTGACCGACGACAAAAATATTCACGAACTCAACAAAAAATTTCGCGGAATCGACAGACCCACCGACGTTTTGAGTTTTGCCTTCCGTGAAAGCGATGAGCCGCAAATTTTAAATTCAGACCTTGAAATTTTGGGCGACGTAATTATTTCAGTTGAACGCGCAAAAATTCAGGCTGAAGATTTCGGTCACAGTTTTTTACGCGAAATTATTTTTCTTGAAGTTCACGGGCTTTTACATCTTCTCGGTTACGATCACATCGAAGAAAAAGACCGTATCGAAATGGAAAATGAACAAAAATTTATTATGGAAGAATTGAAAATCGGGAGGGAATGAATTTTGAAATCGGGTTTTATAACCGTTATCGGCAGACCGAATGTCGGAAAATCGACTTTGATTAACAAAATTATCGGGCAAAAAATCGCGATTATGTCCGATAAGCCGCAGACCACTCGCAGTCGCATTCAGTGCATTTTGACGCAGGACGACGCGCAATTTATTTTTCTCGACACGCCGGGCATCCACAAGCCGAAATTTAAACTCGGCGAATATATGTTAAAAGCGGCGGAGGGCACTCTCAAGGAAGTTGACGCGATTTTTTTCGTTATCGACGCGACGGAAAAATTCGGCGGCGGCGAAAAATATATTCTCGAAAGACTTTCTGCAACCGACAAGCCTGTTATTTTGATTATAAATAAAATCGATTTACTCGACCGCGAAAAAATTTTGCCGATTATCGCCGAATATTCCGCCCGAAAAAATTTTGCGGCAGTCGTCCCGATAAGCGCGACGAACGGCGATAACATTAACGAACTTTTGAACGAGGCGAAAAAATTCTTGCCTGAAGGTCCGAAATATTATCCTGCGGATATGGTGACCGATCAGCCCGAAAGATTGATTGTCGCCGAAATTATCCGCGAAAAAATTTTGCACGTCACAGAAGACGAAGTCCCGCACTCCGTCGCCGTCGATATTGAAGAAATCAAGCCGCGAAAAAATTCCGCAACTTATATCCGCGCAGTGATTTACGTCGAACGCGATTCACAGAAAGGCATTTTAATCGGCAAAGGCGGAGAACTTTTGAAAAATATCGGGAAAAATGCGCGTCCCGAAATTGAAATGTTGCTCGGAAAAAAAATTTTTCTCGACCTGTGGGTAAAAGTTAAGCGCGGCTGGAGAAATTCCGACGGCGCAATTCAAAGTTTGGGCTTGGGGGAATCATTTTGAACG
>CAJOCT010000026.1:0-1955 GCA_905236725.1 uncultured Selenomonadaceae bacterium | reverse complement strand
GTGATGTGGCTTTTAAATTTGACGGAAGGGACAATCGTTCAATATTTGCCGATAAAATTTCCCGGCGTCGGCTTGATAACAATTTTGCTCTGCATTTGGCTTGTCGGCGCGATCAGCGGGCACAACATTCCGCAAAAAATAATTGAGTTCATTGAATATTTGCTTGGAAAAATCCCCGTCGTGAAATTTATTTACGGCTCGGTCAAACAATTTTCAAAGGCGGTTTTCGATTCAACCTCTTCTTTTCAAAATGTCGTGCTGATCCCCTATCATCAATCGCTTGCACTCGGTTTTTTAATGAAAAATATTCCCGAACCCGTCCGCGAAAAACTCGGCGACGATTATGTTTGTGTTTTCGTCCCGTGGAGTTTGAATATGACGAGCGGAACAAATTTATTCGTCAAAAAATCCGATGTCATCGAAGTTGATATGAAGCCCGAAGACGCTCTGCAGTTTATGTTGACTGCGGGAACCGTTTCAAAAAATTAGTTGCCGAAAAAACTTCAAAATGAAAAGACCGCCGTTTTTCTTCGACGGTCTTTTTTCGTGATAAGTTTTATTTCGTGATAAGATTTTATTTGCGTTTGTTTTGAATTTAAAATGACGACCCCGCCGTTAAACATTGTCTAAAAGCGGAGTCGCCACCGAACATTTTATACATCGGCGCGAAGTTCGAGAAGTCGCCGAGTATCATTGTTTAGTTTTCAACTTAGTTCAAGCTGTCAACCCGTAGAGATTACTGGAGCAAGCTGAGAACTGCGCTGCTGTTCTGGTTAGCCTGTGCAAGCATAGACTGTGCAGCCTGGAGCAGGACGTTGTTCTTCGTGTAGTTGGTCATCTCTTTAGCCATATCAGCGTCACGGATTGTGGATTCAGCAGCCTGGACGTTCTCGCTGGAAGTCGTCAAGTTGTTGCTGGTGTATTCGAGACGTGCTTCGATTGCGCCGATTGTAGCCTGCTGATCAAGAGCTTTCTGGATTGCATTGTCGAATACGCTGACAGCTGCATTTGCTTTGTCTTGAGTTGCAACGCTGACTTTCGAGCCGTCGGAGCCCTTCAAGCCGAGAGCCTCTGAACGCATATCATCGAGACCGACCGCGATCGCCTGGTTGGCAGCCGCGCCGACGTGGAAGCTGAGTTCGTTGGCGGCAGATTCGTTTCTCGCATAGATAGTCGAACTGAATGCATCGAGAGATGCGTTAGCGGATTTCTTGACATTACCTTCGCTGTCGCTGATGCTGATTGACAAGCCGGAAATCTGCCCCTCAATCCCGCTATGTTTAGCAGTGATGCTGATGCCGATCGTGCCGTCAGCAGTATTCTGTCTGTCCATAGAGGATTTTACGCCGACCTGTTTGCCTGCGTTGACGAGGGACATACCTGCAACCTGCGTGTCGGAGGCAGAAGTTGTGTTGACGGTGAAACCTTTGGCATCGACACCTGCATAGACAACGCCCGTGCCGGAACTTACTACATCCGCTTTCGTGGAATCATAAGCGTCAATCGCAAAGCCGAATGCGTCAGCTTTAGCTTGATTTCCTTCACTGACTTTCCAAGAGTGAGTGACTTGAGCACTGGTCGCAATCTTCGCAGCAGCATCTCCGCCGCCGTTTACGCCGTAAACCGCAGTACCTGTGGCCGGATCGCCCTGTTTAATACCGACGATGTCAGTGGCAGCGTCTTCCTTGAAGAAAGCTGCAGCGACGTTTCCACTTGTATCAACGTCTTCAATGCTGCCTGTAGCCGAACCTTTAGCCGCAGCAACAGCAAGAGTTCCGTCGGTAGTGCCGCCTTCAACTGCGCCGTTGTTGTCGATACCGGAACCGTCTTCGATGTAGTAAACTTTTCCGCCTGCGACACTTGCGTCAGTCTGATAATCAACGTAACCGTTCTGAATGTTGTATTCGTCGTTGAGTTTTCTGAAGACGTCCTGAACGGAGGTGTTGCTTACGGTG
>CAJOCT010000025.1:29194-31310 GCA_905236725.1 uncultured Selenomonadaceae bacterium | reverse complement strand
AACTCTTTCCGTCCTGGCAATTTCTAATTTAGGTCGTCCTCGTTCCATTTCTACCGCCACTTTTCGATTTTCATCAATTATATTTATTGTACGCCAAAAAATCAAGACAATTATTTTTTGTACGCCAAAAAATCAAGAAAGTTATTTTTTGTACGCCAAAAAACTTGATAAATGTTGCTGACAAAACGCAAATTTCCGTCATCGTCGAAACCGTGAACCTATCGTGATAACGTTTTTGCCAATAAGAGAAATTTTACTCAACAATCTAACTTTGCTGTCGTATTTTTCTCGCACCTGTGGCATGTTGATGAATTTTCCATTGCTCATCGGTTATTTTGTGGTAAATCCTTTCTGTGTTAATCAGTTTTATTTTACCAAAAGTTTTTGCATATGTTTTTAATTTTAGGAGTTTACCGACACGCCCTAGGCAGAGTACAAGCAGGATACAAAAAGCTGATTGTTGCTTGATTTATCGGTAGTGTTATTTAATGACAAAAAAAGCACCACTCGGCTCAAAAAAATTTTTGCGTCGTCAAAATTTTTCGGCGTTTTTTTTAGGCTTGTATTTTTTTTTTCGCTGTGTTAATATTCGCCTTGTGTTCTAAAATGTAAGTTATAGGAGGTTTTTTTTTCGCGATGAAAGTTACGACAAAAAACATAGAGAATTATGAGCGGGAGTTGACCATTGAATTTGAGGTGGCGGAAGTTGAGAAGGCAAAGAAAAAGGCTGCCAAAACGATTGCCGAACGAGTAAATATTCCGGGTTTTCGTAAGGGCAAAGCTCCTCTGGCCATCTTGGAGCAAACTTACGGCAAGGATTACATTCTTGAAGAGGCATCGGAAATTCTCGTGCAACAGGGGGCTCAAGAGTGTGTAAAAATGTTCGGCTTGATTCCCGTCACGCAGATGATTCCAAAAGTCGTCACGCGCGAAGAGGGAAAAAATTTTGTTTTTACGTTGACTTTCACACCTTACCCCGAAGTTAAACTCGGCGATTACAAAAATCTTGAAGTGGAAAAAGTTGTCGAGCCCGTCACCGACGAACAAGTCGAAAAACGCCTTGAAGATATGCGCGAACATCACGCGAACATGATTGACGCGGCGGAAGGCGATACGATTCAAAACGGCGATTTCATTACGCTTGACTTTGAAGGAAGCGTCGACGGCGAAAAATTCGACGGCGGCACGGCTCAAGATTATCCTCTGACAATCGGTTCAAAGTCTTTCATAGATAATTTTGAAGATCAGCTAATCGGCGCGAAGGTCGGCGAGGAGCGCGAAGTCAAGGTCACTTTCCCCGAAAATTATCACGTTAAAGACCTTGCGGAAAAGCCTGCCGTTTTTAAATGCAAAATCAATAAAATTCAGCATAAAGAACTCCCCGCGCTTGATGACGAATTTGCGAAAAAAGCCAGCAAGTTTGAAACTCTTGCCGAACTAAAAGAAGACGTTCGCAAAAATTTGGAAATCGCCGCAGATCGTCAGGCAGTTCGTAAACAGCAGGAAAAAGTTATCGAAAAGGCTGTCGAAAATATGACGCTCGATTTGCCGCCGGTTATGATTGAAAACCGAATCACTTCGCTGATTGAACAATTCACCGCGCAACTCGAAATGCAGGGCATGAAAATTGAACAATATATGGCGATGTCGGGCACGGATATGGATAAAATGCGCGAGGATTACCGC
Organism: uncultured Selenomonadaceae bacterium; assembly: GCA_905236725.1. Taxonomy (GTDB): domain Bacteria; phylum Bacillota; class Negativicutes; order Selenomonadales; family Selenomonadaceae; genus Quinella. Next base: position 29,624 of record CAJOCT010000025.1, on the reverse strand, counting down.
GAAACCGCGAAAAAATCTTTGCTCGAAAGTATCTTGCTGGAAGAGGTCGCGAAGGCTGAAAATCTCAAGGAAACCGAAGAAGAATGGAATATGGAACTTGCTTACATGGCGATGATGTACCGCGTCAATCCCAAGCAGGTTTATAAAATTTTGAAGGAAAACGGTCAACTCGGCAATGTGCGGGCGAATATTTTGCAACGCAAGGCAAGAGATTTAATCATTCAAAGCAGCAACGCGGCAGAAAAAATTGATGAAGTCAGCACGGACGCAAAAGTTGCCGACGCTGAAGAAAAAAAAGTTGAGGGCGAACAAAATTTATTTGAAGAATAAATTTTAACCTTGATTAGCAAGAAATCCCCCACTTCTACAAGTGGCGGGATGAATTGCGCTTGACACGCTAAAATCATTACAGTAGAATACAGGCGTTGCA
>CAJOCT010000025.1:0-29126 GCA_905236725.1 uncultured Selenomonadaceae bacterium | reverse complement strand
TGAAGCAGGAAGCTCCGACTTCTTTAAGTCGGAGTACCTTCACTTTCATAAAAAAATAACACGGCGGTTGGGATTTTTTCTCAATCGCGTGTTGTTATGTTATCGCTTAAATTATTTGAGGTGAAAATATGTCTTATTATGTGCCGATGGTTATCGAAAAAACCGGCTACGGCGAGCGGGCTTATGACATTTATTCCAGGCTTTTGAAGGACAGAATTATTTTTCTCGGCGGAATGATTAACGACGATGTTGCAAATTCCGTCGTCGCGCAGATGCTTTTTCTTGAATCCCAAGACCCCGACAAAGATATTCATCTGTACATAAACAGCCCGGGCGGAGTTGTGACTGCCGGTCTTGCCATTTACGACACAATGCAATACATCAAGCCCGACGTTTCCACAATTTGTATCGGGCAGGCGGCTTCAATGGGCAGTTTGCTTTTAACTGCGGGAACGAAGGGAAAAAGATTTGCGCTCCCCCTTGCAAGAATTATGATTCATCAGCCTTTGGGCGGTGCGCAGGGACAATCTACCGACATTCAAATTCAGGCGCGGGAAATTTTGAGACTGCGCGAAGTCGGCAACGATATTCTTTGCAAGCACACCGGTCAGCCGAGAAAAAAAGTTGTCGCCGACACCGAGCGCGATAACTTCATGACGGCGGAAGATGCGAAGGCTTACGGCTTGATTGACGACGTTATCACGCGCCCCGTTAGAACCGATTCAATTTCAGAAGACGAAGACTGATTTTATATTAAAAAAGGAGAGAGCAACTTTGTTGAAGTTCGGCGGCAATGCCAATGTTTATAAATGTTCGTTCTGCGGAAAAACAGATGACCAAGTCAACAAACTTGTCGCGGGACCTAACGGAGTTTATATTTGCGATGAATGTATCAGACTTTGCGGCGAAATTTTGGAAAACGATGAGCAAGAGTCAGAAACTTTGAACGCGGAAAATTTGCCCAAGCCGAAAACTATTTGCTCAATTCTCGACGAATACATTATCGGGCAGGACGAGGCGAAAAAAACTTTGTCCGTCGCCGTTTACAATCACTACAAAAGAATCGGGCAGAAAAAAAATAAAAAAAATGACATCGAACTGCAAAAATCCAATATCTTGATGATCGGTCCCACCGGAAGCGGAAAAACTTTGTTGGCGCAAACTCTCGCGAAAATTTTGCAGGTACCGCTTGCCATTGTCGACGCGAACTCTTTGACCGAGGCGGGCTATGTCGGCGAAGATGTTGAGGATATTTTAATGGCGTTGATTCAATCAGCGAACGGCGATTTGATGAAGGCGGAGCGCGGAATTATCTACATTGATGAGATTGACAAAATTGCGCGAAAATCCGGAATGACCCGCGATATTTCCGGCGAAGGCGTTCAGCAGGCACTTTTGAAAATTCTTGAAGGCGCGAAAGTCAACGTTCAACTGCCGGGCAACAATCATCACCCGATGGCGGAAGTGGTTTCTCTCGACACGAAAAATATTTTGTTCATCTGCGGCGGCGCGTTTAACGACCTTGACAAAGTTATCGAAAAAAGAACGCAGGGGACGGCGTTGGGTTTCGGCGCGGCAGTTAAATCTAAAAACGAAAAAGACATCGGCAAGATTTTAAAAGAAGTTTTGCCCGATGATTTGTTGGCGGACGGCTTAATTCCCGAATTTGTCGGACGACTGCCGATAATCGTGACGCTTGACGCGTTGGACGAAGATTCACTTGTCAACATTCTCACCAAGCCGAAAAACGCGCTCGTCAAACAATATCAAAAACTTATGGAAATGGACGGCGCAAAATTGATTTTTGAATCAGAAGCCTTGAAACTTATCGCACGTGAAGCCATTCAGCGAAAGACCGGGGCGCGCGGACTTCGCTCAATTCTCGAAAGAATTATGCGCAATGTTATGTTTGAAGTGCCTTCGGTCGGCGGAAAAACCGTCTGCACAATCACCAAAGAAGACGTACTTTACAATCAGGAACCGAAATTGAAATTGGACGCAAAAAGAGGTAAAATTACTTCGTAAAGATTTTTAAAGAAATTTTTTACAGAGGAGGTGGGAAAAATGGTAAATATCATAGAAACCGTAAACTTGCCGCTTGTCCCCCTGCGCGGAATAATAGTTTTTCCGAATATGATAATGCACTTGGACATCGGGCGAGATAAATCCGTCAACGCATTGGAAGCGGCAATGGTGGCGAATAGGCGAATTTTTTTGGTCGCACAAAAATCCACTGACGAAGAATCACCGAACATGGACGAAATTTTTAACATCGGCACAATCGCGGAAGTTCGACAAATAATAAAAATTCCCGACGGCAACGTTCGCGTTCTTGTCGAGGGAATACATCGCGGAATGATGATAGGTTACAACGAATTTGAAACCTACACCGAAGCGGAAGTCGAAGTCTATGAGGACACGTGGACGGATTCCCTGCAACTTGAAGCACTTGTGCGCGGCGTGGTTCATGAGTTTGAAGAGTGGGTAAAACTTTCCAGGCGCATCCCCGCAGAAACTTTCGTCGCCGTCACAATCCTTGAAGACATCGGGCGACTTGCAGATTTAATCACGAGCCATTTAAATTTAAAACTGGAAACAAAACAAGAACTTCTGGAATGTTTGGACGTTGAAAATCGGCTGGAAAAACTTTATACGATTTTGGCGCGGGAGCTGGAAGTTTTGCAAATGGAAGTGCAGATAAATCAGCGAGTGCGCGGGCAAATTGAAAAAATTCAAAAAGATACTTATCTGCGTGAACAACTTCGGGCAATACATAAAGAACTCGGCGAAGATGAAGACGTTGCGGAAAATGCGGCGGAGTATCGTCAAAAAATTAAAGACGGAAATTATCCCGACGAAGTCAAGGAAATTATTGAAAAAGAAATTGTTCGCATGGAGCGTTTGCCGTCAATGGCGCAGGAATCGAGCGTCATCAGAACTTATATCGAGTGGCTTTTTGACCTGCCGTGGAATATTTCTACCGAAGATTCAATTGATATTGCAAATTCAAGAAAAATTTTGGACGCGGATCATTACGGTCTGGAAAAAGTCAAAGAACGCATCTTGGATTTTCTCGCCGTAAAAGTTTTGACTAAAGATAAGCCCGCGCCGATTTTGTGCTTGGTCGGACCGCCCGGCGTGGGAAAAACTTCTCTCGCGTCTTCAGTTGCAAAGGCAATGGGCAGAAAATTTATTCGCGCGTCTTTGGGCGGTATTCGTGACGAAGCGGAAATCCGCGGTCACCGTCGCACTTACGTCGGCGCAATGCCCGGCAGAATTGTTCAAGGGCTGAAAAAAGCCGGCGCGAATAATCCTGTCTTTTTGCTGGACGAAGTTGACAAGCTCGGGAAGGACGGTTACAGCGGCGATCCTTCTTCCGCGCTGTTGGAAGTTCTCGACCCCGTACAAAATAATTCGTTCACCGATCATTACATTGACACGCCTTTTGACCTGTCGAAAATCTTGTGGATTGTCACCGCGAATAATCTCGGCACAATTCCCAAACCTCTGCGCGACCGAATGGAAATTATTATGCTTTCAAGTTACACCGAACAAGAAAAACTTGAAATTGCCCGTCGCTACCTCACGAAACGCCAGAAAGAGGAGAACGGTCTTAAATCCGACAGTCTTGTTTTCGGAAAAGGCGTTTTGCAAAAAATTATTTCCGAATACACGCGCGAAGCGGGCGTTCGTGAACTTGAAAGAGTTATCGGGCGCGTTTGTCGAAAGGCGGCAAGAAAAATCGTCGAAGGGTTCGAGGGAAAAATTTATGTCACAGTCAAAAATCTTCGCGAATTTTTGGATAAGCCGAAATATTTGCAAACCAAAGCCGAAAAAAAACCTCAAGTCGGAGTTTCGACCGGCATGGCGTGGACGGAAGTCGGTGGCGATATTTTGCCGACCGAAGCGATTATTTTAAAAGGCAAGGGAAAACTTTTGCTCACCGGAAAACTCGGCGAAGTTATGCAGGAGTCCGCGCAGGCGGGTTTAACTTACATTCGCAGCCGTTCAGATTTAATGAAACTCGATGACGATTTTTACGAAAAAAATGATATTCACATTCACGTCCCCGAAGGCGCGGTTCCAAAAGACGGACCGAGCGCGGGAATTACGATGGCAACCGCGATGATTTCCGCTTTGACGAAAAGAAAAGTTCGCTCCGACGTTGCAATGACGGGCGAAATTACTCTGCGCGGAAATGTTTTGCCGATAGGCGGGCTGAAGGAAAAAGTTTTGGCGGCTTATCGCGAGGGAATGCACACGATAATTTTGCCGAAAGAAAACGCACGCGATATTGAAGACATCCCCGAAGTCGTGCGCGAAAAACTCGAATTTGTTCCCGTCGAAAATATGGACGAGGTTTTAAAAACCGCGCTCCTGTCATAGAAATTTTTTTAAAGCTGTCGAGTCGTCAAAAAAAATTTTTTGGCGACTTTTTTTATTTGACGCAATGTCAAAAAATTTTTATAATGAAAGAAAATTTTTTAAGGAGCGAAAGGCATGCTGAAAAAATTTTTGATCGCAGCTTTGGCGGCGGGAATGTTTTTCACGAATTTTAATTTTACGGAGGCGGCGAATGTGAGTGACGAAAAAAAGGCGGTAAAAATTGTTCAAACGGCGGGGCGAGACAGTCTCGGAGATTTTGCGCCGGACTTTGCAAGGTACAACGATGATATTCTTTTCGGCGAGGTTTGGTCTCGGAATGATATTTTGTCCCTGCACGACAGAAGCATTGTCACAGTTTCCGCGCTGGTCAGTTCGGGAATTTTGAACAGTTCGCTGAAATATCATATCGTGACTAAAGATGAAATGGTCGAAATTATTACTCAACTCGGCTTTTATGCGGGCTGGCCTAAGGCTTGGGCGGTTTTCCCGATGGCGAAAGAAGTTTATGAGGGCGTTCCTTCCGAAAATCACGGCGCGGGCGAAAAAATTACTCAAACTGCCGGGCGCGACAGTCTCGGAGATTTTGCGCCGGATTTCGCACGTTATAACGATGATATTCTTTTCGGCGAGGTTTGGAGTCGAAATAATATTTTATCCTTGCACGACAGGAGCATTGTCACGGTTTCCACTTTGGTCGGTGCAGGAATTTTTACAAGCGCACTGAAATATCATATCGAATCGGCCGTGACTAAAGATGAAATGGTCGAAATTATTACTCAACTCGGCTTTTATGCGGGCTGGCCTAAGGCTTGGGCGGTTTTCCCGATGGCGAAAGAAGTTTACGGCGGTTAAATTTTTTGTGTGACGGAGGTGAGAAATTGTCGAAAAAAATAAATTTGCGGGAGCAAAAAAAATTAGAATATCGGCAAAAAATTTTGAGCGCGGCGGTTCACGAGTTTAAGGAGCGCGGATTTCTCAACACTTCGGTTTCAAACATTATGCAAAAAGCGGATTTGGGCGTGGGAACTTTCTACAACTATTTCGGCTCGAAGGAAGAAGTTTTGATGAATTTGGTAAAAAATCTTTTCGCCGAAGTTGAAGAAAAAATTCAAGCGCAAGCAAAACTGAAAATTTCGTCGATTGAGCTTTTGGAAAGTTGCTGTATGCACACCGCCGAAATTATCGACGAAAATAAATTTGTCTTGCCGCTTTTGTCAAGCGCGGCGGAACATTCCGACAAGCCCGAACAATCGCCGAAAAATTTATCGCCCGGTTTTAAAGAAATTTTCGGCAAAATAATTTCATTCGGGCAGGAACGCGGACAAATTCGCCGAGACATTCCGACAGATTTAATTTCCGAAATGTTTCACTCGATTTATCAGGCGGCGGCTTTCAGCAAACTGAAAATTTCGTTTAAAGAAAATGTTCGGCTGAAAGTGAAAATCTTGCTTGACGGAATCGCCTTAAAAAATCCGCAAGCCTGAAGATTAAAATTTTTTACTTCGCGATAAATTTCGCGAATTTTTTTTTGTAAAGTTTCAAGAAAAAAAGACAGCCACAAAAATTTTTCTGTGACTGTCTTTAAAGTCGAAGGGTACTTTTAATTTCTCAAAAAATGATAAGTTGACCATCGCCAATTTTAAAAACATAACCGGAAATGGTATCGTTGCCTTCGCCGGTATTGCAATAGAAACCATCTTCTAAGATTTGAAAAAGCTCGTAAAAAAAATTACGTTTTTTATCCGGCCCAAAGTCCGCCGGCTACTACTTTACCGGAAGTATCGTCAATCCTTACCATGCGATTTGCGGCACCGCTTATTACAAGTTGCCCGGAGCCAATTTCAAAAATGACGTTATTATTGTCATCCTTTCTCACATTATCTACCGTGCCGTTTGCCAAAACAATTTTATCGACGCTCGTTGTGTGTCCGCGCCGTCGTCGCCGTAAAGTTTATCATTGCCCGCGCCGCCCCAGAGCGTATCTTTTCCGACGCCGCCGCGCAGTTCGTCGTCACCGATGCCGCCGAAAATTGAGTCACTGCCATTGCCGCCGTAGATCGTATCTGCACCTTTGCCACCGTTAAGGGTGTCATCTTGTGAACTGCCGGTTATAATATTTGCTTCTCTGTTGCCGATAATTGATAAACTGTGTGTAACTGCAGAAGCATCGACCGTCACGGCAGAACTGTATTTGTTTACAAGGGAAAAACTGTCACCCGGATAATCTGAAGTGAGAGTAATTTTTTTGCCGCTGACCTTAACGCCCTTGTCCGAAATTTTTTCCGTTCCGGCAATATTGACGTCAGAAAGTTTTGCTCCGCCGACCAAAGTTATTGTCCCGCCGTCATCCGTCGAAACGATGAGATTTTTACCGCTTGTTTGAGTTGAGTAAGTGCCTTTTCCGCTCGTTCCGATTTTCAAAGTGTCGTTTGAACTGAAATCTGTAATTTTTTCATTGCCGCCGTTTGCCGCATAAATAAAGGTGTCCGCGCCGTCGCCGCCCGAAACAGTTTGATTCGTGCCGACCATTTTTATCGAGTCGTTACCTTTACCGCCGAAAATTTTTAAATTTGTTCCTCGCGCGGTTATCGTATCAGCTTTGGAAGTTCCCGAAATCGTTGCGTTTTTATAATCCGACGCAAAGTCAAATTCGTAACTGCCGCTGACCGTGACTTTATTTTTCAGCGCGGTATTTTTCAGCGTAATTTTTTTGCCGCTTGTCGAAAGACCGCTGACAGATTTGACGCCATTGACGGTCGCCAAAGTGTTTGAACTTGTGCCGTATTTTGCCGTCGAATAGTTGAGGCTCCATTTTTTTGTATTCCCGCCTTTAATTGAATCGCCTTTGACGTTAATTGTTTCTCCTGCCGCACCTGCCAAAGTTATTGCGCCGTTTGCCGATGAACTTTTACTCTTATAAGCCTTCAAAATGACATTCGTGCCGACTGTGGACATACTGTAGTAGCCGTCTGTAAAAGTTATCGTATCTGAAGAGCCGTAATTATAAATAACGTCGTATCCGTCGCCGTTGGCGTATTGATAAATATGACCGTAATTTGTACTATTATTGGAGCCGTAAATCGTGTCGTCACCTTTTCCACCTTTTATTGTATTGCTCCAAACGTAAGAGGAAGTTAGGCTGATTCTGTCATTACCCGCACCGCCGTCGATTGTGGTGTAGTCGCCCGAGCTGTCGATAATGTCATTACCGGCGTCGCCGTTTATCTTTGCGTAGTAACCGTAGTTGTTTGAGATATAGTCATCTCCTGCGCCGGCATTTATTGTCACATAATTGTGACCACTGCCGTTCTCTATCGTATCATTTTTATTTGAGCCGTTTGCCGCGACGCTGGCGCTTGTGATAGCGATATAAGGGGATAAGCTGTCCCAAACGTTAATATTTTTTCCTGCCGCACCTTTTAAAGTTATCGCGCCGTTTGCAGAGGAAGAATTTGAGTTGCTGTAGGTGCTTATGACGACATCTGAACCGACTGTGGATTTGGTGTAAGAACCGCTTACGATACTCACCTTGTCATACGAACTATAATTATAAATTACATCATATCCGTCGCCATTGTTATACAGATACATACGACCATACTCTGAATAGCTGACACTATCGCCGAAAATGGTATCGTTACCAAGTCCGCCGGTGACTGTATTGCTGGTGGCATAACTGCCGATACTGACCAAATCATTGCCTGCGCCGCCGTTGATTATGTTATAGTCACCTGCGCTGAAAATTGTATCATTACCTGCATCGCCGTTGAGTGTTGCGGAATAACCTTCGCTATAAATATGATCGTTACCCGCGTCGCCATTTACCGATGAGTCACTTCCGGAAATTTCAATATGATCGTTATCTGCGCCGCCGCTTATCGTAGTGCGGTAAGTGCTTAAAATAGAATCCTTGCCTTTGCCGCCCGTAATGGTAACGTAATTTGTGTTATTGTACATAAAGTCGTTACCTTCGCCGCCGTCAATACTGCCATAACCGTTATAAGCGGAAAGATTATAGATCGTGTCATTACCTTCGCCGCCGACGATTGTGAAGTAGCTACTGTCGGAATTAAAGATGGAATCGTTTCCTGCACCCGCTTGAATGTTTACTGTGTCACCTGAGTTATTGTAAATGGTATCTTTACCGCTTGTGCCTCTTATTACAGTGCCGGAGCTTGTGTTGGTAATTATTTTGGAATTGGGTTTAATATCAAATGAGCCCTTGATATTTACAGGTTTTCCGGCCGCGCCGACTAAAGTTATCGCGCCGTTTGCAGATTTAGAGTTTACACCTTTGTAAGCATAGACAATAACATTATTGCCGTTGACGGTAGAGGAGTAATAGCCGCTTGTAATAGAGATCGTATCGCCTATGCCGTAATTATAAATAACGTCGTATCCGTCGCCGTTTGCGTACTGGTATATTTGACCATTACTCGACTGACTATTATCGTAAAACGTGTCGTTGCCTACGCCGCCGGTGATTGTATTTTTACTGCCGTAACTGTTCAAGCTGACAATATCACTGCCTGCGCCGCCGTTAATTGAAGAATTCCCTCCCTTAATATCGATAGTGTCGTTTCCTGCACCGCCATCTATTGTAGAGTAGGTGCCGTATTGATTGCTGATTGAATCGTTGCCTGCGCCACCGTCGATTGTTGCATAGTAACCGAAGTAATTATAAATGGTGTCATTTCCTGCAGCCGCATAAATTTGCACGGTATCGCCGTCGCTGTTGGAGATATAGTCCGCCTCGCTCGTACCGCTTAAAACAGCTCCGGCGACAGTGTTTGTGATGTAAGAAAATCTTTGAAGGTCGAAAGAAAATTTTATCTCAAGCATCAAAATTCACTTCCTTTTATCTGCTGAAAAAAAATTTTTTAAAAAAAGGCAGCCACAAAAATTTTTCTGTGACTGCCTTCTTTGCATGAAAATTTTATTTTACAAGGTACAAAATTTTCTCCATGCGTACTAAAGTTTGAAATTATCTTGCAGTGTACTGTTTCAAAATAGTGCCGGAGCCGTTAACGATCTGCGCAGCTTTACCCGCGGCATTTACAAGAGTAAGTTCGTTGCCGTTAGACATCGTGAAGACAACGTCATTGCCTTCAGCCGCAACGTTGGAGACTGTACCTTCAAGGCAGACGATTTTATCACGTCCCCAGACGTAATCGGTGATTCTGTCGTTGCCGTCGCCGTTGTAGATGAAAGTATCGTTGGCTCCGCCGCCGGTGAGCTGGTCATCACCTGCGCCGCCCCAGAGAGTGTCTTTGCCGGTACCGCCGTAAAGTTTGTCGTTACCTGCACCGCCTTCGAGCGAGTCATTTCCTTTGCCGCCGTTGAGAGTGTCTTTACCTGCACCGCCGTAAATGTAATCATCGTCATCAGTACCGATAATGTTGTTGGCAAGAGCACTGCCGCCGATGGTCAACTCATGTTCAACTTGAGAAGCGTCAATCGTCTTGAGTCTGCTTTGTACAGAACTGTAATCATCGGTGGTGAAACTTTCGTTCATGAAATCTGCGGTGAGCGTTACAGCCGTATATTTTGCGTTGAAGAGAGCACCTTCAATTGTGGGGCCGACAAGAGTATCATCTTTACCGCCGCCGAAGACAGTACTTGTGCCGTTGACACTACCGCTGATCTTCTTGCCGATTCCGCCGACAACGGTTATTTTACTACTGTCGTTGAGATTCATTACGAGATCACTACTGTTATCGGCTGAGATAACCGTTGATTTGACTGTAACTCCATTGAGGGCGATTTTGTCACTTGCTGTATAGTCGGTGATAACGTCATCGCCGTCTCCGCTGTTATAAACGAAAACGTCTACTCCGTCGCCACCGGTCAAAACGTCATTGCCTTCGCCGCCGGTGATCGTGTCTTTTCCGCCACCGCCGTTGATTGTGTCGTCGTCTTTTGAACCGATGATAACATTGGAGTTGTTGGTGCCGGTGATGTTGATGTTATGGGTGACGGCTGAAGCGTCAATCGTCACGACAGAATTTGCGAAAGTGTGAGACGAATCGCTTGCATCAAAACTGCCGCCGGTGTAGCCGGAAAGAAGACTTACACCTTTGCCACCCGTGCCGACTTCAATGTCGCCGTCAGTATTGATGCTGGGATTTTTGATGTTGATTTTTTTACCTGCCGCACCTTCGAGAGTTATTGCACTGCCGTCAGAAATCTTGACAATGACATTGTTGCCGCTGGTGACCGTGCTGGATACGTTAAGAGCCTCGTCAATCGCGAGAACGTCTTTATTTGATTCGAAATCGACAATCGTGTCATTGCCGTCGCCTTTGACATAAGCGAAAGTATCTTTGCCGCTGCCGCCGATTAAAATATCGTCGCCTTTACCGCCGCGAATATAGTCGGCACCTGCCGCGCCGTCGATCGTGTCATCTTCCTCACTGCCGATAATGGTGTTTTTGTATTTGTTGCCGACAATGTTAATGGATTGGGTAACGGCTGAAGCGTCAATCGTGTAAACTTTGCTCGGGAAGCCATTATCCGCAACAAACTGATTGACATTGAACGAGTCGCCTTTGTAACCCGGCAAGATGGTCATTGTGTGATTGTTGTAAACGGCATCACTTGCGGGGCTGTCGGGATACCAATATCTGTTGCCGCTCGCGTCTTCGACTTGGATATATTTGTTGGAAGCGTTTGTAACGGTAACTGTGGTTTTCTTTGAACCCGATTTGATTGTGAAAACGTAGTTTGTGCCGGTGAGAACCGCGCTGTCTAACGTGCCGGAAGTAATTTTGATTACATCGCCGCTTTCGTAATCGGTAATGTAATTTCTGCCTTGACCTGCGCCTGTGAAAGCAAAGACATCGTCGCCGTCGCCGCCCGCGATGGTATCGTTGCCCGTGCCGCTGTAAATCGTGTCGGAGCCTTCGCCGCCGAAGATTTTGTTGGCTTTTTTGTTGCCGGTGATTTCAAGGTCATGAGTCACCGCCGAGCCGTTGATTGTAACGAGGTTATTGTAGTTTGAGCCGAGTGCAGTTGCGTCGTAGCTGTCTTCGTTGTAGCCGCTCAAAAGAGTTGCACCCGTGCGACCGGGGTTGTAGTAAATAACTTCGGGATAGGTGTGAGACACGCCGTTTTGGTCAATATAGGTGATAGTCTTGTTGACTTTCCCGTTAGTGACGGCGTTCAAAATGGTAATTGAGCCCGAACCTGCGTTGATGACCAAGTCATTTCCGTCGATGGAAAAATCGTCCGCCGTGGGCGTGCTGTCGGTGAATCTGATTTTATCCGCCTTTGTGTAATCTGCGATGGTGTCGTTGCCTTGACCAAGTTTGTAGAGGAAAGTATCTCCGCCGTCGCCGCCGTAAAGAATATCATCATCATTACCGCCGTCGAGAGTATCCGCTCCCTTGTAACCGTACAGAGTATCGTCACCGCCGTTGCCGAAGATACTGTCCGCACTGTCGCTGCCACGCAACACATCGTTGCCCGCTGTTCCGGAATAATAACCCATAATTAACAACCTCCTGCAAATTGAAACTACATTAAAAAACATTCCTACGTGACCGCAAGTTTTTTCGGTCGATTCTGCGAAAAATTTTTATTTAACCCTGCCGATATGTTAACTGAAAATTCTTAGAATATTCTAAGAAAAAATTAAAAATTTTTTAAGAAAAAAATTCGACAACACCCTTTCAAGAAACAAAACCAAAAACTCTTTTTCACAGAAAACGCTAAAAAAAACTTCCGAATCACTCACTGCGAACAGTGTCGCATAAAAAAATTTTTATGTCAAGTAGGCAAAAAAAAAACGGCCTTTTTCAAAGCCGCAAAAAAATTTTTTCGCACTAAATTTTATTTTTCAAAAACCCACATGTACGCGGCAAAATCTCCGTCAATTTTTTCAACTGCAAGACCGTTATTCATGAGTTCGTCGCCGTAAAAAGATTTTTCTTGGAAGTTGATAACTTGCTTTCCGCCGTCCACGCTCATTTTTTTCGGCGGGAAATATTTTTTCAAATGATATTCGCGGTCGGGATTAAGTCCGGCAAGTTTCAAAATTCTGATCGGCGTTGCAGGTTGTGAGAGAACTCTGAAATACACGACGACAATTCTGTTTTCGTCCTCAAATTGCCAAGCGTACTCATTGCCGTTGTTGTAAGCGGTCAAAAGTCGCGTAAATTTTCCGAGTTGCATCGTCGGGCGAATTTCTTTGTAAAGCTCAACATATTTTTTGACTTCGTCTTTTTCTTCGGCGGTGAAGCGCGTTATATCCAACTCGAAGCCGTAAGTTCCGCACATTGCGACGAAATTTCTCATTTGGAAAGTTGTCACGCGACCGACTTGATGATTCGGCACAACAGAAACGTGAGCTCCCTGCGCAACGATCGGGAAAGCCATTCCCGTACCGGTCTGAATTGAAAGTCTGCAAACCGCGTCGGAATCGTCCGAAGTCCACGTCTGCGGCATGTAATATAAAAATCCCGCGTCAAAACGTCCGCCGCCGCCTGAACAACTTTCGAACAAAATATCGGGAAATTCATTGACGAGTTTTTCCATAATTTCGTAAAGCCCGAGAATAACTCTGTGTTGAGTTTCCAATTGACGCTCCGGCGGAAGTTTCGCGCTGAAAGCCTCCGTCATATGGCGGTTGTAATCCCACTTAACGTAATCAATCGGCGCGGAAGAAAAAACTTTTCTCATCGCGTCCAAAACATATTCGCGAACATCTGCGCGGGACAAATCCAAAACCAACTGATGACGGCTGAAACTCGGCTTGTAATCGGGAACATGCAAAATCCAATCGGGGTGAGCGTGATAAAGATCACTGTCAACGTTAACCATTTCCGGCTCGACCCAAATTCCGAATTTTAAACCGCGTTCATGAACAGCATTGACCAAGCCTTCAATACCGTTCGGAAGTTTTTCTCTGTTGACGAACCAGTCGCCGAGAGAAGAATTGTCATCATTTCTTTTACCAAACCAGCCGTCGTCCAAAACTACGAGTTCCAAGCCCAATTCCTTCGCGCAGTCGGCAAGAGCGATAATTTTTTCTTCGTTGAAGTCGAAATAAGTCGCCTCCCAGTTGTTAATCAGAATCGGGCGAACTTGGTCTTTGAATTTGCCGCGCATTAAATGTTCACGGAAAAATTTATGGAAACTTTGACTCATTCCGTTAAGACCGTTCGCGGAAAAATTCAGGACGACTTCAGGAGTTTGAAATTCTTCATTCGGCTCAAGCAACCAGCTGAAAGTATCGGGATTTAATCCGACGACAAGGCGAGTTGTTCCGAACTGTTCCGCCTCGATTTTAATCGCGAAACTTCCGCTGTAAACGAAACTTGCCGCATAAACTTCGCCGAAAAATTCTGTCGCGTCGGGTCTTGCAAGTGCGATGAAAGGCGAATGTTGATGAGAACTTGCGCCGCGCGTCGAAGAAACTTCAAAAATTCCGCGCTGAAGTTTGTGACGTTGAACAGTCCTTTCCGCCGCGTGTCCGCCGTACAAGTCGATAATATCAAAATCGTTTTCGTTAAAATCAACCGCCGCACTTGCCGCATGACGAATTTTAATTTTTTTGCCGCCGGTGTTGACGAATTTTGCAGACCGCGTAAGAATCGGCGAATCGTCAAAAATCGTGTAATACAAATAAACCGTGAAATTTTTGCAAATATCGACAAGTTCAATTTCCAGCGTTTGGCAGTTGTCGCCGAAACTTGCGGGCAGTCCCTTCAACGCGGGTTTACCGTCAATAATTTTGTACGAAGAATAATTGAGCTCGGAAATATTTGTGCCGTTCTCGTGTTCGACGCGGTAGGCAGGGATTCTGAAGTCCGTGTGACCTTGCACGGGATATTCCTGCGGGAGTACGTCCAGCGAATATGTCCGCTCGTTTTCAAATTCCGCAAGCTGTCCCGCGTTTGCTCTGTCAATCGCCTGCAACGGCGCAGAGTCGCGAAATTCGCGCAAAGGACGACCCCAGTAACGATGCAACAAATGTTTGCCGCGCGAAATTTCGATAACGTAGCTGAAATACTCGTTGCTCAAATGAAACTTCTGATTTTCAAACTTTATCATCGATTACACTCCTTTAACAAAAAATTCGAGGTGCTTGTCTTCGTTGTGAATTTTATATTCTTCCAACACAGGAGAACCCCAACTATCATCCCCTCCCGCGCCGCAAACGCCGGAAGAGATTTTCACAAAAGTATAACTCTGTTTCGGGAGTTCTTCTTGATGACGCGCAATTTCAATTTCGTGCAGATTGAAAGGAACAGCCTGCGCCTCAAAAGTTTTGTCCTTCGTGAAAAATTTTAATCCGCGCCCGCGATCGTCCAAAACTTCAAACCAACGCACGCCGCAGTGGTTACCGCTTTCTTGCGGACGAAGGTACGGCTCAATTTCGTCAAAAACATTCGACTCAAAAATTCCGAGCCTTGCACCTTCAAGCCTGTCGCAATAATTATCCAAAGGTCCGAGTCCGTAAAATTTAATCCGCGAATATTTTTTGGGAATGGTGAAGAGCAGAGAGAAATCGAAAAGTTCGGGAAGTCCTTCGACTTTTTTATAATCCTGCGTGACTTTCAAACCGCCGCACTTGCAAACTCTGTAATCTGTCGTGCAAAAACTTTTCGGTACGGTCTGCAGTTCGTAGGTAAATTTGACTTCGACGGAATCAGCCTCAAATTCGCCGCTGAATTTTCTCCCGAAAAAGTTTTCAACCGTCTCAAAATTTTTATCGTCAGTGCGAAATTCAATCTTGACGCATTTTTTATAAAGACTCGCCAACTTCCACTGCGCAAAGTTCAAATGTTGACTGTTGCCGTAATCGTTGTCCAAAACTGCACGCCAGAAATTCGGAGTCGGCAGGTCGGAAATAAATTCTTCGCCGTTAAATTTGATACTCGTCAAATTTCCCGCCGCACTTGAGAACATATAAGAAAATCCGTCGCCCTCAACGCCCAAATTTATATCGCTCTGAATTACGCGGAGTTTTTTATTTGCAGAAATTTTCTGTGCGGGGACGAAAATATTTTTCCCGTCAAGCCAAGCGGAAATTTCGGAATGAGTTTCAGCCTTGTTGAAAATTCCTTGCCCGAAAGCAATTTCAAAACCGCGTTCGGCAAAATTATTTTCGCACTTCAAAATCAGTGAAGCCGTCAAAACATATTCGCCCGCGCCGTAAGTCGGCAGATCAACTTTTACTGAAGAACTTTCGCCGGGTTTTATGTCGGGAGCGTCACAAATTTTTTGCCAAACTTCAACGCCGTCGCGCAGGAGAGATAATTTTAAATCGAAGTCCGCAACATTCGTGAACAAAGATTTATTGATAATTTTAATCTCGTTTTCACTCGGCAGAAGTTCAAAGTTTTGGTAACAGAATTTAACTTCCTGAAGTTTTGTCGTCGGAGTGTGGTCGGCGAAAAATAACCCGTTGCCGCTGAAATTATAATCAGTCGGTCTGTCGCCGAAGTCGCCGCCGTATTTCAAGCCGTCGTCAGTCGCAATCGCCTGATCCGCGAAGTCCCAGATAAATCCGCCCTGATAAAGTTCGTCTTCTTCAGTGAGTTTCGTGTATTTGCTGATACCGCCGCAAGAATTTCCCATAGCGTGAGAATATTCGCAGCAGACAAAAGGTTTGTCGCGGTGTTCGGAAAGAAATTTTTTTATGCTCTCGACGGAAGGATACATTTGACTTTCAAAATCGGAAGTCGCGTTAAATCTTCTGTCCCAGAAAATACTTTCGTAATGAACAAGTCGGCTTGAATCGCGATTTCTGAAAAATTCGTGCATCTCGAAAATATTTTTTCCGCCGCAAGATTCATTTCCGCAAGACCAAATTAAAATTGCGGGATGATTTTTATCGCGCTCCAACATCGACTTTGCACGGTCGATAACATTCGCCAGCCATTTCGGATTGTCGCCGGGCACGGTGTTTTCGTCGTAAATGCACGCGCCGTTTCTCATCCAACTGCCGTGCGTTTCCAAATTCGTCTCGTCAATCATATAAAGCCCGTAAATGTCGCAAAGTTCGTAAAGTCTCGACGGGTTGGGATAATGAGAAGTTCTGATTCCGTTAATGTTGTGCCGCTTGAGGTTGATAATATCTTTTTCAAGGTCGGCGGGATTGCAGGCGCGGCCGTTGTAACAGTCGAACTCGTGACGATTCACGCCCTTGAAAACAATTCTCTTGCCGTTAATTTTAATCAGCGTGTTTTCGAGTTTAATTTCTCTGAAGCCGATATTTTGCGGAATGACTTCGACAATTTCGCCCGCAGAATTTTTCACGACAAACAACGCTTTATAAAGATTGGGCTGTTCCGCGCTCCACAAGAAAATATTTTTCAGTTCAAATTCAAAATTAAATTCTTTGCCGCCGAAATTTTTTGTCTCGTCGAGGACGCAGGAATTATTTTTGTCGAAAATTTTCAGCTCGACAATTTTTTCAGCGTCAGAATTCCAAGCGGTTTCGATTTTTAAATTTCCGTCCGCGTAATTGTTAATCGGCGCGGCGTGAATAAACATATCTTCAAGGTGAATTTCGGGCTTTGTGTAAAGAATTACATCGCGGAAAAGTCCGCTGAATCTCCAAAAATCCTGATCCTCAAGCCAACTGCCGGAAGTGTACCTGAAAACCGCAACCGCCAATTTATTTTCGCCCTGCTTGATGAACGGCGTTAAATCGAAATCGGACGGCGTGAAAGAGTCTTCGCTGTAACCGACAAAATTTCCGTTCAGCCAAATTGCAATTCCCGATTCCGCACCTTGAAAGCTGACGAAAATATTTTTCCAATCTTCCGGCGCATCGAAATATTTCACGTAACAGGCAACGGGATTATCGCGAGTCGGAATTTGCCCCTGATGAATTACCTCGTGACCGTCCCAAGGATAAGTTGTATTTGTGTAATGCGGTTTGCCGAAATTTTCCATTTGAATATGCGCGGGAACTCTGATTGTCTGCCAATCGTGACAATCATAATCCGCACTTTCAAAATTTTGCGGAATGAAATTTAAATTCGGCGCAAATGCAAAATGCCAAAGTCCGCTCAAGGAACGAACAAATGTTGTCTGACCGCTTGCCAACTCGTTGAAGTCCGCAAAATATTTGTGGTCGGAATGTGCAGGCAGTCGGTTTTCCTGAAAATATTCGGGGTTCGCCAAATTTTCCAAAATTTTCTTCATAAAAAAATCTCCTCTCTTCTAAAAATTATAAAAAAAATTAGTCGTCAAAGAATTTTTCTGACAACTAAAAAAATTTTAATCAAATTGAGTTTGCCAAAATTCCGCGCGGTGAGCTTTAAAGCAAAGTTTCACCTGTTCGGCGGTACATTTTTCATTTGCCATCGGCGGCAGTTCGTCTTCGGCAAAATATTTTGACGCGGAAGTCTCGATATTTTCATGAAACGCCCCGCCCTTCGACGTGCAAAGATATAAAATTTTCACGACGTTATAAATGTACGAAGGAAAATTATGTTTTTCTCTGTCCTGAACGGCAATGACTTTGTCGATAACAACGTCAAGCCCCGCCTCTTCCTTCGCCTCTTTAATCGTGTTTTCTGCGGGGGACAAATTAAAATCGCACCAACCGCCCGGCATCGCCCAACGTCCGTCATTTTCTTGAACGAGCAAAATTTTTTCGTCTTTGAAAATTGCGGCGCGAGTGTCAACCTTCGGCGTTTGATAGCCTGTTTCGTTGCAAAAAATATCCTGAACTTTTTCAAAAGATAAATCAGTTTTCACAGTCAACATTTCGGCAGAAATTTCCCTGATTCTTTGAAAGCGTTCCAAGTCGAAATTATCTTTGCTGTAAAAAAGTCCCGCCTGCGCCAAACTCTGAAGTTCGGCCGCCCAGCTCAAAATTTTATCGGAATTTTTCATTTTGCCACTCCGGTTGATTCTCTCTCAACGACCGAATTATAAAAAGTTACGCGCTTTGATTCGCCGGTTTCGATTTTTTCAATTAAAAGTTTCGCGGCGTTTCTTCCGAGCTGAAACATATTTTGGTCAACGCTCGTCAACTTCGGAATAACCACGTTCGCGATATTCGTGTTGTCGTAACCCATGACAGAAATATCTTCGGGAACTTTCAAGCCGAGATAGTTGCAGGCGTTGAGTGCACCGACCGCCATTAAATCGTTGCAACAGAAAATTGCAGTCGCATCGATTTTTGGGATAATTTCCATCAAAAGATCCGCCGTCAAATCCGCAGTCTCTGAAGAATTTCCCTCCTCGACGTTGATAATGTAATCGCTTGGATCAAAATCCGCGCCCTTCATCATCTCTTTGAAAGATTCTTCTTTGATTGTGTAAGAGTCCGAATTTATTCCGCTGACCATGAGAATTTTTTTGTGACCGAGCTCAAGAAGATAACGGATCGCGTCTTGAGTACCCGCCTCCTCGTCATTTTCGACGTAAGACGCGCCGGGAATTTTGAACGACGCATTGACGAAAACCATCGGAACTTCTTGAACAATTTCTTTGTAAAATTCTTCATCAGCGTCTTTTGTGTTCGGACTCAAAACGATAATCCCCGAAATTTTTCTGCCGGCAAGCGTGCGCACACATTGCATTTCGCGTTCGGCGTTGTTTCTTGCGCAATTAAGCACCAGAAAATAATCTTCATGGCGCAAAGAATTTTCAATGCCTTCAAGAACTTCGGCAAAAAATTCGTTGTAAATGCTCGGCAAAATCACTCCGACATCTCTTACACTTCTCGAGCCAAGTTCTTTGGAGGCCAACTCTCTTGCCGCCGCATAAGGAACATAATTCATCTCTTCAATAACCTTCTTGACTTTTTCGCGGGTATCGGATTTAACCGCGTCGCTTCCGTTGACAACTCGGCTGACTGTGGCAATCGACACACCTGCTTTTTTCGCTACTTCGATTATTCCTGATTTATTTTTTTCCATTTTTAACACCCGCCCGCGTGGAAAAATTTTTTTGCAGCATACCGCAACAGGCAAATGTTTAGGATACGCAAAAGAATAAAAATTTTTCGGTTTAAACATTGGTAACAAACTTATCGAAAGCTGCCTGTCCTTTTTCGTCGCGCTTGAAAACTCCGGCGTGTGAAAGTACGAGACTGAAAACAAGCCCGATTTCTTTGCGAAGAATTTCATCAACATTATTTTCGTTGATGTCGCTGTAATCTGCGCGAATTTTTTTGTACCAGTCGGCGTGCTTTGAAATATCTTCGATTGCGGAAATATCTTCCGTGCCTTTGAGCAGATTTTCTTTAACGTGCGCCATTTCATCTTTCAGACGCGCGGGAAGGACTGCCAAACCCATAACTTCAATCAAGCCGATATTTTCTTTTTTGATGTGATGAACTTCTGCGTGCGGGTGATAGATTCCGAGCGGGTGTTCTTCGCTCGTGCGATTGTTTCTGAAGACCAAATCCAATTCGTAAGCATTTCCGCGACGGCGACCGATAGGCGTGATTGTGTTGTGAGGCGCATCGGTTTCAGCCAAAATTCCTACGCTTTCATCGGAATATTTTCTCCACGCCGCCAAAATTTTTTCCGCAAGGTCAATAAGTTGTTTTCGATTTTCAGATTTTATGCGAAGAGTTGACATCGGCCATTTAACGCGACCTGCCTCGACTTCGGGGAAATCTGCAAATTTATATTCTTTTTCAATCGGAGCGACCGCCATAGGAAAAGTATAATGTCCGCCTTGATAATGATCGTGGGAAAGAATCGATCCGCCGACAATCGGCAAGTCAGCATTTGAGCCGATAAAATAGTGAGGAAATTCGGTAATAAAATCGCAAATATTTTCAAAGGTATCGCGATTTATTTTCATCGGAATATGTTCGCTGTTTAAAACTATGCAGTGTTCGTTGTAATAAGTGTACGGCGAATACTGCAAAAACCACTCGTGACCGCGAAAGTTGAGCGGGATAATTCTGTGAGTTTCGCGAGCGGGATGACCTGCGTGACCTGCAAAACCTTCATTCTCTCGGCAAAGCAAACATTTCGGATAACCTGTCGCCTTGACAGTTTTAGCCTTCGCAATGTCGCGCGGATCTTTTTCGGGTTTGGAAAGATTTATCGTCAAATCAAGTGCGCCGTATTCCGTGTCAGATTTCCAGATAATATTTTTGTCGATGCGCGTTTTGCGAATATAATTTGACGCGATACTGAATTTGTAATAATTATCCGTCGCAAGTTGCGGGGATTGCGCATAATCGTTTTTAAATTTGCGAATGACTTCACTCGGACGCGGCATAACGCAATCCATAATTCTTGTATCGAACAAATCGCGCTCGTTGACTGTGTTGTCGATAATTTTTTCTGCAACGGCATAATCGAGAATATTTTCAAGAATCGGCGTTGCAGTTTCCAAAGTTTCGTTAATTTCTTCGGGAACAAATTCGGCAACTTTGAGCAAATCAATCAGCCTGTTCGCCGAATAAAATTTGTCCGTCTCTTCCATCAAATTTTGTTGCACGGCAAAATTCAGCAGACGGTTAATTTCGGTATTTATCATGAAAAATCTCCTTTCAGTCGATTTTTAGTGGATAGTAAACAGTGGGTAGGGGATAGGGGAAAAATTCCCTGTAACCTGTCCACTGTCCACTAATCACTATATCCGTCGGGATGATTTTTGTGCCATTTCCAAGCGGTGGCGATAACTTTTTCAACGTCGGCAAATTGCGGATTCCACTTGAGAATTTTTTTGGCTTTGTCACTGGAGGCGATAAGTTGAGCGGGATCGCCTGCACGACGTGCGCCGATTTCGGTTTTAATTTTTTGCCCGGTGACTTTTTCGGCGGTGACAATCATTTCTTTGACGGAAAAGCCTTGACCGTTGCCGAGATTGAAAATATTTGATTCGCCGCCATCGCGCAGATAATTCAACGCCAAAATATGAGCGTCCGCAAGGTCGATAACGTGAATATAATCGCGCAAACAAGTTCCGTCCGGCGTGGGATAATCGTCGCCGAAAACTGTAATGTGATCTCTTTTGCCCAAAGGCACTTGCAAAATCAGCGGAATCAAATGAGTTTCGGGGTGATGATCCTCGCCGATTGAACCGTCTTCCAACGCACCAGCCGCATTGAAATATCTCAAGCTGACGAAACGAACGCCATTCGCGCGACTGACCCATTTCATCATATGTTCCATAATAAGTTTTGATTCGCCGTAAGGATTGGTCGGTTGAGTTCTGTCATTTTCTTCGATGGGGACTTTTTCAGGCTCGCCGTAAGTTGCCGCCGTCGAACTGAAAACAATCTTATCAACGCCGTGTTTGACCATTCCTTCAAGCAAAATTTGCATGCCGTAAACGTTGTTATTGAAATATTTCAAAGGTTTTTCGACGCTTTCGCCGACAAGAGAATTTGCCGCGAAGTGAATGACGGCTTCAATTTTATTTTCGGTGAAAATTTTGTCGAGGCAATCGGAATTTCTTATATCGCCTTCGTAAAATTTCGCTTGAGGATTTATCGCCGCTCTGTGACCCGTCTGAAGGTTATCGACGATGACGACTTCTTCGCCCTTCGCAATGAGCTGATGAACCGCATGCGAACCGATATAGCCCGCGCCGCCGCAAACTAAAATTGCCATTTAACCAAAACTCCTTTCTATTACCTGTCCACTACCCACTAATCACTAATTTTATGCGTGCCGTCGGAAATATCGGCGACGTAGAAACTCGGCTCATAACCGATTTTTTTCGTGTAGCCGTCGTGAAGGACTTTTTTAAATTCTTCAATCGCGGAATTTTTGACGATGCTGACAGTCGAACCGCCGAAACCTGCGCCGGTCATTCGTGAGCCGATACAGCCTTCAACCGTCCAGGCAAGTTCGGCAAGCGTGTCGAGTTCAACGCCCGTAACGTCGTAATCTTCGCAAAGTGAAACGTGAGAATCGTGCATAAGTTCGCCGAATCTCTTAATATCGTTTTTCTCAAGCGCGGCGACCGCCTCAAGTGTGCGCTGATTTTCATGAACTGCATGACGTGCGCGGAGTCTTTCAATCGGGTCGGTAATGTTTTGCTGAAGTTCCTCAAATTCTTCGTTGGTGAGTTCGCCCCAGCCTTTTAAATCGGGTTTAACTTTTTGAACTTCGCTCAAAGCGTGATCGCATTGGCGGCGGCGTTCATTATAAGCGGAAGTAACGAGCGAATGGGGTTTATTTGTGTTGGTGATGACGATTGAACAGCCTTCAAGTTTAACGGGACTGTAACGATATTTAAGCGTGTTGCAGTCGAGGAGAATCGCGCAGTCTTTTTTACCCATACCGACGGCGAATTGATCCATAATTCCGCAGTTCATTCCAACAAATTCGTTTTCGGCTTTCTGCGAAAATTTAACCATTTCAACCATATCAATACCGAAATTAAAATTCTCGTTCAGAATGACGGACATTAAAACTTCAAGCGACGCGGAAGAACTCAAGCCCGCGCCCGCCGGAAGAGTTCCGTAAAGAACCATATCGAAACCGTGCGAAGATTTATAGCCCGCCTGTTCGAAAATTGCGACAACCCCCGCGATATAATTCGCCCAATCATAAGCGCGATCATATTTCAGACCGTTCATTTCAAATTCGATAACGCCCTTATCTGCAAGATTCATCGAATAGACGCGGGTTTTATTGTCCTTGCGCGGGGCGACAAGTGCATAAGTTCCGAGCGAAATTGCACAGGGAAAAACATTTCCGGCGTTATAATCAGTGTGTTCGCCGATAAGATTGACGCGACCGGGCGAAAAATATTTTTGCAAATTCTCTGCCGCTCCAAATTTTTCCTCAAAAATTTTTTGAATGTCATCAAAAATTTTCATACAGATAAACCTCCCTCTATAATAAAAAGTTGTCGACAGTCAGCTGACCAAAAGTCAACTGACCGCTAACAACTGAAAACTTGCAACTTATTTGTTAATGTCTTTCCATTTCTTTTCGAGTTCTTTGACTATGCGCTCATGCTCTTCTTCAGTAAGCGTAACTTTCGAGCGATAGAAGAGACCCGCAACAGCAATTAAAATAATCGGCGCGGCAAACATAATCAGTTTGAAGTTAAAAACGCCTTCGGGAGAAATCGAATCAGCCGTTGCGCCCGCAGTCATTCCGACCCAAACCGCCGTATAACCGACCATTGCACTTGTAACGGCACCGGCAAGTTTATCAATCAAAGGACGTACGCAGAGGACCAACGCTTCATCGCGGTGACCGAGTTTTAACTGTCCGTATTCGACTGTGTCTGTAATCGTCATCAAAACAACCAAAAAAATTAACGGCTGAGGAAGTGCGAAAAGTCCCGCCGCAAGCAAAGTCATCGTTACGCTTTGTCCCGCGAAGGAATAAATAACCAACGCGATAATCATAATGCTGATTGAAGCGAAGAATAAACCGCGGCGACTGAATTTTGCCGTCAATGTCGGGAAAAGTGCGACTGCCGCAAGACCGATAATAACGTTGATAACGCCCAAGAAAGAAATTTGCGTCGAATCGCCGAGAATGTAAGTAAAGTAATACAGGTTGAAGTTGTTGACGATATTTTGACCGAGACCGAAAATCAAATAAGTTAAAGCAATCCACATCAACTGATCGTTTTGCGCCAAAATTTTGAAAACGTCCGCAAAACCGGTTTCCTCTTTATTTTCGCGGAGTTCGGAGTCTTGTTCTTTAGTTCCGATAGCAAGGATAACCGCGCCGAGAACTGAAATTGCGCCGCCGATAACTGCGAACATAAACCAACCGCGAGGATCACCCGCGCCGCCATTTTGATTTATCGAGAAGAAAAGAACCAACGGCATAACAACGATTGTAACAAGCTGACCGCCGAAAACCGAGCCGATACGCGCATAAGTCGCAGTGATTTCGCGTTCACGGCTGTCAAAACTCAAAGCCGGAATCATCGACCAAATTGCAACGTCTTTGCCCGAATAAAAAATGTCCATAATCAAATATAAAATCGTGAAGCCGATAAGATAAGTCATCGGATTGGTCATTGCCATTCCGCCAAAATCCGTGAATAAAATTGCTAAAGTAACTGCGCCGACAACGCCGCCGACCAAAACCCAAGGTTTAAATTTTCCCCAGCGAGTTTTTGTCTTGTCGATCATATTTCCGATAAAAGGATCAATAAAAAGTTCCGCCACGCGCAAAACCAAAATAACCGTCGTGATAACGCCGATCATGTACGCGTCCTGAAGTTTTCCTTCAGCGTCCGGCGAATTGAAAAGGTTACTTGTGACGAAAAACATAAAGTAACCGCCGAGCATCGCGTAAAAAATATCATGCCCGAATGTACCGCAGGCATAAGCAACACGCTGAACAACTTTGCTGTTCATCTGAAAAACCTCCTACTTTTTAACTGCGTTCATATATGAAATAATTCCGTCCGCAATTTTTTCCAGCGACGCGTTGGAAGTGTTCACGACCAAATCATAACTTGCACCGTCACCCCAAGTTTTGCCCGTGTAATAGTTATAATATCGGGCGCGGTGTACGTCTTCTTTGTTGAGTTCTTTTAAAGTTTTTCCGCCGTAGATTTCCTGCCCGCGCTTTTCACGAAAATCATCATCGGCACAAACAAAAATAGAAAAACGTCCCGGTTCGTCGCGCAGAACATAATCCGCACTTCGTCCGAGAATTACGCAAGATTTTTCCTCCGCGATCATGTGAATGACTTTTGATTCCGCCAAAAACATTCCCGTACTCGATTCGCCGAAGTGTAAACCGAAAGAACGAAACGGCAAATAACTGCTTATCGGTATCGGCTGAAAAGTGTTTTCAATTTGAACGAGTTCTTCTTCGGTCAACTCATCCAGCCCGAGTTTAATCGCCGCGACGTGTACGATTTGCCTGTCGTAAAGTTTTACATTCAGCTTTTCGGCAAGAATCCCCGCCAACTCACGCCCGCCGCTTCCGTACTGACGACTTACCGTCAACACGAACTTACTTTTTTCCATAAAACCTGCCTCCTTTTTTGAAAGCGTTTTCAAAAATTTTCGGGACACAAAAATATCTCATTAAATCCCGTCATTCCGCGCTTTCGCACTCAATTTTTATGAAGAAATACTATAACTTTGAAATAGAAATGTCAATGATTTTTGTAAAAATTTTCAAGGTTTTTACATTTTGCTCGAAAAAATTTTTTCATTAACGAAAATAAAAAATGCGGCAATGTCGATAAGCTCAACACTGCCGCCGATTTTTTCACTGAAAAATTTTTGTAAATGTTTTTAAATCAAATTTTCATAATCAATTTTTTTGCCGTGATCGAAATAAATTTTGTCGTCCTCGCCGATTTCCCTGACGACGCGACAGGGAACGCCCATTGCCACAACATTCGCGGGAATATTTTTGCTCACGACCGCTCCCGCGCCGATAACCGAATTTTTTCCAATCGTCACGCCGGGCAAAACTACGACGTTACTGCCGAGCCAAACGTTATCTTCGATTACAATTTTTTTCGCGTACTGATAAGTTTTACTGCGCAAAGTCGGATCAATCGGGTGGCTTGCGGTCGTCAAAGTGCAATTCGGCGCGAAAAGAACGTTATTGCCGACGATAATTTCCACGTCGTCAACCACAGTTAAATTAAAATTCGCGTAAACGTTATTTCCGAAGAAAAGATTTTTTCCGCCCCAGTTACCGTGAAAAGGCGGCTCGATATAACAATTTTCTCCGCAACTGCCCAACATTTCGCGCAAAATTTTTTGTCGCAGTTCAAGTTGATCTGAAGTCGTCGCGTTAAATTCATCCATTTTTTTCAAGTAACTTCTCTGCAACGTCAAAACTTCTTCGTCGTCAAAGCCGTAAATCAGCCCGGCATTTTTTCGCTCCATATTCGTCATAAAATTTTTTATCTCGCTTTCTCAAAAAATTATTTTTTTCTTCCGCAACAATTTTTATATTTTTTTCCCGAACCGCACGGACAAGGATCATTGCGCCCGATTTTTTTGCCGTCCGCAGTTTTCGGAATTTTTTTACTTTCCGCCGGGCTTACGTTATCGCCGTGAGATGCCTGCGCGGTTTTCAATCGGTCTTCGATTTTTTCTTCCTCCTGCTGAACAACTGCCACGTGATACATCAACGCCGCGATTTGGTCTTGAATTGCCGCTTCCATTTCCTCAAACATTGCCAACGCTTCAATTTTGTATTCGACGAGCGGATTTCTTTGACCGTACGCACGCAAATTTATTCCCTCGCGCAACATGTCCATATGATCCAAATGTTCCATCCACTTGTTATCGACGACGCGCAACATTATAACCCGCTCAAGTTCGCGCATTGTTTCCGCTCCGTAAGTATCCTCGCGTGATTTATAATTGTCCGCCGCAACTTTTTCAAGATATTCTTTGAGTTCGTCGCGGCTTAATTTTTCAAGTTCGGATTTATTAAGCTGATCGGGCGAAGAGTAAATTTTTTCCGCGTCTTTGATGAGTTCATCAAGTTGCCATTCTTCGGGATAAAGTTTTTCATTGGCGTATTGATTCATTTCGGCTTTTATGATGTGGTTAATCATTCCGAAAATATTTTCGCGCAAATTTTCGCCGTTGAGAATTTTTTTCCGCTCGCCGTAAATAATTTCGCGCTGTTGATTCATAACGTCGTCATATTCCAAAACGTGCTTTCTGATGTCGAAATTTCGCGCCTCAACTTTTTTCTGCGCGTGTTCGATAGATTTTGTTATTAAAGAATGTTCAATAGGCTCATCTTCTTCCATTCCGAGCTTGTCCATAATTTTTGCAACATTATCCGAGGCAAAAAGTCTCATCAA
Source organism: uncultured Selenomonadaceae bacterium (assembly GCA_905236725.1). Classification (GTDB taxonomy): domain Bacteria; phylum Bacillota; class Negativicutes; order Selenomonadales; family Selenomonadaceae; genus Quinella. The sequence continues at coordinate 2,033 of CAJOCT010000025.1, read as the reverse complement.
GTCATCTTCCAACGACAAATAAAATCTCGATTCGCCCGGATCGCCCTGACGACCTGAACGACCGCGCAACTGGTTATCGATTCGCCTTGACTCATGCCGCTCCGTGCCGACAATGAAAAGCCCGCCGAGTTCGGGAACGCCTTCGCCAAGTTTAATATCAGTACCACGTCCTGCCATATTCGTCGCGATTGTCACCGCGCCTTTTTGTCCCGCGTCCGCAACAATCTGCGCCTCTTTCTCGTGATACTTCGCGTTTAAAACGTTGTGAGGCACGCCGCGTTTTTTGAGAATTGCGCTTAATTCTTCGGATTGAGTTATGGAAGTCGTGCCGATTAAGACGGGCTGTCCCTTCGCGTGAATTTTTTCGACCTGCTGACCGACCGCCTTATATTTGGCTTTTTTATTTTTATAGATGACGTCGGGATGGTCAACGCGTTGAACGGGCAAATTTGTCGGGACGACGATAACGGGCAATTTATAAATTTTCAAAAATTCGTCTTCTTCAGTTTTCGCGGTGCCCGTCATCCCCGCAAGTTTGTTGTACATTCTGAAATAATTTTGAAAAGTAATCGTCGCAAGAGTTTGAGACTCGCGGCGAATTTTTACGCCTTCTTTCGCCTCGATAGCTTGATGAAGTCCGTCGGAATATCTGCGCCCCGCCATTAAACGACCCGTAAATTCATCGACGATAATAATTTCATCGTCGCGGACAACATAATCCCTGTCACGTTTCATAAGAGCTTTTGCACGAAGAGCCGCGTTAAAACAGTGAGAAAGTTCGATATTTTCCGGCGCGTAAAGGTTGGAAATTCCAAGTCGCTGTTCAATTTTCGGAATAACTTCATCTTTCGGCGCAACGGTTTTCTGTTTTTCGTCAACGGTGTAATCTTCGCCTTCCTTGAGATTTTCGACAGCCCGCGCCATAATCGCATACATATCGGTAGATTTTTGACCCGGTCCGGAAATTATCAGCGGAGTTCTCGCCTCGTCGATTAAAATTGAGTCAACCTCGTCGACGATTGCAAAATTCAACGGTCGCTGAACCATCTGTTCTTGATGAACAACCATATTGTCGCGCAGATAATCAAAACCGAACTCGTTATTTGTGCCGAAAGTTACGTCGCAGCTGTAAGAATATTTTCTTTCGGGAAAGTCCATATCGTGAACAATCAGACCGACGCTTAAATCCAAAAATTTATAAAGTTGCCCCATCCATTCGCTGTCACGTTTCGCAAGATAATCGTTGACGGTGACCATATGAACGCCTTTACCTTCCAGCGCGTTGAGATAGACGGGCAGAGTTGCAACCAAAGTTTTTCCTTCGCCGGTTTTCATCTCGGCAATTTTTCCCTCGTGAAGGCACATTCCGCCCATAAGTTGAACGTCGAAATGGCGCATGCCCAAAACCCTGCGCGATGCTTCTCTGCAAACCGCGAATGCCTCTGGCAAAATATCGTCTAAAGTTTCGCCGTTTTTCAACCGCTCGCGAAAATTTTCCGTCGATGCAACAAGTTTTAAGTCGGAATAATTTTGCATTTGCGGTTCAAGCGCGTTGATTTTATCCACAGTTTTTTGAAGTCGCTTAATTTCTTTGTCGTTATTGTCGCCCAAAAATCTTTTCAAAAATCCAAACAAAAAAATCACTCCCAAAATTTTTTCAAAAATTATAGCAAACGGGCAGGCAATTTACAAACATTCGGCAAATTTACTTTCAGAGAAAAAATTTTTTGAAATTGCAATGTGATCAATACATTCCGCACAATTTTTTTTAATTAGGGCGTGTTGGTAAACTCCTAAAATAAAAAAACATAAGCAAAAACTTTTGGTAAAATAAAACTGATTAACACCGAAAGGATTTACCACAAAATAACCGATGAGCAATGGAAAGTTCATCAACATGCCACAGGTGCGAGAAAAATTTTTGGTAATCAAGTAATAATTCACGCTCTTGTAAATGAACATTTTCAACTTGTCGGCATTTCTTTGAGCAAGGTTACTCTTGAAGGCAAGAAAATTTTGTCGGACAAGGGTTA
>CAJOCT010000024.1 GCA_905236725.1 uncultured Selenomonadaceae bacterium | reverse complement strand
GGCTGAAGCTTTGAAATTCAGTTACGTCAAAAATAAATCGGGCGATATGGTTTCTCTCGAAAGTCTTTTAAGTTCAAAATACGGAACTTCTCCCGCAACGATTACAAGATTTAACGGCTCGTGAAGAAAAAAATCTTCCGACTCGACAATTCAAGTTATGGCGTCGGCTTTAATTTTTGTATTTTTATGTCTCGCCGCACTGTATGAGAGTTGGAGCGTTCCTTTCACAGTTCTTTTGACGATTCCGACGGGAATTTTCGGAGCATTTTTCATTCAATAAGTCAGAACAGATAAAGGAATGGACGCAAAGCAGACGGCGGTTGAGGCGGCAGGTCTTCGACTTCGCCCGATTTTGATGACTTCACTCGCATTTATAATCGGCTGGGTTCGTCATAGTCGAATGGGTTGCGGCGAAATTCGGATTTATGAAACAGGAGCGCAAAAAATCTTCAATCGACTACATGTAAAAATTTTTTGTACGATTAAAATAAAAAAAAACTCTCTGACAAAAATTTTCTGTCGGAGAGTTTTTTTGTCACGAAAAAAAATTCTTTTCACACTTGAATCAAAGGATTTGCGGCAATCTTGTTGAAAAAGTCAAGAAAATTTTTTTGCGGAAATAAATCGACGAGGAGTTAAAAAATTTTGGAAAGTACTATGTTCAGCAATTTTATCGTGGCGTTGAGCGCGGTCGTCCCGATGTTTTGCCTTATGTCAATCGGCGCGTTCGTAAAATATAAAAAATGGTTGAGCGACGAAGAATTAAATCATATGAATCGAATGGTCTTCAGAATTTTTTTCTGTTGCATGATGTTTCACAGCATTTATACGACTGACCTCGCGGCAACTTTCCGCCCGAAGTTGATGCTTTTCGGAGCGTGCGGAGTGCTTGCCGTTTTTTTTCTGTCAATGCTGATTGTCCCGAAAATTGAGAAAGAAAATCGACGGCGCGGCGTAATAGTTCAAGCGATTTTCCGAAGTAATTTTGTTTTGATGGGCATTCCGATAGTTGCAAATATTTTCGGCGATGAAAATATTGCGGTGTCAACGATGATGATTGCGGTGATCGTTCCGATTTACAACATTTTGGCGGTATTCGACCTTGAAACTTTTCGCGGCGGAAAATTCGCGCTGATTCCGATTTTGAAAGGCGTTTTGAAAAATCCGATGATTTTGGGCGCGATAGCCGGAGCAATTTTTTTGAACTTGGGGATACACGTTCCCGAGCCGATTTTAAAACCTGTCGGGCAAATTTCGGCGGCAACAACTCCCGTCGCGTTGATAATTTTGGGCGCGTCATTCAAACTCGGTTCAACCCACGAACACAGAAAACAATTATCAGGCGCAGTTTTCGGGCGATTGATTTTAGTTCCGTCGATTATGTTGACGGCGGCAATTTTTCTCGGCTTTCGCGGACTTGACTTTGTAACGCTGATTGCAATTTTCGCAAGTCCCTGCGCGGTAGTTTCCTTCGCAATGGCTCAACAGATGGGCGGAGATGCGGATTTGGCGGGAAATTGCGTAGTTTTTACTTCGGCGTTGAGTTGCCTGACAATTTTTTGCTGGATTTTACTTTTTAAAACGCTCGGAATTTTTTAAAGAGTGAAAAAAAATTCCTTTTTATGTTATAATGAAAAAGAATTTTGTTATAAAATTTAATCCACATTCAAAATTACTGATTAAAAGGCGGGTATTTTTGCAATGCGACATTGTTTGACGATAATTTTTCTCTTGCTGTCGACCATGATTTTTTTCGGCGGTTGTGCGGGACAACTTGAGCAACCTAAAAAAAATAACGGTGAGCAATATGAAAAAGTGCGCTTGGTCATGACTGCCAACGGAACGGAAAAAGGTATCGAAACATTGACTGCGCGACGTTTCGCTGAACTTGTGGCGGAGGAGTCGGGAGGAAACGTTCAAATTGAATTTTATCCCAACGACGAATTGACGGGCGGAAACACAAATGAGGCGGTGAGGTCCGTCACGGAGGGAGCGGTCGATCTCGGTGCGTACGTTTCCGGCACGATGTCACTTTTGGACCCGCGCTTGGAAGTGGCGACAATTCCTTGGACGTTTGCAAATTATCAGGAGGCTCGCAGGGTTATCGATCACAGCGGTGGCAAATATTATGAAAAAATTTTGTCGGAATACGGTTTGGTTTATCTCGGATCGACTCATAACGGTTTCAGACAGTTGACAAGTAACCGCAATCCGATGAGAACTCCCGAAGACCTTAAAGGAATGAGGATAAGAGTTTTGGGCGGGGAAGTTTATCGACTTTTCTTTTCTGCACTCGGAGCGGATCCCGTTCCTCTCGGCTGGAGTGAACTTAATATCGCGATCCGTCAAGGCGTTATCGAAGGGCAGGAGAACGGATTTTTTTTAATGCAGTCGGGCAACTTGAACGAAATTCAAAAATATATGACGGTTTGGAATTATCTTTATGAAAATTATCTCTTCGTTGCCAACAGAAAAATTTTCGACCGACTGAATCCGAAAACTCAAGAGTTGTTGCGCGAAAAAATGCGTGAGGCGTGCGAATGGAGCCGCGATTACTTGGAAGCTGAAGAAAAGAAAATTCGATTTAGATTTGCTGAAGAAGGTTTGGAAATTATCGACCTTACCCCGGAAGAGTTGGAAGTTTTCAAAGAAAAAGTTCGTCCCCTGCGCGAAAAACTTAAGGCAAAGTATGGCGCGGAGGCCTGCAAGGCTTTTCGCATCGACATGGAAAAAAATTTTGAGGAGGAGGGCGGCAAGTGAAAAAGACGGTATACCGATTTTGTCTGTCAGCGTTCTTATGTTGGTTTGTCGCAACATTCGGCGGACAGTTTTTGGAAATGCCGGCAAAAGTTGTCGGAATAACCGCATTCGTGCCGCCTGTACTCGGTCTTATGTGGGGACTTCCGGCGGCGTGCGGAGTTTACGTCGGCGGACTTCTTACAGTCACCGTGCTGAACGATTATTTTATTGCGGAAAGCAACGCCTTTGAACGGCTGATGTATTTCGTATGGGCGTTTTGGTTATTTATCGCGGCTTATCTTCCGTATCTTCTCTGGCACAGATTTATGGTCTTTTCAAAACGTCACGCATTTTATCCCAGTGTACACACGCTGAAAAAATTTTTGGCGATAATGTTCATCACCTTTTGCGTAACTTCAACTTTCCGCACATTTATGGCACCGCCGACGGATTTAATATTATTGGCGGGCTGGATCGACGCGGGCAGAGTTGCAAATTTTGTATCATATTGGCTTGCCTGTTTTACGAACGATTTTTTCATCGCAATATTTATCGACTTGGCATGGTTTTTCTTCCTCGTCAGCCGTGAATATCCGTTCCACAGTCCCGACGGAATTATTGCAAAATCGAAGAAAGTGAAAGATGAACAGGCCGCGAAGGAAACTGAAAGAGCCTGGCTTATCGCAATGATATTTTATCTTCTCTTCCCCTTCGGAATAATTTACCTCGACAAATTTCAAATTTACGGAATGGACGATTTGAAAACTTGGCTACACTTCATTGTGGAATGTCTCTCGATGATAGATGTTTATCTCGTCCTGATGCTTTATTTGATGTTGCGTTATCGCCGCTCGATAATGATGGAAATTGTTTTTTTGGTGACGCAGACTGTATTTTTTTCCGCAACGGTTCTCGGCTGGGGAAGTTCGGTTGCAATGACCAATCTCGTCGAATCTCACACGAGTGATTCTTTGCACGCAATGAGCGTTATCTGTCGCGAAAGGCTTTACAGAACTTTTTTCTGCGTCCGTCAAGCTGTCAACGGAATGAAACTTCAAGCCTTGAACTCTCTGGAAAATTATAACAGGTTGGCGAATGACGCCGCTTACCGCGCAAATTATCTTAATCAGATGAAAAATAATTTTAATTCGATTGCGGTGGGAACTGACGGAGTTATCGCCGTCTATTTTCGACTGATTCCGGAAATTGACGGCACTCAAGGCGGTTTTTCAATGCAAAGAAAAGATGTTCGCTGGGAGGGAGCGTTGCCGCCTTTTATCGAACGCCAACCGATTGACCTTGCGTCATACTCGCCACTCGACAAAAATGTCGGCTGGTACTACATTCCTATGAGAAGTCGAACGGCTACTTGGATTGAACCGTACGTTGACCCGATTGCAAAAACTTACGTCATCTCCTACGTCGCCCCTCTCTTCGTCGAAGGAAAATTTATCGGAGTTGTCGGAATGGACATTGACTTCAATTTCATCATTCAAGAGTTGAGGCGAATGTCGATTTATAATTACGGTTATGTTTACCTTATGAACCGAAATGATTTGGTGCTTTATCACAAAGAGCAGAGGCAAGGTCTTCCTTTCCGCCACAACGAAGAATTTGAGGAAATCGAACTTTATTTGGCTAACGGAATGTGGCTCGGGATTGCAACTCCTTTAAGCGAAGTTCATAAAGAACGAAACGAAACTTTAATGCATTTGATTGCGGCGATTATTTTCGTGGCGATGTTAATTTCACTGGTGAGCATTACTCTCGCGTCGAAGGCAATTAAACCTCTCGCGGGAATGACGGAGGCGGCGAAGAGAATTGCTTCCGGCGATTTGAATGTAAAAATTTCTTACGAATCCGGCAACGAGTTGGGAATTTTGGTCAGAAGTATCCGCGAAATGGCGGAAAAATTGGAAACTTACGTCTACCGCGATAAATTGACCGGGCTCAGAAATGCGGCGGCGTATATGAGCAAAGGCAGGGAACTGGACGCACAAAGCAATCTGATTCCCGATCTTGCCTATGCAGTTGTGCTTTTCGACGTAAATTTTTTGAAAAAAGTCAATGACAAGCATGGACATCAGGCGGGAAATCAACTCCTTCGCCACGCCTCAAGAGTTATCTGCAGAGTTTTTCAAAACAGTCCCGTCTATCGCGTCGGCGGAGATGAATTTACGGCGATACTTGAACAGGAGGATTATGAAAACCGCCAAGCACTTCTCAAACTTTTTGACGAAAAAATCGCCGAAGAAAGTTTTGTCGTCAACGGAGAAACAATTTTTGTTTCAGTTGCTCGCGGTCTTGCAATTTACGAAGAAGATATGGAATTTGCCGCAGTTGCGAAAAAAGCCGATGTTGCAATGTATAATCACAAATCCGCAATCAAGGCAAAATACGGCGAAGAAGTCAGATAATTTTAGTGGACAGTGGACAGTGAAATAATTTTTGAAAACTTTTTCGCAATATTTGAATCGTGCGTGATGATTATCAACGTGCGATTTTTTTTTGTCGAATCTGAAATAATTTCGTCAATTAAACTTTCGGCAAGATTTTTGTTAAGACCTGCAGTCGGTTCGTCCAAAATTAAAATATCGGGATTTTTCGCAATCGCCAACGCAATTTGCAGACGAACTCTTTCTCCGCCGGATAAAAAACTTGCGTTCTCGCCGATCTCGGAATCAATGTCAAAATTTTCGAGTTTGCAAATTTTCAGCGCGGAAAAAATTTCTTCGTCCGAAATATTTTCGCAAAAAATTTCGAAGTTAAATCGAATCGACCGACTGAAAATAAAATTCTCGTGAGTTGCGGCAAAAATTTTTCCTTGAGTGAAAATATTTCCTTTACTCGGCTGAAAAAGTTTTGTCATCAAATAAAGCAAAGTCGTTTTCCCCGCGCCGCTTTCCCCGACAATCGCAATTTTTTCCCCGTGCGAAATTTTCAAGTTAAAATTTTTCAGCACAAAATTTTTATCGTCATAAGAAAAATCAACGTCATTAAATTCAACCGCAAAATTTTTTGACGCAGAAAAACTTTCCATCTTTCCATCTTTTAAACTTTCCATCTCAACAAAACTTCTCACGGCTGAAGGAATCGCGCAATAAATTTCAAGCGCGGCAAGCAAAATAAAAACCCACACCGCGAAAAAAATTTTATCGACCGTGCCGAAAAGTTCATACAAAATAAAAAAAATTCCCGTCGCGTTCAAAATAAAAATTGCCGTGTCGAAATTTATTTGCTTGGAAAAAATTTTTTCTTGAGCGACAGAAAAATTTTTCGCGATTTTATTAATTTGATTTATTGCGGGAGTTGAACCGAAAATTTTCAATTCGTCGCGGGCTTGAAGAAAATCCAGAATTTTTTCTCGATAAGTCGAATCGTCAGCCTTATCAAATTTAAAAATTTTCGACAATATTAAATCGGCAAAAAAAATTATTGCGGGGATCGGCGATTTTAACAAAACTGTCAAAAAAATTGTGACGAGTGCGGCGGTTGATATTGGAAGGACAACTCTCGGCAAAAAATCTTTGAGCGCGTCCGCCGTGACGGTCAATTCGTGCAATAAATTTCCTTCGCCGATTTTTCCCGACTTAAGCGGCAAAATTTCGGCGGCTTGCAGAAAAAATTTTTCGCGCAGTTCGTCCAAAAATTTGAAAATTACTTTGTGCGAAAAAAATCTGTCCGCATATCTCAAAACCGCGCGGAAAATTCCCGCAGTTCTCACCAAAGTTATTCCGATTGAAAGCGCACTCAACGGCGGGTGAAGTGCGGCGGAGGAAATCAGCCACGCGGCGGAGGCCATCAATAAAATTTCGCTCATTGCGGCGGAAAAATTTGCGAGCATTGCCGGTAAAAAATTTTTTTTCATGGCGCGATAATATCATCTCAATCGGCGAATTACAAACTTTTCGGTGCAAAGCCGATTTTTTTTTGCTATAATTAAAAAAATTTTTCAAGGGAGTTTTTTTGATGACAAGAATAATGCTCGTCCGTCACGGCTTGACTTTTTGGAATTCGATGGGAAAATTGCAGGGAAATTCCGAAGTTCATCTTTCGCCGGACGGACTACATCAGGCGCGACTTTTGGCGGCGCATTGCCCGTTTTTTTCGGCGAACGCAATTTATTCAAGCCCGTTGGAACGCGCTCAAACAACCGCGCTGATTTTGGCGAGCCGATTTAATTTGCGAGTCGAAACTGTAAACGAACTGCGCGAAATAAATTTCGGTGACTGGGAAGGAAAAGTTTTGAGAGAGCTTGCACAAAGCGACCCGGATAATTTTGAAAAATTTTTCAAACATCCCGAAGAATTAAAATTGCCGCACGCCGAAACTTTTTTGCAAGTTCAGGAACGGGCAATGGGCGCACTCAATAAAATCTGCGACGCTCACCGCGACGAAAAAGATTCTCACGTCATAATTGTTTCTCACGGCGCGGTTAATCGCGTAATCTTATGTGCGCTTTTGGAAATTCCGATAAGAAAAATGTGGGCGATAAGTCAATTCAACACGGCGGTTAATATTTTTCGCGAGGACGACGGACATTTTACTGTCGATTTGGTCAACAGCACGGCGCATTTGGCTTAAAAGTTGGAAAGGTGGAAAGTTTTATGGGAAGAATAGCGGTTGAAATTGTTCCGCGCGACGAGGCGGGACTCAAAAGAGATTTGAGCGTTTTGAAAAAATTTTCGCAGGTCGATTGCATAAACATTCCCGATATTTTGCGTTACGACGTGAAACCTTGGGAGGCGGCAAAAATAACTCAACCGACTTTGCCGACAATCCCGCACGTTCGGGCAATGGATATTGATTTGTCAAAACCGTTGCCTATGCGCGAAACTTTTTTGCAGGCGGGAATTAAAGAAGTTTTGATTATCGCGGGAGATCCGCCGCAGGATATGCGCCACAAAGTTTTCCCGACAGAATCAATCGACGTAATCCGAAAATTTCGCGAAGAGTTGCCCGAAGTGAAAGTTTATGCGGGAGTAGATCAATATCGCGACGGAATCCGTGACGAACTTTATCGAGTCGAGAGAAAAGCTCAAGCGGGTGCGGTCGGATTTTTCACGCAACCTTTTTTCGACATGAGATTTTTGGAAATGTACGCGGATTTATTGAGCGATTTTGAAATTTATTGGGGAGTTTCGCCCGTGTTGACTGCAGGTTCGCGCAGTTACTGGGAGAGAAAAGATAAAGCCTTTTTCCCGAAAGATTTTCAGCCGACAATGGAATGGAACGTCGATTTTTCGTTAAAAGTCGTTGACTTCATTTCAAAAACTGACGGCGGACTTTATTTTATGCCGATAACAATCGACATCGCGGATTTTTTGCCACAAGTTTTTAAATAGTGGATAGTGGACAGTGGTTAGTTGTTAGAAAAAACTGTTCACTGTCCACTGTAACCTGTCCACTAAAAAACGACTGAAAGGAGCTTTTTTATGCAAATAAATAACGTTAACTTAATGCCGCAAATGGAATCGACTAACGTTTCTGCAGTCGGTTCGCACGTTATGACCAAAGAAGCGCAATTCAAAAACGAACTTGAGGCGGCGCAAAAAAGATTGGAAAAGGCCGCAAAGTCGGGCGTTATGACTGAAGACGAGGTCACTCAAAGAAATCGCGACATCATGGCGGCAAGTATTCAGATGGAAGCAATTTTTTTGAAAATGCTTTACAACGATATGTGGAAGACCGTCCCGAAAGATGAACTGTTCGGCGACGATAACGCGATGGATATTTATCGCGATATGTACCACGAAGAATTGACGAAACAAATGGCTCTTGACGGCGGTATCGGTCTTGCCGACTTCATTTATAAACAGCTGACGCAAAATCGCGGTTAAAGGCAAAAAAAATTTGCTCTCCTGAAAAAAATTTTCGGGGGAGCAATTTTTTATCTTAGTGAACTAAATTTTTAATCGCGTCTTGAGCAACTTCGCGGTCGTCAAAATGAATCGTTTCATCTTTTAAAATCTGATAATTTTCATGACCTTTGCCGAGAATCAAAATAACGTCGCCGGCTTGAGCAATTTCAACCGCGCGGAAAATTGCCTGTCGCCTGTCGATAATTTTTTCATGAACTTTGTCGCCGATTTTTTCATTAACGCCAACTTCAACGTCCCGCAAAATTTCTGCAGGGTCTTCAGTGCGCGGATTATCAGAAGTCGCAATCACAATATCGGAAAGTTCCGCCGCAATTCTGCCCATAATCGGGCGTTTTGTTTTATCCCTGTCACCGCCGCAACCGAAAACGGTTATAATTCTGTTTTTCGCAATCTGTCGCGCCGTCTCCAAAACATTTTTCACGCCGTCGGGAGTGTGCGCATAGTCAACAATTATCGCGAATGGAATGTCGGCAAAAATTCTTTCAAAGCGTCCCGGCACTGATTTAAAATTTTCCAGCGCAGTTTTAATCACGTCGGGAGAAATTTTTTCCGCAAGAGTTGCACCGACTGCCGCCAAAACATTGTAGACGTTAAAAATTCCCGTGAGGTGAAGGCGCAAATTCATCGCTCCAAATTCTCCGCGAATTTTAAAAGCCGTCCCCGTCGATTTAACATCAATATCGGTCGCAGAAAGATCGGAATTTTTTTCAATGCCGTAAGTAATTTTTTCGCAAAGAGAATGTTTGAGCATTTCCGCACTTGCCTCGTCGGCGATATTTATAACGGCGGTCTTGCCTTCCTTGCGCCCGGAGCGAGAAACCATTTCAAAAAGTTTCGCCTTAGTCAATTTATAATTTTCCATCGTCTTATGATAGTCGAGATGGTCTTGAGTCAAATTCGTGAAAACCGCCGTGTCAAATTCAATTCCCGCAACTCTGTGTTCGGCGAGTGCGTGGCTTGAAACTTCCATGACGACGAAATCGACATTTTTTTCCCGCATCGTGCAAAAAATATGTTGCAGGTCGATAACATTCGGAGTTGTGTTGTGAATGGGAAAAATTTCTTCGCCGATCATCATTTGAATTGTCCCGATTAAACCGACTTTGTAACCCGCAGATTTCAAAATTTCGCGAATTAAATAGGTCGTCGTCGTTTTACCGTTAGTCCCCGTGATTCCGATAACGCGCATTTTTTTTGACGGATAGTCGTAGAAATAAGGCACAATCACCGCCAAAGAATTCAGCATATCGGGGACAATTAACGCAGAAATTTTTTCCGGCAAAGAAATATCTTCGTGCGTCGTTAAAATTGCAACCGCGCCCGAATTTTTCGCCTGTTCTATAAATTTATGCCCGTCGAAGTGCGCACCTTCCATGCAAACAAACAAACTCCCCGCAGAAACTTTTCGGGAATCGTGTTCAATGCCAGAAATTTTTGTGCCGCCGTCGCCGAGAATTTTCGCGCCGTGAATCATCAAAGCCAGTTCTTCAAGAGTTTTCATTAAATTTCATTCCTTCGATTTTTTACGGCGAATTATATCATTTTTTTGTTGCAAAGTCTAAGAAGTTTGATATAATTTTCGCGACGAAAATTTGGGAGGTTTTTTGATGGCAACGATAGACAGATTTAAAGACGCGCTCGCGATCGGAAAAGTTTTGACGGACGAAGAAACTTCTTTCACTCTTACCGCGCAGATGAAGTACGATTATTTGGCGGCGGTTCACACGATGGATCAGCTGACGAATTTGTGGAAAGAATTTGATTCAAGAAAAAAACGTCGCAACGCCCTGCGCGAAAAAATTTCCGACTCTTGCAAAATGTCGCTGAAAAAAATTGCGGAGACCGAAGGAGTTCTGACTCTCAAGCAAGTTTTGTCTGCGGAAAAACTCTTGCGCGAATGTCATGAAGAACTTTTGAAAATTGAAAGCGTCGCCGATGAAAGCGATAAACTTTTCAAAAATATTGCGGACGGAGTTTCTGCAGGTCATTGAAATTAGTTGTTAGTGGTCAGTGGCTAGTGGTTAGAAAATTTCTAACAACTGAAAACTTTCAACTGACAACTAAAAAAACCGAATGAAATGAGGTTTTTTATGTTCAGAAAAATGCGGCGCGAAAAATGCGAACTCTCAAAAGAAACTGCGGAAAAAATTTTGCGTGAAGGAGATTTCGGAGTTTTGGCACTTTCCGGCGATGACGGCTATTCTTATGCCGTGCCGATAAATTACGCCTTTTCCGACAACAAAATTTATTTTCACAGCGCGAAGACCGGTCACAAACTCGACGCGATAAAAAATAACGATAAAGTTTCTTTCTGCGTCGTCGAAAAACATAAAGTCGTCCCCGAAGAATTTACAACTTATTTCACAAGCGCGATTGCCTTCGGAAAAATTCATCTTGCGGAAAATGACGCGGAAAAACTTCATGCGCTTGAACTTTTGGCAGATAAATTTTCGCCCGATGTAAATGTTGAGTTGCGGGAAAAAGAATTGAGCCGAGTGAATGCAGTTTCGATTTTAGTTTTGGAAATCGAACATTTGACGGGCAAGGCGGCGCGTGAACTCATTCGCGAAGGATTAAAATAAATTATGGACAAGAGAATAACGGCGGGACTTCTCGGATACTTGACGCTGTTTGTCGGCGCGGCAATGTTGCCGTCATTCTTCCTTGCCGCATTCAACGAAGAGGCAGGGGGAGCGGCGGCTTTTTTATTGTCAATTTTTCTTTGCATCGCCGTAACTTTTGAGCTCGAAAGATTCGGCGGACTCAAAGGCAAAGACAATATCGGTGTGCGCGACGGAATTGCGGTAACGGCTTTGGGCTGGCTTTTAATTTCGATTTTGGGAATGGTTCCTTATTTGGCGGGCGGATATTTAAATTTAATTGACAGCTTGGTCGAATCGTTCGCGGGATTTTCGGGGACGGGCGCAACGGTTTTTGCGGACGTGGAAATTTTGCCGAAAAGTATTTTGCTCTGGCGGAGTGTGTCGAATTGGATCGGCGGTCTGGGAATTGTCGTAATTTTTATGGCGTTGATGTCACAATTCGGACGCGGTGCGATGTTTATTTTACGCGCGGAAACTACCGGACCGACTAAGGACAGGCAAATGCCGCGTATCCGTGACAATGCGAAGGCTCTGTTTAAAATTTACGTCGGATTGACTGTAATTTGCGCGGCGGGTTATTTTTTGTGCGGACTGGATATTTTCGCCGCGATAAATCACGCGATGACGACGATTGCGACGGGCGGTTACGGAATTTACAATTCGATTGTCGACGAGTACGGCAACGGTTATCTGGAATATTGTATGGCGTTTTTTATGATAATTTCCAGCGGAAGTTTCGCAATGTACGCGGTTGCCGTCAATCGCGGAGTAAAAACAATTTTCGACAACGCGGAGTTTAAAGTTTACCTGCAAATAATTTTTGTTGCGGCGATGATTATTTCTGTCGATTTGGTTTGGGAAATGCATTTTCACCCCGAATTTGCCGTCCGTAGCGCGATTTTTCACGTGGCAAGTTTGAGCTCGACGACGGGTTTTGTCGCTCACGATTTCGACTTATATCCGCCGATAAGTAAAGCCGTTCTGTTGATGACGATGTTTTTGGGCGGCTGTGCAGGTTCGACGGCGGGCGGTCTGAAGGTTGCGAGAATTATTCTTCTGTTCAAATTTATTTCGCTTATCGTCAAACAAAAAATTCACCCGCAACTTATCAATCAAATTAAGTTGAACGGGCAAATTATTGATGAGCCGATTGTTTACGGCGCGGCGAAATATTTTTTTGTCGTCGTGGTTATGGATATAATTTTTGCTTTCGTGATGATGTTCGACGGAATTGAATTTGTCGATGCGGTTTCCGTCAGCGTTTCGACTATGGCAAGCGTCGGACCGGGTTTCGGAATTGAAGGCGCGACCTCGACTTATGCACTCCTGCCCGACTTCAGCAAACTTGCCGCTTGTATATTTATGTTCTTGAGCAGGTTGGAAGTTTTCAGCGTTTTGGTTTTGTTTACGCCGTCTTTCTGGAAAGCAAATTGGTGAGTAGATCGACAGATCGACAGTGGGTAGATCGATAGTGTTTCTATTCGATAGAATAAGTTAAGATTTTTCCGTTGAAACTTTTTTGTTCAGCGTCCTGAAACGAAGTTTGCCGTCAAAATACATTTCGACAGAATCGCCTTCCTTGAGATTGCCGGCGATTATTTTTTTGCTCAATTCGGTTTCAACGGTCTGCGAAATAAATCTGCGTAGAGGTCTCGCGCCAAAATTCGGGTCGTAGCCGTGATGTTCGGCAAGCGCGTCAAGAACTTTCCCCGCCGCCTCATTCGTCCAAGTGAAATGAATATTCGTCTGCTTTTCAAGGCGCGTTGCAAGATTTTTCAAGAGGATTTCCGCAATGGCTTTAATCTGATCTTTCGCCAGCGAATTGAAAATAATTATATCGTCGATGCGGTTTAAAAATTCGGGGCGGAAATAATCTTTGAGCATTTCGCGAACGGCAGTTTCAGCCTCGACAAAATTTTTATTGAGAATTTCCTGCGAACCGAGATTTGAAGTCATTATGATAACCGTATTTTTGAAACTTACGACGCGACCTTTACCGTCAGTCAATCTGCCGTCATCAAGAATTTGTAACAGCACGTTAAAAATATCGCGGTGAGCTTTCTCGATTTCGTCAAGCAAAATGACGCTGTAAGGTCTGCGGCGAACGGCTTCGGTAAGTTGCCCGCCTTCGTCGTAACCGACATATCCCGGAGGAGCACCGATTAACCGCGCGACAGTGTGTTTTTCCATGTACTCGCTCATATCAATTCTAATCATTGAGCGTTCGTCGTCGAAAAGTGCCTCCGCCAAAGTTTTCGCAAGTTCGGTTTTGCCCACGCCCGTCGGTCCCAAGAAAATAAATGAGCCGATTGGACGATTTGGATCTTTAATTCCCGCACGTGCCCGCAAAATTGCCTCGCTGACAACTCTGACCGCCTCATCCTGTCCGACAATTCTTTTATGCAAAGTGTCTTCAAGGTGCAAAAGTTTTTCGCGCTCGCCCGTCATCATTTTTGAAACGGGAATACCCGTCCATCTGCTGACGACTTTCGCAATATCTTCTTCGCCGACTTCTTCTTTCAAAAGTTTTTCGCTCTTTTCTTGAGCGGCAATTTCAGATTCGGCAGTTTTGAGTTTATTTTCAAGTTCGGGAAGTTTGCCGTATTTCAGCTCGGCAAGTTTATTTAAATCGTATGCACGCTCTGCCGCCGCCATTTGATTGTTCACGTCGTCAATTTCTTTTTTAATCGCGCGGACTCTCAAAATTGATTGTTTTTCGGATTCCCACTTGTCGTGCAAAACTTTTTCTTCGGCTTTGAGTTTTTCGATTTCGGCGGTGATATTTTTCAATTTTTCTTTTGATGCGTCATCCGATTCTTTTTTGAGTGCCTGCTCTTCGATTGTCAGTTGCATAATTTTTCTGCGAATTTCATCAATCGGCGCGGGCATTGATTCAATTTCGGTTCTTAATTTCGCCGCCGCCTCGTCAACAAGGTCAATCGCTTTATCGGGCAAAAATCTGTCCGAAATATATCTGTCCGAAAGAGTTGCCGCGCTGACAAGTGCCGCGTCGCGGATTCTCACGCCGTGATGAACTTCGTAACGCTCTTTCAGTCCGCGCAAAATCGAAATTGTATCTTCAACAGTCGGCTCGCCAACCATCACCGGCTGAAATCTTCTTTCAAGCGCGGTATCTTTTTCGATATATTTTCTGTACTCGTTCAAAGTCGTCGCGCCGATACAACGCAATTCACCTCGCGCCAACATCGGTTTCAAAATATTTCCCGCGTCCATTGCACCTTCAGCCGCGCCCGCTCCGACAACCGTGTGAACTTCGTCGATAAAAAGCAAAATTTGCCCGTCCGACTTCGCAATTTCCGCCAAGACAGATTTTAAACGCTCTTCAAACTCGCCACGAAATTTTGCACCAGCAATCAGCGAACCCATATCCAGCGCGTAAAGAGTTTTATTTTTCAACGACTCGGGAACGTCGCCTTCAACAATTCGCCGCGCAAGTCCTTCGACGATCGCAGTTTTTCCAACGCCCGGCTCACCGATTAACACAGGATTATTTTTTGTTCGACGCGATAAAATTTCTATCGTGCGGCGAATTTCCTCATCACGCCCGATAACAGGGTCAAGTTTTCCCGACTTCGCCGCTTGAGTCAAATCGCGCCCGAATTTTTCCAACGCCTGATAATTTTCCTCGGGATTGTCGGAGGTAACATTTTGCTTACGATTTTTTTTGATTGAGTCGTCAATTTTGCTTTTGGACAAACTGAAATCCTTCGCAATTTTTTGAACTTCGGAACTGCCGTCCGTCACCAACGATAAAAGCAAATGTTCCGTGCTGATATATTCATCGCGCATTGACGCGGAATATTCTTTTGCCTTGCCGATAACTCGCGCCAAGTCCACGCCCATTGACAAGCGGTCTTGACCTTTGACGCTCGGAATTTTATTTAATTCTTTCTCCAATCGAACTTTTAACATCGGCAAATCTGTTTTGCAATCTTCAAAAATCGTCGCCAACAATCCTTCAGGCTCCCGCGCCAACGCCGCCATTAAGTGCAGGGAATTAAATTCTTGATGATATTTCATCGCCGCAATTTGCTGTGACGCTTGCAACGCCGCCATTGCTTTCGCTGTATATTTTTCTTCCGCCATATTTATCACTCCGTTTATTAAAAATTATTTTCATTTTCTTAACGGGGCGAATAATAACATCAAAAAGACAAAAAGTCAATAGGTGAAAATTTTTGCAAAAAAAGAACGCGATTGAAAAAAATCTTTCGCGTTTTTATAGTGAATGTCGAAAAAAAATTGAGAAACTGCTTTCACAGTTTCTTAGTGGTTAGCAGGTAGTGGACAGCTTACAGAAAAAACTGTTCCCTATCCACTGTTCACTGTCCGCTGAACTTAGATCGTCAAAAGTTCGATTGAGCTTGTGCCGCCTTCACCGTACTTAATTCCGGCAGTCATAACGACAACGTCGCCCTTATTTACGAAACCGAAATTCATTGCGGTGTCGGTGATGTATTGAGTCATCTCCTCGGGCTTGAGAATCGGTACGCCGGGAATGACGAAAACTCCCCAGCGCAGATTTAAATGACGCGCAACTTGAGCATTCGGCGCAAAGGCGATAATCGGAGCTTTCGGGCGATATTTCGAGACGATTCGAGTTGTGTAACCGGATTTTGTCGGCGTGAAAATTGCAGTCGCACTGAGTTCGTAAGCAATTTGAACAGTCGCGTGAGCAATCGCGTCGGTCTGGGAATGTTTTCTGTGAATGCCCTTCTGTTCAAAAATTGCCTTGTATTCGAGGGACTCTTCAATTCTCTGCGCGATTTTACTCATTGTCGCAACGGCTTCGACGGGATATTTTCCGCTGGCAGTTTCGCCACTCAACATAATTGCGTCCGCGCCGTCGAAAATTGCGTTGCCCACGTCCGAAACTTCCGCACGAGTCGGGCGCGGGTTCATCGTCATACTTTCGAGCATTTGAGTTGCAACGATAACGGGTTTGCCTGCGTCGTTACATTTTTTGATAATGCTCTTTTGGATAATCGGAACGTCTTCAGCGGGAATTTCAACGCCGAGATCGCCGCGAGCTACCATAATTCCGTCGGAAACCGCGATAATTTCGTCGATATTTTGAACGCCCGCAAGATTTTCGATTTTCGGGATAATTTCCATATGACCGCCGTGACGCGCGATTAACTTGCGAATTTCTTCAACGTCGGAGGCTCTTTGAATAAAACTTGCCGCAACAAAGTCCATATCGTTTTCAATTCCGAAAATAATATCTTGTTCGTCCTGTTCGGAAATTGCGGGAAGACCTAAGGCAATTCCGGGCGCGGCAACTCTCTTTCTCGTTGACATTTTGCCGGAATTTAAAATTGTCGTGTGAATATCTTTGTCGACAATTTCATCAATCTGCAATTCGACAAGACCGTCGTTTAAAAGAAGTTTTCCGCCGGGCTGAACTTCGGTATACAAAAGTTTGTGATTGACGGAGCAGTGTGTTTCGTCGCCGGGCTCATCGCTTTGAGTGAGGACGAATTTATTTCCCGCCGTCAACATAACGCTTCCCGCCACAAATTCGCCGAGACGCATTTCGGGACCTTTTGTATCGAGAACGAGGGAAATGACGCGATCTTTTTTCAAAGCCGCCGCCCTGACCGCCTCAATGCGCTTTTTGTGTTCTTCGTGCGTACCGTGCGAAAAATTGAACCTCGCACAGTTCATACCGTTTTCGATAAGCCCTTCGATAACACCCGGCGCATCGGTTGCAGGTCCCTGCGTGCAGATGATTTTGGTTTTTTTCAGCATTTTATTGCCTCCTTGTGAAATAAAAATTTATGAAAAAATTTTTTAACTCGCAGTTTGAATATTTTTTTTGCGCAGTCGAGAGGGTTTAAATTTAGTCACCCATTCTTCGTGCGTAATTTTGGGAATATCGCTGTAGTCAATTTCGTCATCAGACATTTTTGAAAGTGCATCAAGTTCCTTAAGTTGTTCTGCAGTTAAAGGCGGAATTTTTTTATCACTTGAATTGTCCATAAGTTTTATCCGGCAATCTGCAAATTTTTTTTGCGCAATCTTGCAGTCCTAAATTTTTTCAACTCTTCCTTCGTCATTTTAGGGATGTCGCTGTAGTCAATTTCTCTGCCTTCCAATGCCTTAAGTTCTGCAATTTGCTTCTCTGTCAGTGGCGGAATCGGTTTAGAAATAAAATTGCGCATAATATTGTTCCTCCTCATCTTTATCGGCTTGTCGAGCCGAAATAATTCTGTTCCTGTCACCTCTTTCGGTATAAATCACTGTCAGAATATTTCTAACCCTGCCGATGATAATAATTCTCTCTTCGTCGTCGCTGTGAAATTCATCGATATAATCGATAAAATTTTCGTCAAGAAAAACGCGGGCGGCAGTTTCAAAACTGATTCCATGCTTTCTTTGGTTAATTTTTTCTTTATCGCTGTCCCAAACAAATTTTAAATCGCCGAGTTCGTAATTTATATCCACAGATTTACCTCACAAGCTTAAATATTTTTTTTGCTCTTCGGTAAGAGTGTCGATTTTCACGCCGATTGAGTCGAGTTTAATTTCGGCAATTTTTGTGTTGATTTCTTCGGGCATAAGGTAAACTTTTTTCTCAAGTTTTTCATGGTTGTGGAGAATGTGAGCCGCGCTGAAAAATTGAACGGCAAAACTTAAATCCATAATTTCGGCGGGGTGACCGTCTCCCGAAGCAAGATTTACCAGACGACCTTCGGCAAGCAGATAAATTTTTCTGCCGTCAGTTTGCAAAAATTCTTCGATATTTTTGCGGACAGTCCTGCGACTTACGGAAATTTCTTCAAGTTGCGGAATATTTATTTCAACGTCGAAATGACCCGCATTTGCAAGAACGGCATTATTTTTCATCAGCGGATAATGTTCGGCGGTGACAATATCTTTGTCGCCCGTGAGAGTCAGGAAAATATCGCCGATCTTCGCCGCCTCAACCATCGGCATAACTCTGAAACCGTCGAAAACTGCCTCAATCGCTTTAATCGGATCGACTTCGGTGACAACGACGTTTGCGCCGAGACCTTTCGCCCTCATCGCCGCACCTTTGCCGCACCAGCCGTAACCCGCAATGACGACAGTTTTTCCCGCGACGACCAAATTTGTCGTGCGCATAATTCCGTCCCAAGTCGACTGCCCCGTGCCGTAACGATTGTCGAAAAGAAATTTGCAGTAAGCATCATTCGCCGCAATCATCGGGAAAGCGAGATCGCCGCGCCGTTCCATATTTTGAAGTCTTTTGACTCCCGTCGTCGTTTCTTCCGAGCCGCCCAAAATTTTCGGGATGAGTTCACGGCGTTTTGTATGAATTTGATGAACGAGGTCGCCGCCGTCGTCGATAATTATATCCGGCTCAATGTCCAAAGTCTTATCGATAAAATTTTCGTACTCTTCGGGGTTACAGCCGTGAATCGTGAAAACATTTATTCCGTCCTCAACGAGTGCGGCGGCAACGTCGTCTTGAGTCGAAAGCGGATTGCAACCGGTCAAAGCAACTTCCGCGCCCGCGTTTCTGAAAACTTCCGTCATATAGGCAGTTTTCGCCTCAACGTGCAGACTAATCGCGATTTTTTTTCCGGCGAAAGGTTTTGACTTGGAAAATTCCTTGTCAATCGCGCTCATCACCGGCATAAAATTTTTTACCCATTCAATTTTGTCGTGTCCCGAAGGAGCAAGCGACATATTTTTTACAATCGAGTTCATAAAATTTCCTCCACAAAACTTTTTGTAAAAATATAACACAATCGCATTTTGACGGCAAGCCGAAAATTGCGAATAAGTGACAAAAAAATTTTTTAGTGATAAAATTCGCCAAAAAAACATTGCGGGGGATTTTATGGAAAAAAATATTTTGTCGATCGAAAATCTTGATGTAACTTTTCGCACGAACTCGGGAAATATTCATGCAATACGCGGAATAGATTTAAATTTGCCGCGCGGGAAAACTGTTGCAATCGTCGGGGAATCCGGCAGCGGAAAATCCGTCACGATGAAGGCGGTTACAGGTCTTTTGGACGATAACAGCGTCATAAACAGCGGAAAAATTTTTTATTTTCAAGGCGGAAAAAAAATTGACTTGCTGACTTTGACGAAAAAAGAATTGCGAAAAAAAATTAACGGTCAACAAATTTCAATGGTTTTTCAAGACCCGATGACAAGTTTGGATCCGACAATGACAATCGGCGCGCAAATTACTGAAGGAATGTTTCTGCACAAAAAAATTTCTAAAGCCGACGCGGAAAAAAAAGCCGTCGAACTTTTGAAACTGGTCGGGATAAATGACGCGGAAAAACGAATGAAAAATTTTCCGCATCAACTTTCGGGCGGAATGAGACAGAGAGTTGTCATAGCAATCGCGCTTTCTTGCGAGCCGAAAGTTTTAATTTGTGACGAGCCGACAACCGCGCTTGACGTGACAATTCAGGCGAAAATTTTGGATTTAATCAAAAACATTCAAGAAAAAATGGGCTTGTCGGTAATTTACATAACGCACGACTTGGGAGTTGTCGCAAAGGTCGCCGATTTCGTCAACGTAATGTACGCGGGAAAAATTATTGAAGTCGGCACGGCAGAAGAAATTTTTTACGACCCGCGTCACCCGTACACTTGGGGACTTTTATCAGCAATGCCCGATCTTGAAACTGACGACGACAGACTTTATTCAATTCCGGGCAGTCCGCCTAATCTTTTGCACGAACCTGTTGGCGACGCATTCGCCACAAGAAATAAATTCGCCATGAAAATCGATAAAAAAATTTCCCCGCCGATGTTCAGAATTTCCGAAACACATTTCGCCGCAACTTGGCTCTTGCACCCCGACGCGCCGAAAGTCGAATTGCCCGCAGAGTTGAAAAAACGCATTGAAAGAAGGTGAAGGAAATGGCAACTTCAGAAGAAAGAATAGATCGGCTTGAAGAAAAATATAACAATCTTCATACAGTCGTCAGTGTCATTGCGGCGAAAGTCGATGCAACCAATGAAAAAGTCGACAATCTTATTTCCGAAATGCGCGATCGCGATAATCGCCGCGCCGCTGAAAATGCAGAAATCCGCAATGAAATCAGAGAAATTAACAAATCCACTGATGCAAAAATTGACAGTATGAGCAAGCACATTCGCAATTTGTCCTACACTTCCATTGCGGCAATAGCGGCGTTGGTTTTAACAGTCTTGCTCAATCTTCCAAAATAAGCGAAAGGTTATTGATCTATGAATCCTTTGTTAAAAGTTAAAAATCTTCGTCAATATTTTAAAATTTCGAGAAACTTCACTGTTAAGGCGGTGAACGGCGTTTCATTTGAAATTTTTCCAGGCGAAACTTACGGACTTGTCGGGGAAAGCGGCTCGGGCAAAACTACTATCGGGCGCAGTATCATTCGACTTTACGATCCGACCGGCGGCGAAATTATTTTCAACGACAAAAATATTTCGGGAAATCTTGATAAAAAAACCAATCGAATGTTGAGAAAAAATATGCAGATGATTTTTCAAGACCCGATGAGCAGTTTAAATCCGCGCAAAAAAATTGCCGACATAATCGGCGAAGGGTTGGATATTTATCACAGCTACAAAAATCTTCGTGAGCGAAACGAAATTATTGCCAACATTTTGCAAAAAGTCGGACTTTCTCCCGCGCACGCCGAAAGATACCCTCATCAATTTTCGGGCGGTCAACGTCAAAGGGTGGGAATTGCCCGCGCTCTCGTGATGAATCCGAAACTTATTATTGCCGATGAATGTATTTCCGCGCTGGACGTTTCAATTCAGGCGCAAGTCGTCAATTTGATGAAAGATATTCAGGCGGAAACAACTTGTGCTTATCTTTTTATCGCGCACGACTTGAGCATGGTGAAATATATTTCGGACAGAATCGGCGTTTTGCATAGAGGCTATTTGGTTGAAACAGGTTTATCGAAAGAAATTTTTTCAAATCCCGTTCACCCTTATACAAAAAGTTTGCTTTCCGCCGTGCCGATTCCGAATCCGGCAGTCGAAAAGCAACGCAAATTTTTAAATTACGACTCAAGCAATGTCGATTACGAACACTGCACGATGAAAAAAATCAGCGAGACGCATTTTGTTTTGGAAAATTAAAAAAATACTTCGCTTGCGTTGAAAACGGGTCCGTCCTTGCAAACTTTTTTTCGACCTTGAGAAGTGTCGATCGAACAACTTAAACAGGCACCGAGTCCGCAAGCCATTCGCCGTTCAAAAGAAACTTCGCAAATTAAATTTCTTGCCATTGCTTCAAAAGCAACTTGACGCATCATAATTTCCGGTCCGCAAGTGAAAACCGCCGAATAGTCTTCAGTTTCCAAAACAGAAGGCAATAAATCCGTGACGAAACCTTTTCGCCCCAAACTTCCGTCATCAGTTGTCACGAAAAAATTTTTCACTGCGGGACGAAATTCTTTGTACCAAAAAATTGCTTCGGATTTATTTTTTCCGCCAATCAAAACATCGACGTTTTCAATTTTTTCCGCCGCACTCAAAAGAGGCGCAAGACCCATTCCGCCGCCGACCAGTAAAATTTTCCCGTAAATTTCCGTGTCAAAACCTTTTCCGAGCGCACCGAGAACATTTAATTTTTCGCCGACCTTTTTTTTCGACAAAACTTCTGTCCCCCTGCCGATGACTCTGTAAAAAATTTTAATTATTCCGTTTTTCGCCGACGCAATTCCGAACGGTCTGCGCAAAGTAAATTCATCTGAAATTTTTACTGCGACAAATTGACCCGGCTTTGAAATTACTGAAAGTTCCGGCTCAAACACTTCCAAGCGAAAAATTTTTTCCGCAACTTCAACATTCGATAAAATTTCTGTGTCAAAAACTTTTTTCATTGCATAAATCCTCAAGTAAAATTTTTCTTATATTATAGCCGAAAAAAAAAGCCTTGAAAATAGAATAAATTCGTTTAAAATAAAAAAAATTTCGAAGCGGGGTGAAATTTTGTCAAAGAGAAGAATAATTGATTTGGGCAGCGCGGATATTGAACTGCGCGAAGACGAAGTACCGATTTCGCTTTTTTATTTCGGGCGCGTTGAAGTGCGGGACTGGGAAGAATTATTTTTTATTGCCGTCAAATGCCTTTATACCGAATTTCCCGAAGTCATCGACAGACTTTGCGGAAGAGATCCGAATAAAGTGCTTTTTTTGCGAACAAACACAATCGACATGAAACGCCCGAGAAGAATCGCGCCGATAATTTTTCTGGAAACGGCAAGAACTCCGCCGCAAATTATTCACGCATTGCGAACGATTTTTTATTGCGCGGGCGTGGTCAACGTCAACATGAAAATCGAAGTCACTCAAGCGACGACGGGCGACTTGGTTGACCTTGAAAAAATGTTTTTGCCGTCAGTCGTAAATCACGAGCAGAAAAAAACTTTTGAAAGCAGATCAGAAAAAAAATTGCCGACTTTTACACTTGATCAAAGTATTGAAGAAATGATCGCCGCGCTTGACTCGATGGACGCAAAAAATTTTTCCCGCCAACAAAAAAATTCTCAACCGTCTGAGCAAAAAGACGAATTGCAAGTTCAGATGTTCGGAAGTTTATTTTTTCTTTTGAACGGCAGACGTTACGGACCTTTCATGAATGAAAAAAGTCGTTACGTCGAGTTGATGAAATGTCTTGCGGAATTTTTTCCCGAGCAAATGTTAAAGCAGGCGGGGCGGCACATTAACAGCAGTCACCGCTTGACCTTGATGCACGGAAAAAGTTATTTGTATTTCCGCGAGCCCGTAATGTTGCCGAATGATTTATTCACCGACAAGGGTTTTTCCGATAAAATTTTGATGGAGAATGAAAAATATTATTTGGAAAAATGCGGCTTAAGTTTTGAAAATGTCATGCGTTCGTGACATTTTTGAGACTTGTGTTCACCGAAAACGCGCCGCCGGAAGCCCCTAGCTTTAGCTATGGGGATGAAGGCGGCGCTCCTTCCTTTCTTTAAATTGATTTATTCTTTCAATAGTTGTATAACCTCCTCGAAAGTGCGGTGATTATTTTGCTTTATACTTTGAAAATTCGTTTATATCCTTCGTCCGAACAATCAGACCAATTTTTGAAAACTATGGAAAGTTTTAACGCCGCTTGCAACGTCATCAGCAAGATTGCCTTTGATAATAAAACTTTCGGCAAGATCAAGTTGCAACAACTTTGCTACTATTCCATTCGCGAGCAGTTTAAACTTTCCGCTCAAATGGTTGTTCGCGCTATCGGTAAAGTTGCCGAATCATACTCCGACAAGGATAAACGTGACAGTCAGCATTTCTTCAAACCGCACGGCGCGATTGTTTATGACGACAGGATTTTAACGGTTAAATCCATTGACACGGTATCAATCTTGACGCTTGACGGTCGCATTTTTGTACCTATGTCTGAATACCACTCCGGCATA
>CAJOCT010000023.1:23440-27797 GCA_905236725.1 uncultured Selenomonadaceae bacterium | reverse complement strand
AAAATTTCCGGCGACATTGAAACGGTCACGGGAAATATTTCTGCGGATTTTTCGGAACTTCGACTTGCGGAAATGAGTGCGATTGAAAAACTTAAACGCAGGATGCACGGGATGGATAAGCGCGAAATTATTTTGCTTTTGGACGAGCCGACGAAAAATCTTGACGCGGACGGCATTGAATGGCTGATAAATTTCCTCAACACGCAAAAAAAATTGTCAACCGTGATTGTTTCAAGCGACAGATATTTTTTAAACAGCACCTGCAAAAATACGATTAAGCTGGGAAATTTCGACGTTGAAGAAATAAATTTCGGCGGCGAAGAAAATTTTTCTGAAGTCGAGCCGGACGATTGGACTTTGCCGAAAGTTTTGGAAGTCGAATCTCTTATGAAAATTCGCGACGGCGAAACTCTTTTCAAGCACATAAATTTCATAATTCGGCGCGGGCAAAAAGTTGCATTCGTCGGGCAAAATAAAATCGGCAAGTCCCGCCTGCTGAAAACTTTGTGGAAGGCTTTTCAAGAAAAAAATTCAAACGGCGGGGCGATTCGCGGCGAAATACATTTTTCCGACGACGTTAAACTTGCTTATATGCCGAAAGTTTTTTCCAGTGCCGCCGCAAAACTTGAAATCGAAAATCTTCAAAAGACCGGCGCGAATTTTTTGCTTTTGGACAACCCGACAATTTGCCTTGACCTGCCGATGATTTTGGCTATTGAGAAGGCTTTGAAAAATTTTTCCGGCACGATTATTTTTGCGGACGAGGACAGGGCTTTCACGCAAAATATCGCAAACAGGATTATGGACATTGCGCCGAGCGGAACCGTTGACAGAATTTCGACTTACGAAAATTTTTTGGCAAATGCGACCGTTCAACAGCAAATTTCCGAAAAATACAGCGTTAAGGAGTGATTTTATGCTACGCGGAATAAGAGGCGCGGCAACTGTCGAAAAAAATTCACGCGAAGAAATTTGGCGGGCGGCTCAAGAACTCGTTACAAAAATCGTCGAAAAAAACGAAATTTCTGCAGAAAACATCGGCGCGATAATTTTTTCTTCGACGAAAGATTTAACGGCGGCTTTTCCGACTTCGGCGGTAAGAAAAATTTCCGACTTTCAATTTGTGCCGCTTTTCGACGCGCAGGAAACCGAAGTCGAAGGAAGTTTGCCGCTCTGCATAAGAGTTTTAATTTTGGCGGACGTTGAAAAAAATTTAACTGAAATTCATCATATTTATTTGGGCGAGGCAAAAAAATTGCGCCCGGATCTTTCAGGAGAGTGAAAAAAAAATGTGCTTGGCTTTTCCGGCAAAAATTTTGGAAATGAAAAATAATTTTTTGGCGACGGTGGAACATTCCGGCATAAAACGCGAAGCAAGTTTAATGCTCCTGCCCGAAGCGAAAGTCGGCGATTTTGTTTTGGTTCACGCGGGCTTTGCAATGCAAATTGTTGACGAAGAAGAAGTTAAAATCCGCGACGCGCTTATCGCGGAAATGAACGGCGCACCGCGCACCGTCGAAACTTTGGAAAAAATTTTATGAAATTGACGGCAAAAAATTTTCCCTGTCGAAACAGCATTGACAGGTTTTTTTTTTTTCATTAAAATTGCCGTGAAAAAAATATGAAAATTGGAGGAAAAAATATGTGCGGAATTGTGGGATATATCGGAGACAAAAAGGCCGTTGAATTTTTGCTTGAAGGTTTGACGAAGTTGGAGTATCGCGGCTATGACTCGGCTGGGATTGCCGTAAATTGCGGCGTAAATATTTTTGTCGAAAAAGCTGTCGGCAGACTCGACGCACTCAAAGAAAAATTAAAAAATCGCGAACCTGAAGGAACTGTCGGAATCGGTCACACTCGTTGGGCAACTCACGGTCGCCCTTCGGATTTAAACGCGCATCCTCACACCGATTGCACGGGGAAATTTGTCGTCGTTCACAACGGCATTATCGAAAATTATATGTCGCTCAAGGAAGATTTAATTTCTCGCGGTCACAAATTTATTTCCGAAACCGATACCGAAGTCGTGCCGCATCTTTTGGAAGAAGTTTATAAAGGCGATTTTATCGGGGCGGTTCGCGAAGTTTTGAATAAAATTGAAGGCAGTTACAGTTTGGTTTTTATGTCAAAAGACAACCCCGAAACTTTAATCTGCGCGAAACAGGATAATCCGCTGGTCGTCGGGCTCGGCAAGGGAGAAAATTTTATCGCGTCGGACATCCCCGCGATTATCTCAAAAACTCGCGATACTTACATTTTGAACGACGGAGAAATTGCCATTGTCAAAAAAGATTCCGTAAAAATTATAAATCGTCGCGGCGAAGATGTTCAAAAAAAAGTTTTTCGCGTGACTTGGAATGCGGAGGCGGCCGAAAAAGGCGGTTATGAACATTTTATGCTGAAAGAAATTCACGAACAGCCCAAAGCCGTCCGCGATACGATGAGCGAAAGAGTTTTGAAAGACGGCTCGGCGATTGTTATGGAAGAATTGCACTGGGACAAAAATTTCCTCGACTCAATCAACAAAATTTATATCGTTGCCTGCGGGACTGCTTATCACGCGGGATTGGTCGGGAAATTTTATATCGAAAAACTTGCCCGCAAACTCGTCGAAGTCGATCTGGCAAGTGAATATCGTTACCGCGATCCGATTGTTGACGAAAAAACTTTGGTTATCGTCATAAGTCAATCGGGCGAAACTTCCGACACTCTCGCCGCGCTGAAAGAATCGAAACGACTCGGCGCGAAAACTTTGGCGGTCACAAACGTCGTCGGCTCGTCAATCGCCCGCGAAGCAGATCAAGTTGTTTACACTTGGGCGGGCCCGGAAATCGCAGTTGCTTCGACTAAGGCATACACGACGCAGTTAATTTTGATGTTTATGCTCGCGCTTTATATGGCGCAAATTCAAAAAACTGTTTCGCCTGAAAGAACTCGCGAACTCATCGAACTGCTGAAAAAAATTCCCGCGCAAATTTCCGAAACTTTATCAGACGTTGACCCGATAAAAACTTTCGCCCGTCAATACGGTTTTAACGAAGATGTTTTTTATATCGGCAGAAGTCTTGACTATGATGTTGCGCTTGAAGGCGCGTTGAAACTCAAAGAAATTTCTTACATTCACGCGGAGGCTTATGCGTCGGGCGAACTCAAACACGGAACTTTGGCGTTGATTGTCGAAGGCGTGCCGGTTATCGCGCTTGCAACTCAAAAATCCGTTTACGAAAAAACTTTGTCGAACATAAAAGAAGTCAAAGCACGCGACGCTGTTGTTATCGGAATTGCGGCGGCGGGTGATACCGAACTTGAAAAATATCTCGACCACGTGATTTTTGTCCCCGAAACTGACGAACTTTTAATTCCGCTTTTAACTGTCGTGCCGCTTCAACTTTTGGCGTATTATGCGGCAATTACTCGCGGTTGCGACGTTGACAAGCCGAGAAATTTGGCAAAGTCCGTAACCGTCGAATAAAATTTTTCTGCGAATAAAAAAAGCCCGGCAAGCGTCGGGTTTTTTTGTTTATATGAAAATAGATTGAAAAATTCTTTACAAATTAAGCGCAACTGTGTTAAAATACGCGCAACTTGTTAAGCACGCGACAAAGCAAGCGGAAGGATGATTTCTAAGGTGATGGATTGGATAAAAAAAATAACCGATATAATTATGCCGCTGGAGCCGATAGCGGAAGAAGAGGAGGAAGAGCCGAAAAAGGTCGAAGAAAAAGTTTCGGCGGCTCAACCGGTTGCGAAAAAAGTTGCGACCGGCGGCGGCACGATGAGTTACACTTCTTCAAGTATCGTAAACACTTCGGACAGCGGCTCAATGTCGATGGACGGAATGCGTTACACGGCTTACAGCGACGTTGCCGCGACTCCCACCGCGCGCCCGAGTTTGACTGTTGTTAAACCGCACGAACTCACGGTGAAAATTTACGCGCCGGAAAATTTCGATCAAGTCGTCGGGATTGCCGATGATATTTTGGGTAAAAAGGCGGCAGTCGTGAATTATGAACGCGTTGCCGAAAGCGATCAAAGAAAAATTTGCGACTTCGTCAACGGCGTTTGCTACGCAACTGACGGAAGCGTCAATATGATTTCGGACAGAATTTTTCTTTATATGCCGCCCGGCGTCGAATCGGGGGAAATTGCGCGGATTGCGACTTCCGTGCGCATTCGCTGAAAATGAGAGAACAAAAAAAAATTATGTAAGGTCAAAGAAAAAATCGGGCACTCCGTAAAAAGAGAGCTCGATTTTTTTTGCGAAATTGCGGAGGAAAAAATTTTGAGTGAAGAGAGATTGCAAAAAATTTTAAGTCGTGCGGGAATTGCTTCCAGGCGTGCGGCGGAAAAAATTATT
>CAJOCT010000023.1:0-23378 GCA_905236725.1 uncultured Selenomonadaceae bacterium | reverse complement strand
ACTTTCGACGCGGAAAAAATTTATATTCTCCTCAACAAGCCGAAAGATTTTCTTTCGACCGTCAAAGATGACAGGGGGCGCAAAACTGTTTTGGATTTGGTCAAAGAAATTTCCGCGAAAATTTATCCTGTCGGGCGGCTTGATTACGATTCGGAAGGTTTAATTTTGCTCACGAATGACGGCGAATTGACGAACGCGCTTTTACATCCGAAATTTAAAATTGAAAAAACTTATCGCGCAAAAATTTTCGGCAATCTCACTGACGAGAAAATAAAAAAACTTCGCGCGGGTGTCGAGCTTGAAGACGGCTTGACTGCTCCCGCCGAAGTTTCTGTTATAAATCTTGAAAAAAATTCCGCAACAGTTGAAATTACGATTCACGAGGGAAGAAATCGTCAAGTCCGCAGAATGTTCGCGGCTGTCGGTTGCGAGGTAAAAAATTTGACGCGGATAAAATTTGCGGGTTTGACTTTGCAAAATGTTCCGCGCGGAAAATTTCGTCGCCTTACTCAAGATGAAGTCAAAAAACTTTACGCGCTGTCAAATTTTGATGATAATCCCGATCCTGTCGAGAATGAGCGCGAAAGGTGTCCAAAACAGGCACCAAAGAAGACAAAAAATCATCACGCTGAATTCTGTGCTGACAAGTCCTTCAAGCGTGACTTTCCAAAGCCAAATCCAAAAAGGCGTCCCGTCGATAAGAATGTTGAAAAGCATCGCCACGATAATATTTGAGATGAGAAAAAAGAACAGCGGATTTTTTCCAAACGCACCGAGCGGCGCAAAAAATTCTTTCGCTTCTGGTAATTTGTCGAAAAGATAAACCATTGCGGCAAGAATAAACATTTCGCCGCCCGAAGTTATAAGCGCGAAAGGTACCGTCCAAATATTTTTCGCGATGATGTCAATCAGGCTCCAAAGCCCGCCCGCAATCAAAAGAACTGCGCCGGATAAAGCTAAAGTATAAATTTTGTCGCGAATGAAAGCACCGGTCGCCAAAATTCTCCCTGCCAAAAATCCGAATAAAAATTGTGCCGCGCTTGCCAAAGTCCCGTAAAGTCCCTCAGGATCGTGAGTCGGCGTGTAGATGTGATTCGCTCCCGGGAAAATTTTATCTATCGCGCCGGAAATATTGTTTGCTTGGTCGAAAGGCGCGGCGGGGTTGTAAAGATGAAATCCCGCCGAAGAAATTATCAAAAGCCCGATTGCCGAAAATAAAATTCCCGCGTCGCTCTTAAAAATTTTCACCGCCAACATTCCGAGAAAATAAGTTAGTGCCAATCGCTGAAGAATGCCTAAAAATCTGCCGTGAGTTATTAGCTTGTCAAAAAGATCCGCGCCCGTGAAGTCCGATTGAAACAGCCAGGTGAAAAAAGACCACTTCATATTAAAAAGTATTCCGATTGAAAATAAAATCGCCGTACGCACGAAAAATTTTTTCACGTCGATTTCTCGGCGAAAAGTCGAAACCGCCGCGGACGCTCCCATTGCAAAGACAAAGCCCGGAAAAGCCCAATCGGCAAGCGTCAAACCTTCCCAAGCAGCATGCGCTTGCCACCAATAAGTCGGTCCCGGCGGCGCGTCCACAAAGATCATGATGAGTATCGCCAAGCCGCGAAGTGCGTCCAGCGAAAAAATTCGCTCTCTTTTTTTTAACAGTTGCATTTTTTACCTCATAATCAAAAAGACCGTCGCCACTCGGGAACGGTCTGTTATTTTCTTAAGCTGGTGACGCCAGCGGGATTTGAACCCACGAACCCGCCGTGAAAGGGCGGTGTCTTAACCGCTTGACGATGGCGCCAAAAACAAGCGTATCATAACACAAAAAATTTTTTTACGCAAGCATTTTTTTAATCGCCCGCAGAAATTTTTTCGTCGACAAATTTTTTTAAAAGAGCAATTCCTTCGTCAATTCGCGCAGAATTTTTTTCGTTTTTCGGCAGATTTTCAATAATCTTTTCGATATATCCGCGCTCGACAATTTTTTTCAACGTCCAAGCAAAATTCACGTTGTAAACCCACATCAGCCGAACAATTTTTCTGTCGCCGTTCGTGCGGATTTCCCTGTAATCGGCCTGCTCGCCTTTCGCGAAATGTTCGACAAAATCGTCGCTGATGTCGGCAATCTGCGCACCTTTGATAAAATTTGGCATTTTGTCCGCGTTCTCTTGTGCAAAATACGGCTCCAAAACCCTGTAAATGTCCAGCTTGTCCGCGTCGCGAATAATTTTTGCAAACAAAATTTTTCTCTCGTCGTTTGACGGCGCAATTTCTTTTTTATTGTGTTGCCGAATCGAAAATTTTACAATCTCAAAATCTTTTTCGCTCAACTTTTTAAAAAAATTCAGCTCATCGATAACTTTAATCGCCAAATCCGCGTGGTCTTCGGAATCCGCGTCATTGAAAGTTCTGTAAATGCTGTACTGCCGAAAACGCCCCACGTCGTGAAAAAGCCCGATAATTTCCGCAAGCTCGACATCGTGCGGATTGAGTTTTAAATATTTCGCAAGCTCGACACAATTCGACGTGACGTAACCGGTGTGCGTTTCTTTAATCAAAATTCCGCGCTGAACTTCTTCATCGTGCGTGTAAAAACTTTTCATATAATTTGTCATCCAATTATGCATTTCGTTTAAAATTTCGCGCATTTTTTTTCCTCCAAATTTTTTTAGAAAATATTTCTTTCGATAAAAAAATTTTCCTGCCTTCGACAAAATAAAAAACGCTCAAGAAAATTCTCAAGCGTTTTGAAATCTATTTCGACAAAAATCTTTCTCAAAGTTGGTGGAGACGAAGGGGATTGAACCCTCGACCCCCAGATTGCGAACCTGATGCTCTCCCAGCTGAGCTACGTCCCCAACACGCGCTGAAGTATACCACTGCGAAAAAACAAAGTCAAGCCCGCAAAAAAATTTAATTCGTTACGGTCGGGTCAATGTCAATTTGAACTTCGGGCATTTTTTGCAGGTTGAGCGAGTGCAAAAATTTTCTTACAAAATTTAAGTCGGAAGTTTTTATCAGCAAAACAAATCTGAAAACGTCCTTGAGTTTTTCAATTCTTGAAGGAATCGGGCCAAAAATTTCTTGTCGCGCGTCGGAAAATTTTTTTGCTTCGGAGTTAAATTTTATCGCAACTTCTTCGGCGAAAATTTTGGCGACATCTTTTTTTTTCGACATAAATAAAATTTTTACAAGTCTTGAGTACGGCGGGAAGAAAAAATTTTTTCGGTTGGAAAGTTCGGCTTCTGCGAAAGATTCATAATCTTGCAGGCAACCGAAAACAACCGCGTCGGCTTCGGTGTTGTAAGTTTGAACGATGACTTTGCCGGGAAAATTCGCTCGTCCCGCACGTCCAGCCGCCTGCGTTATCAAGTCAAAACAAATTTCAGCCGCGCGAAAGTCCGGAAAGTTTAACGCCGCGTCCGCGCTTAAAATTCCGACCGCCGTGACGTTTTTTATATCGTGACCCTTCGCAACCATTTGCGTGCCGAATAAAATATCATATTCGCCGCGCCCGAAACTTTCCAAAATTTTTTTGTGCGCAAATTTTTTATTTGTCGTGTCCCTGTCCATCCGCAAAATTTTCGCGTCCGGCAAAATTTCCGATAAAGCCTGCTCAAGTTTCTGCGTGCCCGTGCCAAAATATTTTATGTATTTGCCGGCGCATTTCGGACAAGTTGCAGGCGGCTCGGTTTCAATTTCGCAATGATGACAGCGCAATTTTCCGTCCGCGTGATAAGTCATAGAAAGCCCGCAGTCCCGGCAACTGACCACGTAACCGCAACTTCTGCACATCACGAAAGTATTGTAACCGCGCCGATTCAAAAGCAAAATCGCCTGTTGATGATTTTTCAGAGTTTCGCGCAACAAATTTTGCAAAGCCCGACTCAAAACAGTTTTGTTGCCCTCGCGAAGTTCACCGCGCATATCCACACATTCGACCTGCGGCAAAGGCTGATTGAAAATTCTTTGCGTCATCGGCAAATAAATTAACTCGCCTTTTTTCGCGCGATAATAATTTTCAACGCTCGGAGTTGCCGAACCGAAAATCACGGCGGCGTTGTGAAATTTCGCAAACTCTTCCGCAACAAACCTTGCGTGATAGCGCGGAGCCTCGTCCTGTTTGTATGAAGAGTCCTGCTCCTCGTCAACGACAATCAAGCCGACGTTTTCAATCGGCGTAAAAAGAGCAGACCGCGCCCCGATAACAATTCCGACTTCGCCGCCTCGGATTTTATGAAAAGTGTCGCTCCTCTCCTCGACGCTCAAACGGCTGTGAATGACCGCCACGTCCGGAAAACGCGCCTTGAAGTTGTCGACAATTTGCCCCGTCAAAGCAATTTCGGGAACAAGAATAATCGCCCGCCGCCCAAGTTCACGAACAATTTTTGTCAGCTCGATGTAAACCTGAGTTTTGCCCGAACCCGTCACGCCGTGCAGTAAAAAGCCCTGAAAAATTTTTTTGTGCAAATATTTTTCTACCGCCTTGACCGCCGCAACTTGTTCCGAAGTCAAATCAAAATTTTTTTGTGCCGCGAAAATTTTCGGGTAACTGTCGCGCAAAATTCGCCGCATTTCGATTTTTATCAAGCCGATTTTTTCGAGAGATTTTATAACTTGCGAAGAAATTTTAAGCGCGGGAATTTCTTTTTTCTCGCGCAAAATTTTTAATAAATTCAGTTGTGACTTGGCTCGCGGAGAAATTTTTTTTAAATCTTCTTCAGAAAAATTTTCTGCAAGTTTTAAGATGCGCTCGAATTTTTTTGAAATTTTTCTTCCGTTCCTGCCGGGCATAAAAAGTGACATCGCTTGAGACAGCGGACACAGATAAAAATCCGAAATCCACTGCGCCGCCTGCATCATTTTCGGCGTAAACCAGGGCTCTTCGTCGAATACGTCAAAAATTTCTTTCAGCGCGAAATCGAAAAGTTTTTCTGCGCCCGGCAATTCCTCGACGCTCATTACAAAGCCGTCGACTTTTCGCGGACCGAAAGGCACAATCACTCGCCAGCCCGCGCACAAAAAATTAAGCCGTTCCGGGACGGCGTAAGTAAAAGTTTTGTCTATGCTGTTTGTTTTAACGTTTACACAAATTTGCGCTGTTAACATTTAAAATACCTTCTGCAGACCGTAAATTTTTTTTATTTCGTCGGTGTAAGAATTATTTTCTTCGTGAACGATAAGCGGCGGAAGAATTTTTAAATTTCCCGCCTTTCCGCCTACAATCGCCTCGAACATAATTAAATTTGCCTCGCGGTTTAATTTCGGCTGAATAAGTTGCAGGCGTTTCATTTCAAATTGATGGCGGTGAAGTGCGTCGATAATTTCGCAAAGTCTTGAGGCAAGGTGAATCATACAAAAACTTCCGTGAAATTTTAAAACGTATCTCGCGGCAGTGACTACATCTTCCAAAGTCGCCGTAAATTCGTGCCGCGCCCTCGCAACTCCATGCAATTTGTTGACTTCGCCGTTTTTTACGGGAACGTAAGGCGGATTGGCGATAACCAAGTCAAAACTTTCTGCAGAAAAAATTTTTCGGTGCAGTCGATAATCTCCCTCGACGACCGAAATTTTTTCCGATAAATTATTTAATTCGACGTTTCTTTTTGCCGTCTCGAACATTTTTTTATTCAGTTCGATTGCAAAAATTTTTTCGACTTCATCGGCGATTAAAAGCGGGATGACTCCCGTTCCCGTGCCCAAGTCCAAAACTTTGAATTTTTTTTTGAACTTCGGAAAGTGCGCGATTAAAACAGAATCCATCGAAAAACAAAATTCCGCCTCATTCTGAATAATTTTTCTCCCCGACCGCATTAAATCGTCCAGCCGTTCGCCTTCGCGCAGTTGAATCATTTTTTGAAGTCACCGTTTTTGCGCGGACGGCGGGACTTGCCGGATTTAAAATTTTTGCCTTCGCGGTAAGTTTTTTTCTGCATTCCTCTTATCTCGGAAAAATCTTCTTCGCGGGCGGCGCGGAATTTTTTATTGTAATTATTTTTTCGGTTGTAATGACTGTTGCGTTTTTCTTCGCGCGGGGTCGGCAAAAATTTTTCGGGCGGCGAACTTTCTTCAACTTCAATTTCAACTTCTTCCGAAATAATTTCTTCCGTGTCGATAACTTCAGACAAGCCCTCGACGTTTTCTTCAACTTCGGCGGGCGTTTCGATTATTTCTTCAGAATTATTTTTTTGCACGGGCTTTACGTCAACCGGCAAAATATCTTCCCAAACCGCCGTGACCGTTCGATGATTTTCAAGCAGAACCGTCGCCATATGCGTTTGATAGTTGACCGAAACAACTCGCCCCATTCCTTCGGACAAAATAACTCTGTCGCCGCGCTCGGGCTGAAACGCCTGGAAATTTTCCATATATTTTTCGTGATAATATTCGCTCTCGAATTTTAAGCAACACAAAAGTCGTCCGCAAATTCCGGAAATTTTTGTGGGGTTTAGCGATAAATTTTGCTCCTTCGCCATACGAATTGAAACCGGCGCGAAGTCACCCAAGAAATTCGCGCAACAAAGCGGTCTGCCGCAACAGCCCACGCCGCCAAGTTGTTTTGCATCGTCACGAACGCCGACCTGCCGCAGTTCAATTCGCGTGTGAAAAATATACGCAAGATCCCTGACCAGTTCGCGAAAGTCAACGCGCCCGTCCGCCGTGAAGTAAAAAATAATTTTGCTCACGTCGAAAGTATAATTAACGTTGATGAGCTTCATCGGCAAACCGTGTTCGGCGATTTTTTCTTTGCAGATGTCGAAGGCCTTAAGCTCGTTTTTTTTGTTTTCCTCGACACGCGCCAAATCCGCCTTAGTCGCCTTGCGATGTATTCTGCGAATCGGCGAAAATTTTGAACACTGCTGCGCGGGAATTTCGGCTTCGGGAATATCGCGCACGCCTATGACGACTTCCCCGCACTCCAGTCCGCGCATTGTGTCCACTATGACAAAATCGCCTTTTTCTATAACATCTTCGACGGGATCGAAATAAAAAATTTTGCCCGCCTTTTTAAACCTGACTCCGATAACTTTCAGAATTTCCACTTCCTTCAAACTAATTTTAAGCGCAAAAAATAAGATTCGGCAAGAAGTCTCAAATTTGCGTTGGATTTTAATTTTTTGAAAACGTCCGTGCCGATTTTCATCATTTCGGAAATTTTTTCTTCGGGAATTTTTATTTTGCCGAATCGCTCTGCAAAGTCGGGGTTATAAAGTTCGACTTGCCCGAGCAAAAAAATATCGCGCAGAATTTTTTGAGTGTAGGTTACGAAATCCGCAAATTCTTCCCGCGTCCAATCAGAAATTTGCGCACCTTCAGTAAAAATATCTTCGTTGGAAAAATTTTTGCGATAAATTCTCTCGATTAAATTCAGTGCCTTTTCACGCATTTCGTAACCGCCCGATTGAGCCAACTTTAAAGCGCGCCCCAAACTTCCGCCGGAAATTATTGAAATTTTTTCCGCGTTGTCGATTTCTCTGCGCGATAATTCGGCTTTAATTTGTTCGTCCGTCAACCGCTCAAAATTTATCGTAACGCACCGCGAACGCATCGTCATTAAAAGCCCCGCGCGGTTAGCCGTGATTAAAATGAAAATCGTTGCGCCCGGCGGCTCCTCCAAAGTTTTCAAAAGAGAATTTGCCGCCGCAGTCCGCAAAAATTCCGCGCCGTCGATTATGACAACTCTTCTTTCGGCTTGGACGGGTTTTAAGGAAACTTGGCTTTGCAGCTCTCTTATCTGCCCGATTTTTATATTTCGCGCAGTCTTCGTCTCTTCGGGTTCGACGACGTAAAAATCGGGGTGAGATTTTCCCTTCATCAATTTGCAATCGGGACAAGTTCCGCAAGGTTCACCGCCGTTTAAATTTTCACAAAGTAGAGAAGCCGCGAAGACTTCCGCAACCGTTCTTTTGCCGATGCCTTCGACTCCCGAAAAAATTATTGCGTGCGGAATTTTTCTTGCGACAGAATTTTTTTTCAGTTGTCGAATAATTTCCGCGTGACCGATTATTTTTTTCCACGTCAACATAAATCACATATACAAATCGACGAGCATGCCGCGAATTGCGTCGTGGCTGGCGATAACGTCGAGTTGCGCGGATTGCCCGAGCCGAATTTTTTCAGCCATTTCTTCGAGCTTGCTGTCAATTTTTCTGATGGTCGTGTAAACTCTTTGCCGCCCCATTCGATCCCAACCGGCTTGCGTGTTCAGTTCATACATATTGCTGACCGCCGCGCCGACAAAATTTTTTATCAACATTCGATAGGCTTTGAGTTCGTCATAAGTGGGCGTTTTTCCGAGCCGCCCCGCCTGCTCGTCGATTTTTTTGAGCATCGCCTCCATTTCTTCGTGAGAAACGCCCTCGTCGCTCTGTTTGAAAAGTTCTTCGGCAAAATCGTTATCCTTCTCAAAAACTTTTGTACCGCCGTCGCGCAAAATGTCGAAAGGCGTAGTCGTCGTTAAATTGCTGACTTTCATCGCCATAAAAATTCACCTGCTTTCATTCCGCAAATTATAATTCCCTGCAAGTTAATCGGCAAGAAAAAATTTTTTATAAAGCCGTCGAAAAAAATTTTTTTGCAATAAATTTTCTTGACAGATTAAAAAATTTATGATATTTTATCGCTTGTAATTTTGAGGAGTGGTACTCAAGAGGCTGAAGAGGACGGTTTGCTAAATCGTTAGGCTCGCAAGGGCGCGGAGGTTCAAATCCTCTCCACTCCGCCAGCTTAGAAAATTTAACAGAGTTATATAAAGAAAAATTCCCTGAACGGGGATTTTTTTTTAGAGGGATTTTTAATGCGACTCAATGACGTTTACAAAAATTCAAGCATTTCCGCAAAAATTACGGGAATTTACGCGCTGTGTTTCCTCGCTCTGCTTTGCGTTATAAATTTGGCTGTGTGGTTCGGAACGAGTTACGCGCTTTATGAGCCGGCGGAAAAAACTCTCGAATACAGTATGAAAAGTGTGCAAGACCTTTTGAGCAATCTTGAAAAAGATGTCGCCAGTTTCGACCCGAATAAAGTTCGTGAGCCGCTTGTGCCGGGCGTTGTCTTAAGGGTTGTCGACGACGACGGGAATATTTTTATCGACACCGACCCGACTTATCCGAGCAACAAAATTTTTGAAGAGTGCGAACTTAAAGACCCGCCGCACTTCGCCGCAGATGATTTTGACATTGCTTTAATTGATGGGCGTGCTCTTGTTTACCGCGCGAGAATGGACTATTTTCACGAGGGCGAACACGTCACGTTTTATTTTTTTCGCACGATAACTTCAATGAATCATATTTTTGACGATTTGATTCATTTGCTGATTTTTTTGGATTTGTTGGGGATAATTATTGCAATCGTTGCGGGAAAATTTATCAGCCGAACAATTTTAGACCCGATAACCGCGATGACGAATTTGGCGCGGTCGATTGCTTACGGAAAAATGGACGGAAGAATCCCGTTGCCGCCCGCCAACGACGAATTGAGCGAACTTGCGAAAACTTTTAACGAAATGCTGGACAGACTTCAAGGCGGAATAAATCGGCAACAAAAATTTGTTTCGGACGCGTCGCACGAACTGCGAACCCCGACGGCGGTCATCGCGGGTTATATCGAAGTTTTGGAAAAATATTCCGACGACAAAAATCTTTTCAATGAAAGCGTTGAGGCAATTCGCTCCGAAGCGCAAAATATGAAATTCTTGCTGGAAAATTTATTGTTTTTGGCGAGAGCGGATCAATGTCGCCAAAAACTTAACAAAGAAAAATTTGACTTGTCGAATGTAATTGATGATGTTATGCACAAGATGAAAAAAGTTGTCACGACGCATGAAATTATTTTGTCGCGAAACGATTTTGCGGAAATTTTCGGCGATGTGACGACGATTCGGCAAATGCTCAGAATTTTTCTCGATAACGCGATGAAATACACTCCGAGCGGCGGAAAAATTTCTGTCAGCTCGAAGGTCGAAGGCAAAAATATTTTCGTGGAAATTTCCGACACGGGCATTGGTATTTCCGAAGAGAATTTGCCGAAAATTTTCAACAGGTTTTTCAGAGTCGATTCGGATAATTTGGTGAGAGACGCGAACGGCACCGGCTTGGGGCTTTCGATTGCGAAATGGATTGCCGATAATCACGGGATAAA
Source organism: uncultured Selenomonadaceae bacterium (assembly GCA_905236725.1). Lineage (GTDB taxonomy): Bacteria > Bacillota > Negativicutes > Selenomonadales > Selenomonadaceae > Quinella. Next base: position 13,238 of record CAJOCT010000023.1, on the reverse strand, counting down.
AATTTCTGTCAAAAGTGAACTCGGCAAGGGTACGACTTTTATCTTAAAAATTCCCGTCGAGACTTGAAAAATAAAAAAAAAACGGTCGAAAAGAAGTTTTCGCCGTTCTTTTTTTGCAGAAATTTTTAAATATTATTCTTCGATGATGTAAGATTTCAAAATTTCGCCGAAATATGCAACGTGCGGATCAAAAATTTTTTCGTCGCTCATACTCGGAATTTCGGGATAAAATTTTTTAAATTTCTGCGGGATATAATTTACGGGCTGTTCGACGCTCAAAACAACTCTGCATTCAATCGTCAACGGCAATTCTTTTATCGCGGGCGGACGAATTTCATCAGCGTCAACGATATGCGCGCCGACTTTCGCAAGTTTATCCAAATCCCTGCCGCTTTGACTGCCGCAAATCCCGATAATTTTTTTTGCCTGTTCGGAATATTTTTCGCCGTAAGGTGCGCAAATGGTAAATTCTCCCGTGCGCTCAATCAATTCGTAAGTGAAACGGCTCTTGCGAATGTACGCGGTAAAAGTCGGCACTCCCCATTCAAGCCCGATATTTCCCCAACCGATTGTCATCGCGTTGATACAATCTTCCGCCTCGCTCGTCAACAAAATTCCTTTCGGCAAAAGTTTAAAAATTTCTCCCGCGTAATCAAAAATGTTGATTTCTTTTTTCGTCATGAAAAAATTCCTCCTCAAAAAATTTTTTATAAATTCAAATTGACGACTGAACTGCTCAAAATTGCCAGACCGATTACTCCGAAAATTAAACCGACCGTCCAAAAAACTGAAACGACTTTTATTTCACTCCAGCCGCCAAGCTCGAAATGATGGTGAATCGGCGACATTCTGAAAACTCTTTTGCCAGTCGATTGGTACGAAATTACTTGAATGATGACGCTCAACGCCTCGCAGACAAAAATAAATCCAACGACGACCAATAATAATTCCGTGTGAGTCAAAATTCCCATCGCCGCGAATGCTCCGCCAAGTGCAAGTGAGCCGGTATCGCCCATAAAAACTTTTGCCGGGTGAAAATTAAATTTCAGAAATCCGATGCAAGCCCCGACTGTTGCCGCGCAAAATATCGCAAGCTCGGGATGTCCCGTGATTAAACAAATTACGCCGTAACAACTCGCCGCAATCGCCATATTTCCCGACGCAAGCCCGTCAAGTCCGTCCGTCAAGTTCACCGCATTCGACGCGCCGACTATCACGAATAAAACTAAAACGTAATAAAAAAATCCCAAGTCAAATTTTTCGTCCGCAATCGGTATCCATAAATTTGTTTCTATGCCGAGTTCTTGCGTGGCGATGAAAATTGTCACGATTGAAATAAAAATTTGCCCCAAAAGTTTTTGCCGCGCCTTGAGACCCAAATTTCTTTTTTTGACGACTTTTATATAATCGTCCAAAAATCCCAGAATGAAATGACCGATTAAAATAAACAGTGCGAGAAAAATTTCTGCCGTCCACTCCGCGCGGATTAAAGTTGCAATTAAAATTCCCGCGATCAAAAAAATTCCGCCCATCGTCGGCGTACCGCTTTTTGCCTGATGACTTTTCGGTCCTTCGGTTCTTATGCTTTGACCGAATTTTAATTTATGCAAAATCGGGATGCAAATCGGCCCGAGAATTAAAACCGCGCCCGCCGAAATTGCCGCCGCCGTCAAAATATTTATCATTTCCAAAATTTATCTTCTCCTCACAATTCGCGCAAAATTTTTCATTTTCTCCGCGTCTTTCAAATTATTTGTTTCAATTCCTGAACTTACGTCAACCGCGAAAGGTTTCAAAATTTTTATCGCGTCGGAAATATTTTCACAGTTCAAACCGCCCGCCAGAAAATATTTTCGCTCGAAATTTTTTAAAATCCGCCAGTCAAAAGTTTTTCCGTCACCCGCTCCGCCGTCCAACAAAACAAAGTCCGACAAAAAATTTTCGGCAATTTTTAAGTCGTCCGCAGTTTTTATTTTGAACGCTTTAATAATTTTTTTGTCGGTGAAATTTTTCAGTTCGGAAATATATTTTTCGTCCTCCGCGCCGTGCAGTTGGATAAAATCAAGATTTTTCGCAATTTCGGCGACGATTGAAATTTTTTCGTCAACAAATACGCCGACGGAAGAAATTTTTTCGGACAGATTTTTTTTCAACTCAAGAAAATTTTTCTGCGCGATGTAACGGCGACTTTCTTCATAAAAAACAAATCCGACAAATTCCGGCAAAATTTCATTGACGGCAAAAATATCTTCCGCGCGAGTCAGACCGCAAAATTTAATTTTCGTCATCCGCGCACCTCAAATATTTAATTCGGACTGCGCAAATAAAACCGCACTGCCCGAAATTTTCACGCGATCCCCCGAAATTTCGCAAATTAAATTTCCGCCGCGCTCGGAGGCTTGATAGCATTTCAAAATATTTTTGCTCAACTTTTCAGACCAAATCGGCGCAATCAGGCAATGAGTCGAACCGGTGACGGGGTCTTCGGGAATTTTAATTTTCGGCGCGAAAACTCTCGACACGCAATCAAAATTTTTATCGGAACTTTTCGCGGTGACGGCTTGAATCAGCCCGTCAAGATTTTTCAATTTTTCGAAGTCGGGACGCAAATTTTTAACTTTTTCGTCACTTTCCAAAACCATCAACAAATCTCGACTGAAATACGCCTCAAGAACTTTTTCACCGATCGCCGCGGACATTTCGTCGGTCACGGGAATTTTTTTGTATTCGTACGCGGGAAAATTCATTTCAAAAAAATTTTCTCTCTTCGTCACAGAAAATTTTCCGCGCAAAGTTTCAAATTCGACTGAATTTAGATTTTTTTCAATCTGCGTAAAAATCACGAACGCAGTCGCAAGAGTCGCATGACCGCAAAAATCAATTTCGCAACTCGGCGTAAACCAGCGCAATTTGTAAAAATTATTTTCACCTTTGACGGCAAAAGCAGTTTCGGACAAATTATTTTCCTGCGCGATTTTTAACATAATTTCGTCGTCGGGAAAATTTTTTAAAATGCAGACCGCCGCAGGATTTCCGCAAAAAATTTTTTCCGTGAACGCATCGACAATAAACTGTTGCATAATTCAAACTCCTTTAAAATCCGCCGAAAATTTTATCACAGAATTTATTTAAGAGCAAAAAAAAACCTCCGCGCGGAGGAAAAATTTTTCAAATTTTAAATTTGCTTTGCCAGCCAATTCTGCTTTCCGATAAGCTCAATCAATCCGAGTTGCTCTTCAAGCCAATACATATCTTTTTCTTCGTCCTGATAATATTCTTTCAAGATGTCAAAGGTCGTCAAATCATTTTGCGCGGCTTTAACGATTTCCGCAAGCCACTTCAAGCCGTCTTTTGAAACCTGCAAATCATATTTCAAAAATTCTTCAGCGTCTTTGAAAATCGGCGCGGAATTTTTACTTTCGAGTTTGACCTCAAGCCCCAAAGCCAAAAGTCTTTCGGCACATTTCGAGACGTAACCGCGTTCTTCGGTGAAATGTTCTTCGTATTTTTTCGCGAGTTTTTCCAAACCTTGAGCCGCGAAAATTTTCGAGTGAATTAAATGTCCGTCAGCCTGCTGCGCGAGTTGAGTTACGATAATTTGCAGACCTTCCGCGACGAAAAGTTTTTTGCAGAGTTCTTCGCCCAAAATTTTTTCTTGGAAGTCTAAAATTTTTCCTGCCGCCTCACAAGCCGAGCAATCGCAGAATTTTCCGCCGTTAATTTTAATATCGACCGCATGCTCCGCCAACGCCTTCGCAGATTCTTCGCCGAGCATTTTTTTTGCCTCGTCCGAAGTTGCAAAATCAATCAAGTTGTCAATCGGGCGAATATCTTCTTTGAGTTCGAGGATAAACGCGCAGGCAGTTTCGCACTCTTCCGGCGTGTCGATTGAGTTAAGCCATTTTTCCGCAATTTCTTTCAACGGCGGGTAACAAGTCGGCGCATTGATTAAAAAATTTTTTTAGTAAATAAAATTTATTTTTCCGCGTCTTTGTAAAAATATTTTTTCAGCGGTTCGGGCAAGGCGATTTCAAAAAAATTTACCAACTCTTTGGCAGAAATTTCAAACGGCTTTATGATAAATTCGCATAAAGTGCAAACCGTTCCGTAACAATAAATTTTTATCGAAATTTCCGCGTCAATCGGCAGATTTTTAATTTTTTGAGTGCGCTTTACATAATCGGACAAAATTTTTATGTGAAATTGCGCGACGTAATTTATAAAAGAATTTTGCCCGCCTGTATTCACCAACAAATCGAAAAAATATTTCACGATGTCGAAAATAGCATTTTTTATTTTGTAGTCGTCAACGTTCATTTGATTCACGAATTTTTCTATCGGCTTCGAATAAATCCAAGCAATCAAATCGTATTTGTCCTTGAAATGATTGTAAAAAGTCGGCGAAGTCAGTCCGCAATTTTGAACGATTTCCTTGACCGTGATTTTATCGACGGGCTTTTTTGCGAAAGTTCTTTGAAAGATTCGGCGAGAAAAAATTTTGTATCAGGTTTGATAATCATTAAAAATCTATTCCCAAAAAAAATTTTTTATTATGCGTTTCGAAATTCCGCCAAAATTTTTTTCTTGTCAGCCGCTCTCATCAAAGTTTCGCCGATTAAAACCGCGTCCGCGCCGATTTTTCTCAAAATTTTTATATCGTCGGAAGTTTTTACGCCGCTTTCCGCAACGAAAATTTTTTCTGCGGGAATAATTTCGCGCAGTCGAGCCGCGTTTGAAAAATCGACTTCAAAATTTTTCAAGTTGCGATTGTTCACGCCGATAATTTCCGCGCCGACTGAAAGAGCAGTTTTTATTTCGTTTTCGTCGTGAGTTTCGATCAGTGCGGAAATTTTTAAATCCGCGCAGATTTTCAAAAATTTTTCAAGTTCATTCGCGGACAAAATCGCGCAAATTACCAAAACTGCGTCCGCGCCCAAAACTTTCGCCTGATAAATTTGATATTCGTCAACCGTGAAATCTTTTCGGAGCATCGGCAGGGAAATTTTTTTGCGAACTTGTGAAAAAATTTCGTCCGAGCCGAGAAAATATTTCGGTTCGGTCAAGCAAGAAACGCAATCCGCACCCGCCGCCTCATATTCTTCCGCAATTTCGACGTAAGGAAAATTTTCCGCGATAATTCCTTTCGACGGCGAGGCTTTTTTTATTTCGCAGATGAACGATAAATTTTTTTTCTTGAGAGCAGATAAAAATTTTTCTTCGCCGAGATTTTTTTTCGCGAGACTTTTCATTTCGGCAAGAGAAATTTTTTCTTTATCTTTTTCAACTCGAATTTTTGCATAATCCGCCAATTTTTGTAAAATATTTTCCATTTAATCACCCCAACTGTACTTTTGAAAAAATTTTTTCAAGAAAATTTCCGGGATTCGTCAAAATTATTGCGATTAAAAATATATGAAGCCAAAGAAAAATCGGCACGAGCAATTTAAATTTCAAGTGCAATGTTTTATGGTGAAGAATGAGCATCGCCAAAAATGCGCCCAATCCCCCGCCGATTGCCGCCCAAAATAATAATGTGCTTTCTCTTATTCGCCACCTGTCATGTTGAGCGCACCACTTATCATAAGCGAACAAGGCGAAGGCAAAAATATTTACCGCCGAATAATATCGCCCCGCGATTAAAAAAAATTCACTCATCCGATCACCTCCAAAAATTTTTTTATTATAGCTAAAAAAATAGGCTTTCGCCTAAAAAAAATTTCCGATTAAATCAGTTCAATAATTTTTTCAAAATGCATACCGTGCGAGGCTTTAAATAAAATTGTGTCGCCGTCCCGCATAATTTCCAGAATTTTTTTCGCGACCTCTTCGTGCGTCGAAGCAGTGAAAATATTTTTCAGTCCCGCATCTTTTGCGCCGTCGGCGATAAATTTTCCGAGTTCGCCGAGAGTTATCAAGGTGTCGAATTTATTTTTTGCAAGCTCTTCGCCGACTTCGCGATGAACTTTTTCGGAAATTTCGCCGAGTTCAAGCATATCGCCGAGGACTGCGATTTTTCTGCCTTCGTAAATTTCCGCAACCGTTTGAATCGCCGCACGCATTGACGCGGGGCTTGCATTATAAGCGTCGTTGACAATCGTCACGCCGTCGCGCCGAATGACTTCAAAACGCATTTTTGTAGTCGCGAGCGTCGAAAAACCGCGCTGAATTTCTTTAATCGAAAGACCGAGCGTCAAACCCGCCGCAATCGCCGCAAGCGCATTTGAAACATTATGCCGCCCGATAATCGGGATTTCAAAATCAAAAATTTCGTTGCCGTAATTTAAACGAAATTCGGTAGAAGTATCTTCAATCACGATATTTTTCGCAGTCAAATCGGCGGGATTTTCTATGCCGTAAGTGATAATTTTAACGCCGTTTTTTGCAAGTTTTTTCATTTCGGCAGTAAAATCATTATCCGCGTTTAAAATGACCGTGCCGCCGGAAGGAATCGCCTCGACGAGTTCGCCTTTCGCCTTCGCGATTTTTTCGACGGATTTTAAAATTTCAATGTGAGTTTCGTTGACGTTGATAACAATTCCGATATTCGGTTTAACAATTTTCGCAAGGCTTTCAATTTGACCGAGTCCGCGCATCCCGATTTCAACGACGGCGGCTTTGTGATGTTCGTTAATTCCGAGCAAGGTTAAAGGCACGCCGATTTCATTGTTAAAATTCGCCGAAGTTTTTTGAATTTCGCCGAGAGGACTCAACGCCGCCGCAGTCAAATCTTTCGTCGTTGTTTTGCCGTTTGAACCGGTAATCGCAATGACGGGAATTTGAAAACGTTCCCGCCAACTTTGAGAAATTTTTTGATAAGCCGTCAAAGTGTCTTCGACTTTTAAAACAACGCCGCCGGAAATATTTTTTGCGGAATTGCTGACCAAAACCGCCGCCGCGCCTTTTTTTAAAGAATCTTCTGCAAAATCTTCGCCGTTAAAATTTTCGCCTTTGAGCGCAACGAATAAAACGCCTTCCGTAATTTTTCTGCTGTCGGTCGTCACGCCTGAAAAAATAATTTCGCCGTTAAAATTCGAGTTTGCACCGGTCGCCTTCAAAACTTCCGCCAAGCTCAACTTTTCCATAAAAATTTTCCTCTCTAAATTTCTTTTTACGGGAAAATATAACAGATTAAAAACTCTCTTGCAATATTTATTTTTGCCGCCGTGTGGTATAATATCGGAAAAATTTTTTTTGGAGGCGTGATTATGATAGAAATTATTTTTTCCGATATGGACGGGACGCTGTTGACGGACGAAAATAAATTGCCCGAAGGTTTCGACGAGATGATGAGCGAACTCAAAAAGCGCGGAGTAATTTTTTCGCCTTCAAGTGGCAGACAGTATTTTTCGCTGATAAAATCTTTCTCGAAGTATGTGAACGATTTTATTTTTCTTTCGGACAACGGGACTTTGGCGACTTATCAAGGCAAAGAAATTTTCAGCCAGCCGATGAATTTGGAAGACGCGCTCAACATTCTAAAAGTCGGCGAGTCGATTGAAAAAACCATGAGCGTTTTTTGTGGCAAAAAAAATGCTTACATTCTTGAATCGCAGAATATTCCGGAATACTTGAACGAAGTAAAAATATATTTTACTCAAACTGTCGTTGTTAAAAATTGGCGGGAGGTTGACGACGAGGCGATAAAAGTTTCTTTCTTCGACCCGACCGGCAATGCCGCGAAAAATCTTTATCCGCATTTTCAAAAATTTTCCGACGACCACAAAGTTGTTTTGGCTTCGGATTATTGGACGGACGTAACCGCGCCTGACGCGAGTAAAGGCACGGCGATTAAAAACGTGCAAAAAATTTTGAACATAAAGCCCGAAAATTGCGCGGCTTTCGGCGATTACCTTAACGATTACGAAATGATGCAGGCAGTCGATTATTCTTTCGCGATGGCAAACGCTCACCCCGATTTAAAAAAAGTTGCGAAGTTCGAGACCGTCGACAATAATCATTTCGGCGTTATCGTCGGGATAAAAAAACTTATCGCGGAAGGTTTAATTTAATTTTCCCGATAAATTTTTATAAAAAAAAGACCTTCAGTCCGTTTATGCTCGTCAGAAGGTCTTTTTTTATTTTTCAAAAATTGCCGATCTTGCGAAAACTTTTTCCCGGCACCCCGATAATCAATTTGTCGTCCAGCTGATTTTTTTGAATCGTACTGCCTTGAGAAACTACTACCCGATTGCCCAAAACAGTTTTCGGCGCAACAACCGCGTGAAGCGCAAAAAAACATTCCTCGCCGACTTCTGAGCCGCCCGCAACCGCCGAATAAGGAGCCATTTCAGAAAATTTTCCAAGTTTTACATCGTGACCGCAACCTGCATGACAATTTATAAAGCAAAAATTTCCGACATCTGCATTTGCGCCGACAAAGGCGTGCGGCATAATCAAAACTCCTTCGCCGATTTTCGCACTTCGATAAACTTGCGCCGACGGATGAATCAAAGTTAAAAATTTTCCGCCACGCTCCAAAATATTTTCCGCAACTTTTCGCCTCCCCGAAACAGAACCGATCGCCAAAATAAATCTGTCTTCGGGCTGAACTTTGTAATCTTTAATCGTGCCGAGCATCGGATAAGGCACATCAAAATTATCCAAAACGTCGAGTGCGTCGGACAAAAAACCTTTTATGCGATAATCCGAATTTTTTCCAAAAACATCTTCGCAAATTTCCATAACTTCGCGACCCGTTCCGCCCGCGCCCAAAATGATTATATCTTGCATTAAATTTTTTCCTCTCGACAAATTTTTTTCGGCAAGTCTTGAAGAGAAATTTTTTCCTGCGCGGAAGTTTCCAAATTTTTTATCGTGACGGTTTTTGAATTTACTTCATCGTCGCCGATTATCAGCGCGAATTTTGCGCCGGACCTTGCCGCCTGTTTCATCTGCGCTTTCATTGTGCGTTTTGCAAAATCCATTGTCGCCGAAATATTTTTTCGCCTCAAGTCTGTCAAAATTTCAAAAGCATAAATTTCAGCGTCCGCACCGCTCGCCACGATGAAAACTTCAACTTTATTTTCCGCCGACTTCAGTAAATTTTGCTTTTCAAGCGCGATTAAAAGTCTTTCCATACCCATTGCAAAACCGATTCCCGGCGTGGGATTTCCTCCGATTTCCTCAACAAGCCCGTCATAACGTCCGCCGCCCGCAACTGCCGCCTGCGCTCCGAGCGGCGTATATTGGATTTCAAAAGCAGTTTTCGTGTAATAATCCAGCCCGCGAACAAGTCTGCTGTCAACTTCAAAATCGACGTTCGCCGACTGCAAAAATTTTTTTACCAGATCGAAATGTTCTCTGCATTCGTCGCAAAGACAGGTTTCAATTTTCGGCGCGTCTTCGACAAAATCTTTTCCGCCGTCAATTTTGCAGTCGAGAAGTCGAAGCGGATTTTTTTCAATTCGCCTTTGACAATCTTCGCAAAGTTCACTTTTGTATTCGGAAAAATATTCGCGAAGTTTTTGCCGATAAATCGGGCGACATTTCGGACAGCCGACTGTGTTTATTTTTAATTTTAAATCTTCAAGCCCGAGATTTTTCAAAAAATCCCACGCAAGCAAAATTATTTCAGCATCGACTGCGGGATTTTTTTCGCCGAGTGCCTCAACTCCGAATTGATGAAACTCCCTTAACCTGCCCGCCTGCGGTCTGTCATAACGAAACATCGAGCCGATATAAAAAAGTTTTACAAGTCCGCCGTTTGCGTAAAGTTTGTTTTGAAGGTAAGCGCGAACGACTGACGCGGTATTTTCGGGGCGAAGAGTTATCGACCTGTCGCCTCTGTCGGTGAAGGTGTACATTTCTTTATCGACAACATCCGTCCCCTCCCCTATTCCGCGCTGAAAAAGTTCGGTATGTTCAAAAATCGGCGTGCGAATTTCTTCATAACCGTAAATTTTGCACATCTCGCGAATTTTATTTTCAAGTTCAACCCAATTTTTTACCTGTTCCGGCAAAATATCTTTCGTGCCTCTCGGCGCATTCGTCAACAAAATTTTTCACCTTCTCATTTATCTCCGTAGTGTGAGCCGCACTGCGCAATTTCCGCTACATCACCTTCCATTCGGTAAATGATACGATTTTTCTTATCAATGCGCCGACTCCAATAACCGCTGAAATTTCCCGTCAACGGCTCGGGTTTACCGATTCCCTGATAGCCGTTGCGCTTTATATCCTCCAACAAAGCTAAAAGTTTTTTCCTTGTTTTGGGATCGCCGTCTAAGAAAGACAAAAAATCTGCCCAAGACTCGTCAGAAAATTTCAAGCTACCCATTGAGCATCTCCTTTAACTTCTCAAAAGGCACAACAACTACTTGTCCGTTTTTCAGTTGTTCTATCGATCTCATAAGTCGAAGCAAATTTTCTTTGCTGTAAAAAGGATCGTTGTCATCCTCATCGCCTTTGAGACCGAAAAATTTTCTGCGCTCTTCATCAGTAATTTCATCCGCACTTTTCGGAATCATCAAAAACACCTCCCCGCAGTTCAGTTGACATCGACGCGAATAACTCCGTCAATCCTTTTTATCGCGTCAACAACGATAACACTTTTCAAACTTCGATGGTTATAAACTTCGTAGTCGATAACCAAAATATCGGAATGATCTTCGTCCGCCTTGACTTTAACGCCGCGAACTTTCAGCTGTAAATCGTCAATGCAGGAGCTTATATGCATAAGTTGACCGGGCTTATCTTTCGTGTGAATGGTCAAGTACAAATTTTTTTCATGCATAACCCATTCGTCAATTCGGGATAAAGTTCCGAGAGTTGCGAAAATTAAACCCGTCGTAAAAAGTGCGCCTGAATAATATCCCGCGCCGACTGCAAGACCGACTCCCGAAACCGCCCAAATACATGCGGCAGTCGTCAAGCCCGTGACGGTCAAGCCCTCTTTCATAATCGCGCCGGCTCCGAGAAAACCGATTCCGCTGACAACCTGCGCGGCAAGTCGTGCGGGGTCTGCGTTAGTTCTGCCTTCGACGTTAAAATAAAGAGCCTCACTCAAAACCATAATCAAGCATGAGCCGAGACAAACCAAAACATTCGTGCGCAGTCCCGCAGATTTTCTTCGACTTTGCCGCTCATAACCGATTATTCCGCCCAAAATGCATGAGAGCGTCAATCTGAAAAATAATTCCCACTCAGAAATCATAAAATTCACCAAATTTTAATTACGCATTACTAATTACTCATTGAACCAAAATATCTCTGAACATCGACAAAATTTCTTGCCCGTAACCTCTGCCGGGAACTGCCCAGCGTCCGTTTAAATCCGACCATTTGCTCAAAGTGTTCGCGCCGTAAACTTTTCTGACAATGTTGTAACGCGGATCGACAATTTCGGTTGTAGGTCTGCGCGTTGAAGAGTAGGCAAGCAAATGTTGAATGTGCGCACGAACTCCTATTTTCGGATCGGCGAAGTAATTGCCTTTGACGGTTGCGGAAGTTGTGCCGAGTCCGCAATAATTGTTTTGGTCGGGAGTGACCGTCCCGCCGTAACGGAAAAATCCCGTCTCCTTCAACGCTTGAGCAAATGCAACGTCGGGACGAATGCCCTCGCGCAAACCTTCTTCGTAATAATAAGCGACAATTTCTTCCGCAGAAACATTTAAATTCGGGTTGGGATTATTGCTCGTCAAATATTTTACGCACTGTTTTTGAGTTGCCAGCGGCGTTCCGATAATTGAAGTGTCCGCGCTGGAAGTTGTTTTCGGTATGAAAAAAAGATTTTCGGGAAAATTTATTTCTTCAGCCGTCAAATTTTCTTCAATTTTCGGCGGTGTGACAATTTTTTCGTGATGTCTGTCGAGAGATTTTGTTTCAACTTTCGGGTCGTGCAATCTCTTTGCTTCGGAAATTCCTGCGGGAATTGAGACTGTAAACGCACCTATCAACAAAGCCGCCGCAATTTTTTTCAATCTGACGTAATTCAAATTAAGGACTCCTTTACATTAAAATTTTATATTGAAATTTAACTGTCAAAAATAAAATCCGCCGTGCCGACTGAAAAAACTTTCTCGTCAACACAACGGAAGTAATTATATTTCATTTTAAAAAACTTGACAACTGATTTAAAAATTAGATTTGCTCGAAAAATTTTTTTAAGGGCTTGACAAAATACCATTGGAGTGGGGATAATTAAACTTACAAATTTTTCAGGAGGTTGTTCAAAATGAACGCAAACATTTTTAATCTTCAGCGTTTTGCAAAAGTCACCACAAAAAATTTGACGGCAAAAGCTGACAATTACACCAACAAAAAATCGAATGTCGTAATTAACGCACTCGGCGGAAATGACACCGTCAGCAACACGGCAAACAAAGTCACAATTTCCGGTGGCGACGGCAACGACATAATTACTTCAATCGGCTACACGATTGACGAGGACACCAACTGGGAAAGTGATTTTAATCTTTTCGGCACAAACGATTCAATCAGCGGCGGCGCGGGCAACGATACGATTAAAAACGTCTTCAACAATTCCAAAACCGACGGCGGCAAGGGCGATGATTACATAATTGTCGGGGAGACGGTAAGAGCAATCGATCCCGGTGCAGAGTATTACGATACTTATTATCATTATGTTGGCGACAAAAGTATCGTCAAGGGCGGCGAAGGAAAAGACACTCTTGAGGTTTACGGCACAAATTCGACCGTTGAAGGCGGTGCGGGCAACGACAGCATAGCAGTTTACGGCTATAATTCTACGATTGCGGGTGGCACGGGCGACGATATAATTTCGCTGAACGGCTCGCCGTTGATAAACGTTTACGGCGGTTACTTAATGTCAGCCGATTCACTTTCGCAGAAAGATTCTTCGGTGTCTGAAGTTATCAAATATGCGTCAGGCGACGGAAAAGATACAGTTGTCGGCTTTACTTCAAACGATACGCTCAAAATTACTTCGGGAACTTTTTCGACCGTAAAGAGCGGCAACGATATTATTATCAAAGTCGGCAAAGGCTCCGTTAATCTCAAAAATGCTGTCGGGCAAACGATAAATATTTTGTCCGAAAAGGGAACTTTGACCACAATCACCACTTGCAACGATATTACCAACGCAACTGACGGCAAAACGGTTGAAGGCACGAAGGCTGAAGATCACATTTCCAACACGGGCAAAAATGTAACAATCAACGCCGCCGCAGGTAATGACACCGTTAGCAACAGCGGCTCAAATGTAACAATCAACGGTGGCACGGGCGACGATTCAATTAAGAGCGGTCGCCAATATATCC
>CAJOCT010000022.1:17593-41265 GCA_905236725.1 uncultured Selenomonadaceae bacterium | reverse complement strand
TTTTTGCAGAGGAAAAAAATTTTTTGCAATAATTGACAATTATTTTCAATTATGTTAGACTTTGCGCAAGCTTTCGTTAAAGCTCTCCTAAAAAAATAATCACATACGCTTAATAAAAAAAGTTCGTTCCGCTCAAACGAACTTTTTTTATTTTAAAAATTTTTTTCGTCAAATGTAACGTGAAAAGCCATTTCACAAATTTCATCAAGCCGGGAAAAATTTTTTCTCAAAAAAAGTTCGCCCAACAAATTTTCAAAGCCCGTGCTTGAATGATATTCCGCAATCGTTGAATTTTTCGGCGAATGAGTTTTTGCATTTCTTCCGCGCTTGAAAAAAATTTTCTCTTCGTCCGTCAAATTTTCTTCGATAAGTTTGTACGCCTTCGCCTGACTGACTGCAGAAACAATCTCTGCGCTCATTTCGTGGAGTTTTTTTATATTATGAGAAATTTTTAACAGCCGCGTTCTTACGTACAAATGAAAGTAAGCGTCGCCGATGTAAGCGGAAACAATCGGCGAAAGAGTTTTTAGTTCGTCAACGTCGGGAAAAATTTTTTCGTCCATTTAAATTGTCCCGCCCAAATTTGCAAGCGAATCGATAACCGCGATGCAATTCGGTCGAATCGTTTTCATAACAGTTAACATTTTGTCTTCGGGGAGTGCTACGCAACCGCCCGTCCAAGGTCTGCGCGAGTCAAGGCAGTGGATAAAAAGCGCGGAACCTCTGCCCGTCGTACATTCTTTGTTGTAGCCGATATTCAGACAGTAAATATAATTCGGATTGTACTCGATTAAATGTTCACTGTTCCTTTTGTCGAAATTCGGATTTTCCCGTACATCAACCATTTGATTGTATTTGTAATCCCAATCGCTCGACCAATAATAATTTGCGTCAATTTGAGTGTAAGGTATTTGACAGCCGGGATCTTCCGCAATTCCGAAAGCCGCGTCGATTACAAAAGTTCCGACGGGAGTCTTATTGTCACCTTCTTTGACTTTGCCGAGACCGTTTTTTCCGATAAATCCCGGCGTTGTCACAATCTCTCGCCAATTTCCCAGCGCGTCTTTTTCATGAAAAGAAATCCACGCGGTAGTTTGTCCCAATCCCGCGACTACGAAAAGTTGATTGCAATTTTGCGCGACGGGAAGATTTTTAACCCACTGCGGACTGTCAGAATAACTTTCCGCCGACACTTGATTTGAAAATAAAGCATTTGCCATAAAAATCACCGCCAAAATAATTTTCAACATAAAAATTTTCCTCCAAAAATTTTTATTCGTAATGACCTCTGCAAGCCTTTATAAAAATCGTATCTCCCTCAATTTTATAAACCAGTCGATTTGCCTCATCAATTCGGCGACTGTAACCCGCGTCATACTTCAAACGTTCGGGCTTTCCCTCGCCTTCCATTGCGCCGTCACGTTCGATACTGTCAAGAAGTCGGTTGATTTTCTTCAAAGTTTTGCGATCTTGCATTTGCCAATAAACATAATCCGCAAATCCTTTCTCGCTAAAATTCCTGTTCATTTACAAATTTCTCCCACTCTTCCGCAGTAAAGCTGACGACTTTGCCTTCTTTAATTTCTTTTTCGCGCTCTTCAAGCATTGCAAAATATTTTGCGTTGTGAATGGCTTTCGGTAAATCGATAATTTTTTTGTTTTCAATCATCTCTTTAATTTCCGCGACAAAAAATTTTAATTCGCCGGGTCCGAAAGTTATCGACTTATCGCCGTCAACCTTAGGCAAAGTCGGCGGCAAAAAATTTTCTTTTGTTGCGGTCTGAACGTCCAACATAAAAATTTCCCTCCTTACATTGAAGTCGGCGCGGAAACTCCCAACAAATTCAGCGCGTGTTTTATTGTGTGCGCCGTGATTTTTACCAGTGCCAACCGCGCTTTTGCGAGTTCTTCGTCAACGCCCAAAATTCTGCAGTCGCGATAAAAGCCGTGAAATTGCGCCGCCAAGTCGTAAGCATAACGCGCAATTCTTTGCGGAGCAAATTCAATCGCAGATTTTTCAACTTCGTCGGGATATTCAAAAATTTTATTTATCAAGTCAATTTCCGCGTTCGAGTTCATCAGATTAAATTTAATTTCGCCGTCGAGATTCAAGCCGACTTCCGCAGTCTGCCGAAAAATGCTGCAAATTCGCGCGTGAGCATATTGGATATAGTAGACGGGATTTTCCGAACTCTGTTTTTTTGCCAAGTCCAAATCAAAATCAAGTTGGCTGTCAATCGAGCGCATCAAGAAAAAATATCTCGCCGCATCAGTTCCTACTTCCTCCATAAGTTCGCGCAGGGTGATACTTTCGCCGGTGCGTTTGGACATTTTGACGAGTTCGCCACCGCGATAAAGTGAAACCATCTGCAGAAGTAAAATTTTCAACTTGTCCGCGTCGTAACCGAGAGCAGTCATCGCCGCTTTGACTCTGACAATGTAGCCGTGATGATCCGCACCCCAAAGATTTATCAACGTGCCGAAATTTCTGTCGAATTTATTTTTGTGATAAGCAATATCCGCCGCAAGGTAAGTAGGAACGCCGTTTTCACGAACGACAACGCGGTCTTTGTCGTCTCCGTACTTCGTCGAGTTCAGCCAAAGTGCGCCGTCTTTTTCGTAAATTTCGCCCTTGTCACGCAAAATTTTTATCGCCGAGTCAATTTTTTCGGGATGCAAAGTTCTTTCGCTGAACCAATTATCAATTTCAACTTTAAAGTTCGACAAATCTTTTTTCAGTTCGGAAAGTTTATCCGCGTAAGCCAAATCCATTAAAATTTTCAGCCGCTCATCTTCCGGCAGATTTAAAAATTTGTCGCCGTGTTCTGAAATAATTTTTTTCGTCGTGTCGATAATGTCAACCGCGTGATAACCGTCTTCGGGAAATTCGACTTCGCGCCCCAAAAGTTCGAGATAACGGGCGTTGACGGATTTGGCGAGATTTTCCATTTGATTGCCCGCGTCGTTGATGTAATATTCGCTCTCGACGGTGTAACCCGCCGCGCGGAGCATATTCACCATTGCCGAGCCTGCCGCCGCGCCTCTGCCGTGACCGACGTGCAAAAGTCCCGTAGGATTCGCGCTGACGTATTCAATTTGAATCGGCGGATTATTTTTTGCGGGCAGTTGACCGAAATTTTCGACGTCGTCATAAATATTTTTCAGCTCTTGATAAATTACGTCCGATTTCAGATAAAAATTCATGAAACCTGCGCCCGCAATTTCGATTTTTTCAATGAAATCTGCAGAAATTTTTTCGCGAATAATTTCAGCAATTTTTTTCGGCGAAGTGCGGAAAATTTTAGCCGACTGCATTGCGAAATTTGTTGAGAAGTCTCCGAATTCTTTTTTCGGCGGCACTTCCAAAATTATTTCCGGAAAAATTTTTTCGGAACTTTTCAAAACCTCATCTTTGACAGCTGATTCGACTGCAATTTTTACCGCGTCGATAATTTTATTTTTTACTTCCAATTTTTTTACCTCCAAAAAAAAATTATCTTAAAACAAAAAAATCATATTACAAGGCGAAAAACTTTGCAAGAAATTTTTTGCAAAAAAAATAAGCCCGAAGGCTTGAAAAAATTTTTTAATTCAGTTTGGAAATTTTTAAATCGTTGTGCCAATGAACGTAACCGCCGGTCAAAATCATCTTGTTGTTTTGATGAATCGCGCTGAACTGCAGGGCGCACGGCACAAAATCGCAGACATTCACATCGCTGAAAGTTTCGTCGTTCGGCGTGGAAATTACGCAGGCAATATCGTAAAGTTCCTGCCGCAATTCGACTTTAAATTTCCAATCGACGATAAAAATTTCGCCGCGCTTGCCGTCAATAATCGCCTTCATTCCGTCAAAACGCGAATCGGTGTAAATTAAATCAACTCCCGTCGAATTGCGAATGTGATAGCCCATTCCGAGAAAAGAAATATTTTCGTTAAGTTTGATGACCATTCGCAAAAAAACTTCCTGCCCGAAAATAATTTCGGAAATCGGCTCGCCGTTCAAGTCCAAAAGCTGAATATTTTCAAAAGTCGCCCGACCGTCTCCGACACGATTATACGCCGCATTTTTCAGAAAAAGTTCTTTGTTTCGCTCAAGATTTTCCGCAGTTATCGGCGGATTATTTTTTTTGTCCGAATCGTCTTCAGTTTTACTTTGCTTAAACTGCGCGATAAATTCTTCAAGTCGCTCATTCGTCGAAATTTCTTTATTCGACTGCAAAAGCATATTCCGATAAACTTCGACGACTTCTTTTGACGGCGCGTCCATAATTTTTTTTCCGCCTTGAATTAAAAAAGCTCGACTGCACAAATTTTTTACGGCAAAAGTATCGTGGCTGACGAAAAGAACCGTCACACCGCTGTCAATCATCGTTCGCATTTTATCCATACACTTGCTCTGAAAAAAAGCGTCGCCGACACTCAAAGCCTCGTCGATAATCAAAATATCCGGCTCGACAAAGGCGTTGACGGCGAAGGCAAGCCGCGCAAACATTCCCGACGAATAAGTTTTCACGGGTTGATGAACAAATTCGCCGATGTCCGCGAAAGAAATAATTTCGTCCAGTTTCTCGTTCATGGTTTCGCGAGTCTGCCCCATCAAAAGCCCGTTCATAAAAATATTTTCTACGCCCGTCATTTCGGGATTAAAACCCGCGCCGAGTTCCAAAAGTGAAGCAATTCGCCCGTGAACTTCGATTTTTCCGCTCGAAGGAGTCAAAACGCCCGTGATAATTTTCAGCAAGGTAGATTTTCCCGCGCCGTTTTTGCCGATAAGCCCGACATTTTCGCCGCGCCCGATTTCAAAAGAAACGTCATTCAGCGCAAAAAAATCGCGGCTGTATCTCTTGTGGAACGGATGAAAAGTTTCCTTCAGCCTGTCGATATTTTTTTCATAAATTTTATAAATCTTCGTCAAATTTTCCGCTTTTATAACAATATCGCTCATAGTTTTAAAAATCAGCCTTTGCAACAGTATCGTCAAAACGCTCTATAAAGTCGCTGTACAAATACAGACCGTTTTCAGCTCGATTCAAATTTTTGAAATCTAACTTAACCACATACGGCGGATATTCAAGTGACAGCACTTCCATATTTTTAATTTGCTTCAAATTCGCATAGACCAAATAAATATCCGCGTAGGCTTGTCCGCCCGGGGAGATTCTTTTTTCAACGACGAATTTCACGCCGATTGGAGTTTTCGGCTCAAGAGTATCGGGCAAAAAATAATCTTCGACATCAAGCGCGGTCAAAATCGCTCTGATATTTGTGTCGTGTCCGCAAATAAAAGAAAATCTCCTGTCGCTCAAAAGTTCGTCATAAATAAATTTCAGCAAAGGTTTCGCGGCAATTCCGGCGGAAGTTGAATCTGCAAAAATCGCGTCCGTTTCAATGTCATGAAGTTGCATAATTTTTTCAAGTTGCTTTTCATTTATTCTGCTTGGATTTTCATAAAATTGCATCAGTAAAGCGTCGCTGATTCCCGTCGCCGTATGCAAGCCGCCTTTGAACGTCACGGAATTTTTTTCACTAACTTCAACTGCAAAATCATTTTTCGGGAAGTGCTGAAGATTATTTTTTTTTGCGTAGGAAGAATTTTTGAAATCGACCGTCCTTTCAATTAAATCTGTCGACGGCTTAAATTTTTCTGTCAGTTCCGCAAAATTTTTTACGTTGTTTTCCGAAAAAAGTTTCGCAATAATTTTTTCTCGAAAATTTTCTCCTGCACCTTCAAAATCGTTCTCAAACATTTCTTCCATTTTTTCGAGTTTATATTTGTGTTCGATTTCTACATTCGCAACAGGCAAAAGTCCGCTTGAAAAAAATTTCGCCGTTGCAAAAGTTCTTTGCCTGGAATTTGCATAAAATCTGAATTCGCCTTCGGTCGGGACATATTGAGCGGTGATAAAATTTTCGTTTTCAAGATATTTTCTGAAGTATTGCCCCATCGCCGTTTCCAAAATCCCGCCTTTTAAAGAAAGTTCGCCCGGTCCCGATGTCCATTGCCAATCAAAATGAGTAATTTGATTTAAAGTTTTCGACAAAGTTACGGTCGGCGATCTGACGTTGTGCCGGCTGAAAATCAAAATTTTTTCCAGCCGATATTTTTCAGGCAAATTTTCTTTCGCCTGCGCAAAATTTATCATGGAAAAAATTACCGCCACGACAAGAAACAGATTTAAAAATTTTTTCATGAAAAAACCTCCGCAAAATTTTTTATAGAACGTCTGCAAAGTGCGGACGAAGTTTTTTAAAACACCAAGCCCCCGCAAACATCACGACCGCCGTCAACGCCCAAAAATAAATTGTCAAATATTCGTGCTGCCAAAACCACTCCTTGTAAATAAAACTTTGCCGATAACCTTCAACCAAATAATACGCGGGATTTAATTTCAGTATGAATTGAAATTTTTCCGGAATCAAGTGCAAATCCCAAAAAATCGGCGTTCCCCAAAATCCGAACTGAAGGAGCATCGTCGCGAACTGTCCCACGTCCCGCAAAAAAACTGTCAGCGAACTCGTCAGCCAACTTATCCCGAGCGAAAGGCAAATCATCGCGAAAAAATAATAAATTATTTGCACGTTGTAAATCGAAATTGAATAGCCGTAAATCGCGAACATTGCAAATAAAATCGCCACGAAAAAAATATGTACGACGAGCGCGGACATAATTTTCACAATCGGCAAAAGTTCCACGCGGAAGACAATTTTTTTGACCAAAAAACTGCTCTCGATAACAGAATTTGTCGCGCTCAAAATACTTTCGCTGATGAAAAACCATGGAAACATTCCGCAGACCAGCCATAAAATGAACGGAAAATTTTCGACGGGCATGGCTTTAAATCCCACTTCAAAGACGAACCAAAAAATTAAAACCGTGATTGTCGGCTGAATGAACGCCCATAAAATTCCGAGATATGAGCCCAAATATCTCTGCCGAAAATCTCTTTTCGTCATTTGCCACAAAAGTTTTCTGTTTCTGAAAATATCTAAAATTAACGCGATTAACGCTCGAAAATATCTCACAAAAAAATCTCCACGCAAAAAAATTTTTCGCAATTATATCACACGGCGTAAAAAAAAAATAGCGCGAATTTTTCAGAAGATTTTTTTATCGGCGGCAGGATAAATTTTTCAGTTGCAGAATTTAGATTAAAGTTTTTTTGAGTATTTTAAATTTGGGAGGGTTTTTGATGTCGAAAAATTTTTATGAGACTAAGGTTGTAGGTGTCGGCGGCGATGTGCAAAAGTTTATCGACGTTGTGAAAATGGTTGTTCTGTTTGATGATTCCATGGTTTTGCCGGAACTTCGCGAATTTTCGCTTTTGCACAGCGGCAACAAACTTGACGGCGTTATCAAGCCCGGCGACATTCTTTCTATTTCCGGCGAAGATTTCAAAATTATCAAAGTCGGCGGCGACGTTCACAGCAACATTCGCACGCTTGGACATATCATCATTAAATTTGACGGCGGCGAAGGCGACCTGATGGAAGGCAGCATTCACGTTGAAGATAAACCGATTCCCAAAATTCAAATCGGCGACACGATTTCAATCAGCGAAGCGGGAGCAGACGCGCTCAAAGACAAGAAAGCGGCGGTTATCGGCGGCGGCGAAATTGCCGAAACTCTGAAGACGATTTTGGTCAACAGCGGCGCGGTCATTTCCGGCGAAGATGACGCGGATATTGTCGTCAAGGTCAAATAAAAAATTTTTTTTACAAGCGCATAAAAAAAAGAGCTGTCGATTTTGTCGGCAACTCTTTTTTTATGTCAATTTTCAGTCCAAAAAGTCTTTGAGTTTTTTACTGCGGCTGGGGTGACGAAGTTTTCTTAAAGCCTTCGCCTCAATCTGCCTGATTCTTTCGCGCGTGACGTTGAAACTTTTCCCGACTTCTTCCAAAGTCCTTGCCTTGCCGTCCTCAAGCCCGAAACGCAATTTTAAAACTTTTTTCTCGCGATCGGTCAAAGTACTCAAAACTTCCGCCAGCTGTTCTTTCAAAAGCATAAACGAAGCGGCATCGGCGGGCGCGGGTGCGTCGTGGTCCTCGATAAAGTCGCCCAAATGCGAATCTTCTTCCTCGCCGATCGGAGTTTCAAGGGAAACAGGTTCTTGCGCGATTTTCATAATTTCGCGGACTCGATCTTCGCTGACGTCCATTTCCTTCGCAATTTCTTCGGGAGTCGGTTCACGCCCGTGTTTTTGCAAAAGTTGACGTTGAACGCGAATAAGCTTGTTAATCGTCTCGACCATGTGAACGGGAATGCGAATTGTCCGCGCTTGGTCGGCAATGGCTCGCGTTATCGCTTGACGAATCCACCAAGTGGCGTAAGTGCTGAACTTGTAACCTTTGTTGTAATCGAATTTTTCAACAGCCTTTATCAAGCCGAGATTTCCTTCTTGAATCAAATCCAAAAACAACATCCCGCGCCCGACGTATCTTTTGGCGATGCTCACGACAAGACGCAAATTTGCTTCCGCCAAATCTTTTTGAGCCTGCTCGTCGCCTGCTTCCATTCGCTTTGCAAGCTCGACCTCTTGTTGAGCAGTCAAAAGCGGCACTCGTCCGATTTCTTTGAGATACATACGAACGGGGTCGTCAATGCTCAAACCTTCCGTGACGGACAAATCGACAACTTCGGGAGGTTTTTCCTGCGCGGCGGGATCTGTCGGCACGTCGGGAAGATCGACAATTTTATTTTTTGCGTCGTCCGTGTCGTCAACGATTTCAATACCCTTTTCAATTAAATCGCCGTAAACGCTCTCATACTCCGCAACAGATTTTTCCAAAGTCAAGTCCGGTCTTTGTGTTGCGTCGTCCAAATCGCTTTGATTGAGTTTTCCGCCGTTTCTTCTCGCTTTTTCCAAAAGCACCGCCAATATTTGCGCACGCTGAAGATTGGGCATGGCGGCAAGGCTCTCCATTTCCATATCTGCTTGAGGAGAATTTTTTTGTGAACTTTTGGATTTTTTTCTGTTTACTCCTGTTGAAGGCTTGGAAATCTTTTGAGAGCTGTGCTTGACTTCCGCAACAGTCTTATTTTCTTTTGTCATATTGCAGCCCCCTTTTCATTTTAATTCATCAATTTTTTTTCTCAATATATTTGTTTCCTGCGTTATTTTACCGTAAGAATCCATGTCACCTTTCGCCAAATACTCTTGGGCTTCTTGAACTTTCGCGTCGAACGATTTTTGCAGGTAAATCTTCAGGGCTGTGGTGACTGAATCGTCAAACGCTTCCAAATCCACATCTTGCAACTCGCCGTCATATTTTCCAACTATTTTAGAGAGCTCGGAATAAGCCTTTTCGCTGAGTTCGTCCTTTGCCTCTGAAAGATCAGGTCTTTTCTCCTCGTCTGAAGATTTTTTTATGTAGTCAACAATCTCCCGATGAACTTCTGAAAAACTTTCTTCAGGCAACAACGCCAAAGCAAAATCCAAAAGACCGTCCTCATGCCAGCAAGTTCGCAATATCGATACGCACAAATGATAGAACGATTTATCTTCTTGAGATGATTTGTCGGATGAATTCAATTTTTTTGGCGTTGATTCAACTTTGACAGCTTTTTTTTCGACGAGCGGCGATTGAAATTTTTTCCACTCTTCCAGAATTTCGTCCTTGCCCAATTCAAGAGTATCGGAAAATTTTTTCAAATATTCTTCCGAAATTTCACCGTTTTTTTCGACGGAAACAATTTGAAAAATTTTCTTCAACGTCTCGACTTTTTCTTCCGAAGAAGAATGAGCATTTTGATCTAAAACATTTTGCAGTTGACAGTCAAAGACAGAACGCGCATTTTTTACAATCTCGTAAAAATTTTCTTTTCCGTTATCGCGAACAAAAACCTGCGGAGATTGGTTTTCCGGAATTGAAACGAAAAAAACCTCGTTTTCAAAATTTTTAACGATCGGCAAAATTTTTGTCAGTTCTTCTTGCTCGATTTTTTCTTTTTCACGACAAAAAATAATTTTCTTTGCGTACTTAAGCAAAAATCGCAGATGCCCTTCGTTTAAATGTTCGTATGAAAAAGCTGCAACACTTTTAATTCCCGCGCCGTTCAGAAAAACAGCATCGGTATAATTTTTGGCAATCAACAAAGACCTGACGGGTTTTTTCACGCCGAAAATAAAACTTTCCCTGTCAAAAACCATGTTGTTCGGTATATCAAAGAGCTTTGAAGGGTCATTTTCGGCAGTTGATTCTAAAATCCTTCCTCCGATTCCGACCACGCGCCCGAAAACGTTTATTGCGGGAATGATAACGCATTCTTGAAATCTGTCGACAAGTTTTTCGCCGTTTTCCTGCCGCAAAACAAGCCCCGATTCAATCAACTGTTCCGGAGTAAATTTTTTTTCAAGGAGCAAATTCGTCAACTTATCGGAATTTTTCGGCGCAAACCCCAGCTTGAATTCCTCAATCGCGCCGCTTGTTATTCCACGTGCTTCCAAATATTTCCTGCCGTTTTTTCCCGCATCGGATTTTTTCAAAAACTCATGATAAAAGTCGGCGGCAAGTCGATTGATTTCGAACAAAGTTTTTTTTCTTTGTTTCAGCTCAAAAATTTGAAAATCTTTTTTGCGCGAAGGAAGAGAAATTTTAAGTTTTTCGGCTTGAGTTTTCACCGCCTCAAAGTAGGAAATTTTTTTCTTCATCGAAATAAATTTAAGAGCGTCTCCGCCGATATGGCAGTGAAAACAATAAAAAAAACCCTTATCCGGCGCGACCGAAAAAGACTCCGCGTCATCTTCGTGAAAAGGACAACGCCCCCAAAATCGCCCATTCTTAAATTTCAACGAAACACACTCTGAAACTATCGTGTAAATATCTGAACGCAAACGCACTTGCTCAACAAACTCATCGATCTCCGCATTCAATTTTCCGACCTCCGTGCCTATATATTCCCCGCCTTCCGCCGATTTCCTTTTTGGACAAACAAAAAAACCCGTCACATTTTCGAGAAATTTTTATGCGGATAAATTTAACTTCCGCAGATTTAAAAAATTGGGCGGGTTTTAATTTTTATTCTCTGACCAAAACAATTTCTTCAATGCGGGCATTTTCCGCGTCGCGCGAAGAGATCGCCTTGTTTTTCAACATTGCGTTAATAACCACGAGTTGCCTTTTTTTCGCCAACAAAAAATTTACGTACGGCGAATAAACCGACGGCGCGTTCGGAAGTCCCGCCAACATCGCCGATTCCGCCAAAGTCAATTCTTTTGGCTTTTTGCCGAAGTAACCTTCTGCCGCGCTCTCGACTCCGTAAAAATTTGAGCCGAAATAAATCGTATTCAAATAAAGTTCAAGAATTTTATTTTTTGAAAAATGCTTTTCAATATTCATCGCCAAAAATAATTCTTCAAGTTTTCGCGTGAAAGATTGTTCTTGAGTCAAAAATAAATTTTTCGCGAGTTGTTGAGTGATAGTCGACGCGCCTTCTTCAATTTCGCCGGATTCGACGTTGTGGGCAGTCGCTCTGAATATCGAATTTAAATCGTAACCGCTGTGAGAATAAAATCGCACGTCCTCAACCGCGATAATCGCCTGAACCAAATAATTCGGCATATCTTCCAGCAAAACATACGGGCGAATATTTTTTTCTTTTTCCTTGACGGCATCTTCAACGGCCATAATTCGGTCGATTCTGCCGCTCAACCCGAGATTTTTTTCATCGCGCGAAGAAGTCACGGGAACAGATTTTTTTTCTTCAGCCGAAGAAACTTTTTCTATAGCGATAGAATTTTTTTCCGCTTCACTTTTTTTATCGTCTTCCAACAGCGAAAAAATTTCTTTCGTTACTTCAAAAAAATGTTCTTTCGGGTTTTCGGCGTTCAGTGAAAGCGTTATGAAAAATGATGCAAGAAATACGAATATCAGCGTAAAAATTATTTGAAAAAATCTTATTATGAATTTAAATGAACGTTTCTGCTTCGGTCTTTGATTTTCCATTAAATTCCTCCATTTTAGTGGTTAGTGGACAGTGAGCGGAATTTTTTCTGTCCGTTAAGACTTTAAATGATAATTGACAGGCACAAAAAAATAACTGTTGCGGTGTACATCAAACGAATTGCGCCGAGAATATGTGCGGGCTCCAAAATTTCGTTCGGGTCGCCCATGTACGCACGAAAATGCGGCACTCCGAAATAAGAATTTATTCCGCCGAGCTGAATGTTGAGAGCACCGGCAACAGTCGCCTCCGCGTAACCGCCGTTCGGGCTGGGGTGTTTATGTGCGTCGCGTTTCATCATATCGAACGCATTTTTATAATCCAGTCTCAAAATAAAAGCCGCCGCGATAAATAAAATCGCCGTGATTCGCGCTGGAATAAAATTTGCAACGTCATCGAGTCGCGCGGCAACTCTCCCGAAATAAAAATATTTTTCGTTTTTGTAACCAAGCATTGAATCCATCGTGTTTACCGCGCGGTAAGCAATGGCGAGCGGCAGACCTCCGACGGCGAAATAAAAAAGCGGCGAAATAATTCCGTCAACCGTATTTTCCGAAACGGTTTCAATAGTCGCGCGGACAATTTCGGCTTCGTTCAAATAATTTGTATCACGCCCGACGATCCAACCGACTTTGTAACGAGCCTGCGCCAAATTTCCGACCGTGAGAAGGTAATAAAGTTCCCGTCCCGCTTCGGCAAGAGATCGCGGCGAAATCATAAAACTTAAAACAATCGCTTCAACAAAAATTTTTACGGTCAAACTTTTCGTCAATGTCGCCAAAATTAAAATCAAAACTCCCGCGCCGTAAGAAATTGCAAGGACAAGACTGACTAAAATTCCGCCCTTGCAAATTTTTTTTATGTAACCGTCCGAATCGCGGCGAAAAAATTTTTCCAGAAAAGAAATTAAATTGCCGATTAAAACGACGGGGTGAAATTTACTGCGCGGGTCGCCGATCAGTGCGTCGAACAAAAACGCCGCAACAGCCGTTATCATTAAATTCATGCTTCGGAAATTTTTTCAAGCGTCGCGATAATCAAATTGACTTGCGGCTCGACGGTTTTCAGATGCAATTTTTCCTGCGGACTGTGAATATTTTCGTTCGTCGTGCCGATTGAAACAATATCGAGATTGTTATTTTTTGTGTAAAAGAAACTGCACTCAAGACCGGCATGAATTATGTGAACTTTCGGCGCAAAATTATTTTGCTCTTCAAAAATTTTCGCCATTATTTTTGAAAGTTTGCCGTCGGGATTGAAACTCCACGCGGGCGAAGGTTCGGCGCAAATTATTTCAAAATTGCTTATCTCGGCGGCCTGCTTGTACATTTCCAGAAAATCGTTCAGCATTTCGGGAACGTGAGAACGCGCCATCAAACTTATATTTAAAAATCCGTTTTCCGTGCGAACAATTCCGATATTCGCAGAAGTTTCAACCGCGCCGGGAATTGTGCCGCTCATCGAATAAACTCCGCTGTGAATAATCGTCGTAATGTTCATAAAGTCGCCGAAATCCCTCATGCTCCAAACTTTTTTCGGCATTTCGGCGGGCGTGACTTCAATTTTGACATTCGGTTCGCTGTCGGCGTAATTTGTTTTAATTTGAATTTTGAGAAGCTCGGCGCATTTTTGTAAAGTTTCCATTTCCAAACCTGTGACAATGACGGTTTCCGCAGAACTCGAAATAACATTTACCGCAGTCCCGCCGGAAAAATACGCCACTTGAAAAAATCCTTTGCCCTTGACCAGACGCAAAAAATTTCTCAAAATTTTTATGGCGTTGGCGCGATGCTCGGCGATTTTTATTCCGGAATGTCCGCCGCGAAAGCCGGAAAGTTTTATTCGATAAGCATTTGTAAAATTTTCTTTCGGCGTTTCAAGCTCCAATTTTTTTCTGAACTCGACGTAAACATGTCCCGCACTTCCGACAACAATTTCGTCATAATTTTCGCTGTCGCAGTTAATTAAAAAATCCGCGTCCTGAAGAAATTTTTCGTCCATTTTTTCCGCGCCGCTCATGCCCTGTTCTTCGTCCGTCGTAAAAATAATTCTCAACGGTCCGTGAGGAAATTTTTCATGGTTTTTGGCGATGTAAAGAATTTCCGCAATTCCCATACCGTCGTCCGCGCCCAAACTCGTGCCGTCCGCCTGCAAAAAATTTTCCGTGCGAATGAGTTTTATCGGGTCGGTCAAAGGATTATATTCGCGACCTTCTTCCGCCACGCAAACCATATCCATATGCGCCTGTAAAATTGTGCGCGGAGAATTTTCCAGACCGCACAGCGCGGGAATTTCGGCAATAATATTTTTGTTTTCATCCTGCACGACTTCAAAACCCAAATCGCTCAAATAATTTTTCAAAAAATCGCTGACTTTTTCCTCGTGCTTGGACGGGCGGGGAATCGCCGCAAGATTTTTAAATTCATCTAAAACTTTTTCCAAAATCTCACTCATAATTTTCAGTCACTCCAAAACTTTTTTGTTGAAAGCATTATTGCATTATTTTTCTTTAAAGGCAAGTTAAAAAAAATTTTTTGTCGAAAGTTGACGCTGATTGAGCTTGATTGTAAAATTGCGACGGGAGTTCGGATTTTTTTCGACAAGGAGGTTTTTAAGATGAATTTTATGACGATAGGGACAGTCGGTTCGTACATCAAACAAAAAAATTTACACTTCGCGGCAAATTACAAAATTAAAACCGGTCAGCGCGTTGTCGATGCTAACGGGCATTTACAGTTTGCAAAGTCAAATATGTTCGACCAGATGATGAAGGCGCAGAAAAAATCTGATTCAAAAGCCGGTTCGGCAAGAATTTCAAGCATCAAACAAAAATTGATGAACGGAAAAAAACTTTCGACGGAGGAAATGAGTTATCTGCGCGAAAAAGATCCGAAACTTTACAGAAAGGCAAAGCATGCGGAGGAGGCTCGCGAAGAACTCAAAGGCGAACTCAAAAAAGCCAAAACCAAGCAGGAGGCGCGTCAGGCAGTTACTCAAGCGATGGTAAAAGCGTCGGCGGAGGCAAGCGCGGAGTTGGTGGCGTTCAAGTCGGGAATGTCGGCAGGCGGCGCGGGAATTTCTGCGGCAGGTTTTCAGGCGGGCATGGAAGTCGGCGGAAATGTTGCGGGCGTTGAAACTTCTGCGGAAAATATTTCTGCTGAAAATTCGTCGAGTTTTATTCAGGCAAACGAACAAATTTCAGCGGACGGCGAACAAATGACGGAGGCGGCGACCGAAGTCACTAAGTTGGAAATTCAGGCGAATCAAGACGCGGCGGAAAATCTTCAACAAGCAAACGCAGAAAATGCAGAGGCTCAACAGTCCGAAAATTCTTCAGAAAAAAATTCTTCCGTCGATTCAAACGAAAATTCAAGCAAAAAAACTACCGCCGATGACATTCTGGAAAAATTTATTATGACAATTCGCGCACTTGAAGATGAGTGGGCGCAGTTCACAAAGTCGAAGGAGTTTAAAGAGTTGCCCGAAGATTATCGCGAAGAAAAAATTCTTGACGAAATCGGCGACGAAAAACATAAAAACCGTTACAAGTCAGTCGATTCACCGAATAAAAAAATTTCAGACGTTATCTCAATTTATAGAAATGCAATGTTGAACAGCTGAATAAAAGTTTAGGGGACAGTGGACAGGAGATAGTTTTTCTGTAACCTGTCCACTGTTTACTGTTCACTAAATAAGGAGGTTTTAAAATGGTTTCAAGTAAAATGTATGAACTCGGGACGAAAAAATCTACAATCCGCACGATTTTTGAATTTGGCAGAAAACGTGCGGCAGAGGTCGGCGAGGAAAATATTTTTGATTTCAGTTTGGGAAATCCGAATGTTCCCACGCCCGAATTTGTGAAAAATGCGGCGATTGAAATTTTGCAGAATTATGAGCCGTCCGCAGTTCACGGGTACACGGTTGCGCCCGGCAATCCTCAAGTTCGCGAAACTTTGGCGAAAAGTGTCAATGAACGTTTCGGCACAAATTTTTCGGGAAAAAATTTTTTCCTAACGTCAGGCGCGGCGGCGGCGATTACAATTTCTTTCAAAGCACTTGCGGAAGACGGCGACGAATTTATTGCATTCGCTCCGTACTTCCCCGAGTACAAATGTTTTGTCGAGTCGGTCGGCGCAAAATTAAAAGTCGTTCCCGCTCAACCGAAAGACTGGCAAATAAATTTCGACGAGTTTGAAAAAATTCTTTCGCCGAAAACAAAAGCCGTTATCATAAATTCCCCGAATAATCCGAGCGGCGCGATTTATTCCGAAGAGACAATAAAAAAACTTGCCGAAATTTTGGGCGACAAGTCAAAAAAATTCGGACGAGAAATTTTTATAATCTCCGATGAACCTTATCGGGAAATCGCTTACAATATCGCAGTTCCCTACGTTCCGAAATTTTATAAAAACACTTTGGTCTGCTACTCTTACAGCAAATCTTTTTCCCTGCCCGGCGAAAGAATCGGTTATATTATCGTTCCCGACGAAGTTGCGGACTTTGAAAAAATTTTCGGCGCGGTTGCGGGAGCGGCAAGAGTTTTAACTCACGTCAACGCCCCGAGCCTTTGGCAACTGGTTATCGCCAAGTGCGCGGGAAAACCTTCCGACATTTCTATTTACGAAAAAAATGCAAAAATTTTATATAACGGCTTAATTTCGGCGGGTTTTGAGTGCGTCAAGCCGCAAGGTGCGTTTTATCTTTTCCCGAAAGCACTTGAAACGGACGATTACGCTTTTTGTGAACGGGCGAAAAAATACGACTTGTTATTGGTACCCGGCGCGGATTTTGGTGCACCGGGATATTTTCGCGCGGCTTATTGCATAAAAACCGAAACCATCGAAAAATCTTTGCCGCTTTTCAAAAAACTTGCCGAAGAGTATCGCGCCTAAGTTTTTTTCTTTTTTCCGTTTTTACCGTTTGGCGGAGAAGTTAAAGTTTGCTGACTTAAAATTTCAAAATTTTTCACATCCACCAAAGTCATTTCCTTGCATTTCGGACAATAGAGCGGAAAGTTTTTGAGTTCGGTGTCGGGGCGCAACTTCAGCCGCGTTTTTTTGTTGCACTTCGGACACAGCAACCACTGCAAATCTTGATTCGTGTTTTTTGTATCGTTCATATTGTCCACCTCCTAATCCGATAAAATTAAAAGAGCCTGCGAATTTTTTCATTCACAGGCTCTGCGCTTTTTCGCGACCGGCTCGTAAAAATATTATTGCAAGCTTCTGCAGTTTGCTTCGCGCTTTTAAATCGGAATTATTAACCCTAAGGAATCTTTAGCGGCATCAATGTAACTGAGCTTAGAAACTTTCAGGCGGACAAATCCTATTTAAAAATTTTTAATGTTACTGGAAAATTTATTTTCTGTTGAACATCTCCCGCAAAAAATCAAAAAATTTCCAAAAATTTTTGACTGCTTACATATTTATAACAAAAATTTTTTCGCCCGTCAACAAAATTATTTTTGCGCCAGGTGATAACTTAGCGAGGTCAAACCGATTGATAAATCTTCGTTGACCAAAGTAATTTGCGGCGGCACGTTTAATTTAATCGGCGCGAAATTCCAAATTCCCAAAACTCCCGCCTTAACCAAAGCGTCGGCAACTTTCTGCGCGTGGATGTCGGGAACGGCGATAACTCCTATGTCAACGAGTTTTCTCGTTGCGACGGAATTTATTTTTTTGAAGTCATAAATTTTTACGCCGTTGATTTCCGAGCCGATAATTCTTTCGTCAACGTCGAAGAGCGCAACAATTTGAAAGCCCAGCGAAGGAAAATTTTTGTAATTGGCAAGAGCCGCGCCCAAATGCCCCGCGCCGACAATTCCCAGTCGCCAATGGTATTGCAAGCCGAGAATGTTTTCGATTTTGTTTTTCAGATCGCTTACTTCATAGCCGATTCCTTTTTTGCCGAAGTTGCCGAAACTTGTTAAATCTTTTCGGATCTGTTCGGGCGTGATGTTCAGAATTTTTCCGAGTTCATGCGAAGAAATTATTTCAACACCGCTCTCCGCCGCCGTGCATAAAATTCTATAGTAAATCGGCAATCTGTTCAGCGTCGCTTGTGAAATTTTTTTTTCCATTCAATCCCCCCATTTCAATGCGTAATTGGTAATGCGTAATGCGCAATGAATTTTCAATTACGAATTACTAATTATTTTCAGTCTTCCGTCATGATGTTTATTGCCGCGCCGAGTGCGCCGAGTTGCCACATCAAAATTGAACTGGGAATGTTGAAAAGCAAATCGTCGCTCATTCCGTTCAATGCCATCGACAGAAAGGCAAGTCCGATTCCGAGTTTCAGCCCCTCGACAATTTGAGTGTCAGCGATAAAAATTTTTTCGTGCAGTTCGGCTTGAATATCTTTTTCCGCAAAGCGTTGCAAGTCTATTTTGTCATCGTCATCTTTGTCGAAATTTTTTTTGTTTTTATTCCATTTCATTTCTTCGTGGTGAACAAGTTTAGTGTCAGATTTTTTTTCGGTGTCGGGAATTTTTTCTTTTGCGCCGAAAGAAAATTTATCCATAACCGAATGAAAAAAGTCCGCCAGCCGATTGCTCAAAAGAGATTTACTCCGCGCCAAAGTCTGCAAAAAATTACTCGTTACAAAAACATTTGCCAGCCGCAAGTAAATTTTTTCGCGAAAAGCACTTGTCGTGCCGGTTTTAATTTTTTCGTACCGCTCATTTTTTCCCAATGCCAAATTCATAAACATTGTCCCGAAAAAATACCAGAAAAACGCCAGCATCCCTACGATTCCGACTTCAGCCGCCGTCTGCAAAAATAAATTGTGCGCGTGATAAATTACAATGTCAGGGTCGGCAAGATAATAATTGTATTGCGGATAAACCGCCTTGTAAGCTCCCCAACCCACGCCGATAAAAGGATGGTCGGCAATCATTGAAATTGTGCTCACCCAAATCCCGATTCGCAAGCCTTCGGAAGAATCAGGCGTCTCCGTGAAAATTGACAGAATTCTGTCCAAAAAATTTACGTCGTTATAAATTATCAAGCCCGTCAAAATTGCGAACAAAATTAAAATTCGCAAGTCCTGCAAAATTCCGTAAATCAAAAAAATTATTGCCAGCGTTAAAAATGCTCCGCGCGAATAAGTCATCGCAAGGCAGGCGGTCAACATTGTAATCGCAATGATAAAAATAATTTTTCGAGTGTGTCCCGTGACTTTTGCGAAAACTCCCAACGCCAGGCAAATCATAACGTCTAAATATCCCGCCAAAATATTCGGATTTTCCAGCGTGGAAAAAACTCGCTTGCGAAGTTCGGGGAAAACCTCGCCGTCAACCCATTTCATGTCCGAAATGTCCACGCCGAAAATATATTGAAAGTATCCGCACATCACGACGATAAAAGCCGACGCCGCCAACGCCTTCGCCAACATTTTCACCTGCGCGGGCGTTCGAATATTTTGTCCGACCAAAACGTAAGTCAAAAAATAAATTCCGACGATTCCGCAATAATTGTAGACCAATTCAAAATTCAGCGCGGACGAATTGAAAACCGAAATTGCGCCGAGAATGAAAAAAATTGCGGCGGGTATGTCGAAAGGCAGAGTTCGCATTTTAAATCTGCTGTCTATTTGCAATCTGAAAAACCAGGCGATTATTCCGACCATGACTGCTGCAGATGCAACACCCGGAAAAATCGCAACGAAAAATGCTTCAAACAAAATCGCTCGCATTGTCCAAATTTCTAATTTTTTTATGCGCTGTCTTCTGACAAAAACGCTGATTCTGTCCAAAAAAGTCACCAACTTTTTTTGAGTAAAATTTTCTCACGATTATATAACTTGAAATTTTGGCGGGCAAGTTTTTTTTTGACGCAGGAAAAATTTTTATTTTGTAGAAAAGACCGCTGAAATTTTTTTTGCGGAAAGGCTTGGAAATGAACGACGAAATTAAACTTGAGGAACTGAAAATTTTGGAGGAAACTTATCGCGGCGCAGTCCCCGAACTGAAATTTAATTCGGTCTTTGAACTTTTGGTCGCCGTGATTTTATCCGCGCAATGCACAGACAAAAGAGTAAATCAAGTCACGCAGGTTTTATTTCCGATTGCGAACACTCCCGAAAAAATTCTTCAACTCGGACAAAGCGAACTTGAAAAAATTATTAAACCGTGCGGATTTTTTAAAACAAAGTCGAAACATATCATCGAGACTTCAAAAATATTGCTGGAAAATTACGGCGGCGAAGTTCCCGAAAGTTTTGACGAACTTATCAAACTTCCAGGCGTGGGAAGAAAAACCGCGAACGTTGTAACCGGCGTGGCTTTTAAAAATCCTGCGATTGCTGTCGATACTCACGTTTTCAGGTTGTCCAACCGAATGAAACTTGCGGAGGGAAAAACGCCGCTTGAAGTTGAAACGGGCTTGCAAAAAATTATTCCGCGAGAAAAATGGTCAGACGCTCATCATTGGTTAATTTGGCACGGGCGAAAAATTTGCAAGGCGAGAAATCCGAAATGTTCGGATTGTCCGCTGAAAAAAATTTGTCCCGCATCTGAAAAAACATAAATTTTTTTTGGAGGTAACTTTTATGAAAAAGTTTTTGGCTGTGCTGTTGACTGTCGGATTAATTTTGACGGTCGGCGAGGGTGTGTCCTTCGCAAAGGAAAAAGTTTTGGTCGCGTATTTTTCATATTCGAATAATACGAAAAATATTGCGGAAATTATCGCGCAGAAGACCGGCGGAGATTTGTTCAGAATAGAACCCGTTGAAAATTATCCCGCCGATTATGAGGAATGTAAAAAAGTCGCAAGTAGTGAAAAAGCCGCTAAGGCACGTCCGCAATTTGTCGGTGAGGTTGAAAATTTTGAGCAATACGACGCAATTTTTATCGGCTATCCGATTTGGTACGGAGATGCGCCGATGATAATTTACAGCTTTTTGGAAAAATATAATTTCAGCGGCAAAAAAATAATTCCGTTCTGCACACACGGCGGAAGCGGACTTTCTTCGACAGATCAACAATTTACTTTAGTTTGTCCCGAGTCGAAAATTTTGCAAGGTTTTGAAATGAACGGAAAAACTGCACAAAAAAATTTCAGCGAATCGGAACAAAAAGTTTCTGAATGGCTGAAAAAAATCGGCTATTGATTCGGCGGGAAAATTTTTATGCTCAAATACAGACAAGCAAAATTTTCAGACGTTGAGGAAATTTATAATTTGATCGCGAGTTATGCAAGTCGAGGGATAATGTTGCCGAAACCGCATAACGTTCTTTACGAAACAATCCGCGAATTTGTTGTCGCCGAAGAAATTTCTACAGAAAAAATTGTCGGCACGGGCGCACTTCATTTAACTTGGAACGAACTTGCGGAAGTGCGTTCAATGGCAGTTCACGAAGATTATAAACGGCAGGGAATCGGCGCGGAAATCGTCAAAAAACTTTTGGAAGAAGGGCGAGAAGTCGGAGTAAAAAAATTTTTCACGCTGACTTACACGCCCGAATTTTTCCAAAGTTTGGGATTTAAAACCACGACCAAAGAATCTCTGCCGCATAAAATCTGGAAAGAATGTATCGAATGCCCGAAATTTCCCAACTGTGACGAAATCGCCATGACGCTGGAAATTTAAGAACTTGTTGTCGCAAGTTCAGGGATCAGTGGGCAGTGGGCAGGGAATAGCGGGAAAAATCCCTGTCACCTGTCCACTATACACTATGCACTAATTCAAAAATTTCTATCGCGCTGAAAAAAATTGGAATTTCACGGGCGGCACTTTCGGGGCTGTCGGAAGCGTGAACGGCGTTTTGAGTGTTGTCCTTCGCGTAAAGTTTGCGGATAGTTCCTTCAGCCGCATTCGCCGGATTGGTCGCGCCGTTAATTTCGCGAACTCGACTGATAACATTTTCTCCGCTCAAAACCAAAGCCATCAGCGGCGCACTCGTCATAAACTCGACAAGATTTTTATAAAAACTTTTTTCGCGGTGTTCTGAATAATGAATCGCCGCGATTTTTTCATCCATCTGCATGACTTTTGCCGCAACAATTTTAAATCCTTCGTCCTCGTAACGTTTCAAAATATTTCCCGCGTCACCGTTGCCGAAAGCGTCGGGTTTGATAAGCACCAAAGTTTTTTCCATTTAAATCACCTTTCAAAAAAAATTTTTTCCACGAGATTATAGCCGACTGAAAATTTAATCGCAACTTTACATAAATTAGAAATTAAATTAAAATTCGGCGCGGGAGGTAATGAGATTGGAAACTGTAATTTTGGCGGCGGGAAAAGGTACGCGAATGAAAAGCAAATTGCCGAAAGTTTTGCACAAGGTCTGCGGAAAAGAAATGTTGCGTCACGTTATCGACGCGGCGAAGGAGGCGGGCTCAACTCGTGAAGTCGTGGTGATCGGCAACGGCGCGGAACTCGTCAAAGAAAAAATTTCCGGCGTTGAATTTGTTTTGCAAGCCGAACAACTCGGCACGGGTCACGCGGTTTTGTGCGCGAAGGAAAATTTTGCGAACTCGAACGGGACTTTGATGGTTTTATGCGGCGATACTCCGCTTTTCACAGGCGAACTTTTGAAAAATTTTGTTGACGCTCATGAAAATTCAAAAGTCGCCGCAACTGTTTTGACTGCCGAAATGCCCGATGCGACGGGTTACGGCAGAATTATTCGCGAAGATAACGGCGACTTAAAAAAAATTGTCGAACATAAAGACGCGTCCGACGCTGAAAAAAATATTCGCGAAGTCAACGCGGGAATTTATTGTTTCGACGTGAAAAAACTTTTTTCCGCACTCACTCAAGTCAAAAACGAAAATTCTCAAGGCGAATATTATTTGCCCGATGTGCTGACGATTTTAAAAAATTCCGGCGAAAAAATCGGCGCGGTTGTTGCGGACGATTACACTCAAACGCTCGGCATAAATTCTCGCGTTCAACTCGCCGAAGCCGAAAAAGTTTTGCGACAGAGAAAAAATATCGAACTTATGGAAAGCGGAGTCACAATCATCGACCCCGCAAGCACTTTTATCGACGCTGAAGTCGAAGTCGGGCAGGACACAATTATTTATCCGAACACTTATCTTGAAGGCAAGACAAAAATCGGCTCGGACTGCGTTATCGGTCCTCACACGCGTTTTACTGATATGATTGTCGGCGATAACGTTCAAGCGCATTTCAGTTACTGCCACGAAAGCGAAATTTGCGACGGCGTTATTCTCGGACCTTACGTTCATATTCGTCCGGGAAGTAAAATTTCAGCAAAAGTTAAAATCGGCAACTTTGTCGAAGTAAAAAATTCAAATGTCGGCGAAGGTTCAAAACTTCCGCACCTGCAATATATCGGCGATACGGATATGGGCTCGGGTTGCAATATCGGTTGCGGGACGATCACGGTTAATTACGACGGCAAGAAAAAATTCCGCACAAAAATCGGCGACAATGTTTTTGTCGGTTGCAATTCAAATCTTGTTGCGCCCGTCACAGTTGAAAACGGCGCGTACATTGCGGCAGGCTCGACGATAACCGATACAGTTCCCGAAAAAAATCTTGCCATTGCCCGCGCCCGTCAAAAAAATATTTCGGGTTGGAAAGACAAAAGAAATTCTTAATAAAAAAAAATCTCCGGCAGAAAAAAAATTTTTGTCAGAGATTTTTTTATTTGAAAAAATTTAACCTTGATTAGCAAGAAATCCCCCTCTTCTACAAGTGGCGGGATGAATTGCGCTTGACACGCTAAAATCATTACAGTAGAATTCAGGCGTTGCAT
>CAJOCT010000022.1:693-17586 GCA_905236725.1 uncultured Selenomonadaceae bacterium | reverse complement strand
ATGGTTGGACGGGAATTCACGCCTGTGGAGACTATGTAAGACGCGATACTTGCTATCGTGCAACAGCCGATGAAGCAGGAAGCTCCGACTTCTTTAAGTTGGAGTACCTTCACTTACCTTTATAACCGAGATTTTTCGCCTGCCCGAAATCCGATTGAGCTTTTTGATTGTCGCCCAATCTTTGATAACAAACGCCGCGATATTGATAAGCAAGCGGCAAATTTCCGGGACTTAAATCTCCGCCCAAGTTAATCGCCATATTAAAATCCGCAAGGGCTTTGTTGTAATCGTTTGAGTTGAAATAAGCTATTGCGCGAAAAAGATAAGCGTCTGCATTTCCCGCATTCAACTGCAATGACATATTGCAGTCGGAAATCATTTGACCGTAATTTTTTAATTCGCCGTAAACAAGTGCTCGGTTACTGTACGCCTGCGAATATTTCGGATCGAGTTGAATCGCTTTGTCAAAATTTTTTATCGCTTCATCAAAATTCTTCAATTTTCGATAAATTGCGCCGCGAGTGTTGTACATCAGTGCAGGATTCGGATCAAGTTCAATCGCCTTGTTCACGTCTGCAAGTGCTTGAGTAAGATTGCCGGTAATTTGATAAACCATTCCGCGGTCGTGATAGGCAAAAGAATGATTCGGATTAAGTTCAATCGCCTGATTAAAAAAATTTACTGCGGCGACATAATCTTTTCGACTGAAGGCGGCAGAACCTTCGTTATATTTTTGTTGGGCAAGCAAAATATTATCATTATTGGCGGGCTGAACTACGGGCGGCGGATTATTTTTTTGCTCGACAGGTTGAGGCGTTTCAACTTGCTCTGAAGTATTTTTTGAAGTTACTCCCGCGTTCATCGAAAGGTTAAAAGAAATTTTTCTCTCAAAGTTGTCGTTCAAAATCCAGTAAAAAATTCCGGGAATGATTATCACAAGCAATTTTATTATCAGCCATTTTTTTTCTTTGATAAGTTCTTTGAAGTCGTCCATATCGCTTTTTCCTAAAAATCAAACTGTCCCGAAAAAACTTTTTCAGCCGCGCCGGTCATATAAATATGATTATCGTTTTGCCAGTCGATTTTCAAACTTCCGCCGTCCAATTTAACTTCGACGGATTTTTCCGCAAGATTATTCAAATTCGCCGCAACCGCAGTTGCACAAGCACCCGTCCCGCAAGCCAAAGTAATTCCGCTTCCGCGCTCCCAAACTCTCATACGCAAAATATTTTTCCCGACGACCTGAACAAATTCCGTGTTCGTGTGCTTGGGAAATTTTTCATGAACTTCAAATCTCGGTCCGATTTTTTCAAGCTCAATTTTTTCCGCGTCGTCAACAAAAACAACGCAATGAGGATTTCCCATCGAAACGCAAGTCATTTTAAAAATTTTTCCGTCAACTTCGATTTCCTCGCCGATAACTTTTTCTTCCCCGTAACCTGCGACGGGAATTTTTTTTGCGCTCAAAATCGGCTCGCCCATATCAACCGTCACATTTTCGCCGATAATTTTCACCGTCAAAATTCCCGCGCCTGTCTCGACTTTCAATTTTTTTTTCGCCTTGCCGTCCAGCAAAAATTTCGTGAAACATCTTATGCCGTTGCCGCACATTTCCGCTTCCGACCCGTCCGCGTTAAAAATTCTCATTCGCACATCGGCAATTTTCGACGGCAAAACATAAATCACGCCGTCCGCTCCGACTCCGAAATGTCTGTCACAAATTTGCGAAATTTTTTGCACGTCGTCAATTTCATCATCAACGCGACTGTCGATTATCACAAAATCATTTCCGCAACCTTGCCATTTTTCAAACTTTTTCAATGCCTTTACCTCCCGAAAAATTTTTTTGAAATTATAAAACTTTTCAAAATCTTAATCAACTTAATTGAATTTCAACCGGAAAATTATTTGACAGATTATTCGACAATATATAAAATAATGCGGTACTATTGAAGTACGAAGGAAAATATTTTTTGTGTTGAAACATTTAGATGCAGTTTAGAAAATGCGGAGGACAATTTTTAAAAGTCCCCGTTCCGACTTTATGAAAAGGTTTTGAGTAAATTTGTTTTCGAATATAAATTTTTTCGGGAGACGAAAATTTTTTTGTTGCCCTCTGCAGTTGAAAATTTTTATTCTGCTTTAATGGATCGACACGGCAGCAGAGAGTTTTTTATTTGTACAGGCAGGGGGTGAATGAGATAGTTATCACAATCGCAGTTTTTGT
The DNA here is from genome assembly GCA_905236725.1 of uncultured Selenomonadaceae bacterium. GTDB lineage: Bacteria > Bacillota > Negativicutes > Selenomonadales > Selenomonadaceae > Quinella. The sequence continues at coordinate 15,359 of CAJOCT010000022.1, read as the reverse complement.
AGTCGCGGCAATTTTGGGCACGGTCGGCGGATACCTTGCCAGAAAACGGACTGCCGAAGCTCAAATCGGTTCTGCGGAAGAAGAGGCGCGGCGAATTATTGACGAAGCGCGGGAAAAAAGTTCTGCCGAAAAAAAAGAGGCAGTTCTGGAGGCTAAAGAAGAAATTCACCAAATGCGCCAGGAACTCGACAGAGATACGAAGGAGCGGCGCGGCGAATTGGCACGGCAAGAAAAGCGCGTTGTCCAAAAAGAAGAAAATCTTGACAGAAAAATGGATTCTCTCGAAAAAAAAGAAGCATCGCTTGCAAAAAAAGAATCGCGTTTAAACGAATCACAGGCGCGACTTGACGAAATGCAAGCGCGTGAAGATGCGGAACTTGAACGAATTGCGGAACTTTCGCGAGAAGAAGCCAGAACAATTTTGATGGACGAAGTCGAAGAAGGTTTAAAACACGACAAGGCGTTAAGAATTAAGGAGTACGAGGCGCAACTTAAAGACGACGCGGAAAAAAAAGCGCGGGAAATTTTGAGTTTGGCAATTCAGCGGTCTGCGGCAGATCACGTTGCAGAGACAACCGTCACAGTTGTAACTCTTCCCAGCGACGACATGAAAGGCAGAATTATCGGGCGCGAAGGCAGAAATATCAGAACGCTGGAAATGCTCACCGGAATTGACTTGATTATCGACGACACGCCGGAAGCGGTTTTGCTTTCAGGCTTCGATCCCGTTCGCAGAGAAGTTGCCCGCGTTGCACTTGAAAGATTGATTTCGGACGGGCGAATACATCCCGCGCGGATTGAAGAAATGGTCGAAAAAGCTCAACGCGAAGTCGAAAGCCGAATGAAGGAAACGGGCGAGCAGGCAACTTTCAAAGTCGGTGTTCACGGAATACATCCCGAACTTGTAAGACTTTTGGGACGGCTGAAATATCGCACGAGTTACGGGCAAAATGTTTTAAATCATTCGATTGAAGTTGCGACGCTTGCGGGAATTATGGCGAGTGAATTGGGCGTTGACGTGAATCTTGCGAAACGCGCGGGACTTCTTCACGACATCGGGAAAGCAGTCGATCACGAAATCGAAGGTCCGCACGTGACAATCGGCGCGGATTTGGCTAAACGTTACCGCGAAAATAGAAATGTTGTCAACGCCATCGCGGCTCATCACGGCGACGTTGAACCTTTGACGGTCGAGGCAGTTTTGGTTGCGGCGGCTGATGCGGTTTCTGCGGCAAGACCGGGAGCGCGGCGCGAAAGTTTGGAAATGTATTTGAAACGCTTGAAAATGCTTGAGGACATTGCCGAATCTTTTGAAGGCGTTGAAAGATGTTTTGCAATCCAGGCAGGTCGAGAAGTCAGAATCATGGTCAAACCCGATAAAATTGACGACTTGGAGGCAGTGACTTTGGCTCATGAAATCGTCAAGCGCATTGAAAAAGAACTTGAATATCCCGGGCAAGTCAAAGCCACGGTAATCAGAGAAACCCGAGTGGTTGACTACGCAAAATAAAAAAATAATTGTTGACACAACGCAAAGTTTTTTGTTTAATAAAGAAAATGCAAAAAAGCGAGGTTATCCGAAAATGTCCTCGCTTTTTTTGAAATTAAAACTGCAAGGGGGTTAGAGCATGTTCGATTTTTTGAAAAGGGAAAAAAAGCCGAATCCCGACGCGACGCGGCTTTTGGCGTCAATTTTGGTGGTCTATCCGACAATTCAATCGGTGACATATGAGTCCAAGGATGGGATGCTGGAACTCTCCTTTGCATTGAACGGCAAATTTTCTCACAACGACTTTGAAGATTTTTTAAAATATGTTGCGGAGTCTGTGGAAACTTTTCATCACTTGGAAGGAATGGGCGGCGCGTCGATTGAATTGAACGTCGAGGGAGTTTACGGAACTTGCTTTCTAAATGTCAGGCGCGATGTGGCGACTTTGACTTTTCGGGAACTTTCGCTTTTGACGGAATTGGCGGCGAATTATTTCGGTGAAAATTTAATTGAGGATTTGGACGGCATCCCCGACGAAGATTATATTATGGAGCAGGAAGATTTTCTTGAGCAGTATTTGAACAATATGCGCCAACTCAGAGTTGACGGGAAATTGGTAGGCGTTCGCGAGCGGGAAAGAGTTGTCGTTTATGCGCGGTAGGCTTGAAAAAGCGGAAAAATTTTTAAATCGGACGAGCGACGGGCAATTTATAATTTTTTGCCAGGCGTTCGTATTTTTTTCTTCACTTTTCGTAATTTGCGACGGACACAACTGGGGCGGAGATTTCAGCCAATATATCGCACAATCCCGCGCAATGCTCAACAATGACATTAATTCTTGGCTTGAAAAACAATCATTCATAATTTCTTCGTCAACGCCGGGATTTTCGCCGCTGATTTATCCGTGGATGACCGCCGTAATTCTTCTGCCGATATATTCGATTTTCGGAATGAATTTATTCGTTTTCAAGTTGGCGGAAGTTTTTTTATTGGCGGCGGCATGGTTCGCGATTTTTTTATTTCTGCGGCTGAAAGAAAATTCAAAAGTTGCGATAGTTCTCACGACAATTTTAATGTTAAACGCACACTACATTTTTTTGACGGACAATGTTTTATCCGAATGCCCGTTTTTATTTTTTGCGTTCTTATCAATTTTTTTATTTTACAGGAGAAATTTTTCGGAAGGAAATTTCGCGTTCTACAGCTTTATGCTCGGAGCGACAATTTTTTTCGCGGTAAATACAAGGACTTTGGGAATTGCGCTTTTAATCGCGTTATTTTTGGACGACTTTTTTTTATCGGCGAAAAATTTTTCACTCAAATTAAGTAGAAAAAAATTTTTAGTCGAAAAAGTTTTGCCGAGAATCACGCCTTATTTGACTTACGGAATTTTAAGCGCGATTTTTTCTCAACTTCTGCCGCAAATTCCGATTCAAAATAACACCGGCTACCTCGTAACTTTTTCGCTGAACTTGTCGGATATTTTCGCGCAGATAATTTACTACGCAAAACTTTTCGGAACATTTTTTTTGCCGGACGTGAAAAATATTTGGTCACAGAGTTTTGAAAATCCGCTGATTTATCCGGCGATAATTTTTTGGGGAATTTCGGCGATAATCGGCGCGGTGAAAAATTTTTCGGAAAACAGATTTTTAATTTTTTACGTTGCGATAACTTTGGCAATCGTCGTGACTTTCAGCGCACACGCGGGAATCAGATATATTTTCGGGATAATTCCTTTCGTGCTGTACTTCGCGTATCTCGGAATAAAAAATTTTAAATTCAAAAAAATTCTTGCCGTCGCACTTTTGACGACGAGTTTAATTTTTTCGGTGATTTCGATTGCGATTTTTAATTTCGGCGAGGGTGACAATCAGGCTTATACTTCGCAGGCTTTGGAAACTTACAAATTTATCAACGAAAATATTTCTGACGAAAAAGTTATTTATTTTTTCAAGCCGCGAGTTTTGTACCTCAACACGAACAATTACACTTATTTTAAGGAAGAGGACGCTGAAGAGTCTTTGAAGTTGGCGGATTTTGTTTTGTTCACGGAGGGAGATTATTTTCCGCAGTTGAAAAAAGTTGTTAAAAATAATCCGCAGAAATATTCTAAAGTCTTCGGCAATGAAAAATTTGATTTATATCGGGTTTTAAGGTAGGAGGAAAAATTTTTTGAGAATTTTAATGGTCGGCGATGTTTTCGGCAGATCTGGGCGCAGAGCTTTTTCGGAACACACCGCGAAAATTAAACGTGAAAAAAATATTGACGTGGTGATTGTCAACGGAGAAAATGCCGCGCACGGAAAGGGCTTGACGGTTCAAACTTTCAACACACTTTTATCGGGCGGCGCGGATATTGTGACGACGGGCAATCACGTTTGGGATAATAAAGAGATTTTAACTTTTATCGACCGCGAGCCGTTTTTACTTCGTCCCGCGAATTATCCCGAGAACACGCCCGGCAAAGGTTTTTGCATTTATCCGTACAAGGCGAAAAATATCGGCGTGATAAATCTTCAGGGCAGAATTTTTATGCAGCCGCTGGATTCGCCTTTTACTTGCGCGGAAGAAATTTTGAAAGAAATTCGCCGCGACTGCGATATTATTTTGATTGATTTTCACGCGGAGGCGACGAGTGAAAAAATGGCGATGGCTTATTTTCTCGACGGAAAAATTAACGCACTCGTCGGGACTCATACGCACGTGCAGACGGCGGACGAAAGAATTTTGCCGAAGGGGACGGCTTATATGACTGACTTGGGAATTGTCGGACCGATTAATTCGGTTATCGGCGTTAATCCCGATACGGTTGTCGAACAATTTTTGTCTTGCAGGCTTGCGAAATTTGAGCCGGCGGAAGGAAATTGCGTTTACTGCGGTCTGATTGTTGAAATTGACGAGAAAACCAATCGGACGTTGAAAGTTGAGCGCATTCAAATTGTTGAAGAGTGAAAAAATTTTTTGCACAAAAAAAAGCCGCTGAAAAATGCGGTCTTTTTTTATGCGATTTTACAAGCTGAATACAGATCAAGATTTTTTTGCGGTCGAAGTTTTTGCGCCGGAAGGAATGACTTCGGCGATAATGTCAACCAGCGCGACTTTCAAAACTTCCAGCGCGTCTTTCAAAACAGCGTTGTAGAGGTCTCCGCCGTCAACAACTCCGCGACCGTTTTCGGTGATGTAAAATTTTTTCGGATGTTCACTTGCATTTACAGCCCCGTCAATTTTTTCGGCGACAATCTTCGCCAATTTTTCTTTATCCACAAAATCCACTCTCCAAAAAAATATTTTCAGGAACTTTCTACACTTTGCAAAAAATTTCCTGCCGCGAAAAAAATTTTTCTTGGCGGCTGTAGATAAAGTAAAAAAAATTATCGCTTGTATTTGATTGCGAAAAATGTAATAATTCGCAGGTGTTTCGAAGTTTTGTTTTGAAAGGAGATTCGTTAAAAAATTATGGAAAAAAAATCCGAAGGATCGATTGCGGGGTTTTTGATACCGTCGATCGTGGGAATTTTTTTGTTTATGATCCCCGTAAAATATGACGACAAATGGACCGTCATTGTAAAAATTATCGCGGACATTATCGGCGAAGGTCTCGGCGATTTTTTACCGCTCCTGTGCTTAATAATCGTTACGATGTCTTCAGTTCTCGGGCTTGCATTTTTGAGCAAACCGAACTTAATTACAAATTACCCGATGGTAAGGACAACTTTTGAGGCAACGGCGATTTGGGTTGCAATTCGAGTTGTCGGGACGATTTTTATTTGGCTGACGTATTTTGAAGTCGGTGCGGACGATGAAGACGGAATTATTCACATGATAACTTCCGCGGATAACGGCGGTTTCGTTCTGCACGATTTACTTTCAGTCTTGGTAATAATTTTTTTCTTGGCGGGACTTTTATTGCCGCTTTTATTGGATTTCGGACTTTTGGAATTTATCGGCGCACTTTTAACAAAAATTATGCGCCCGATTTTCACAATTCCGGGACGTGCGGCGGTTGACTGCATGACTTCATGGATCGGCGACGGAACTTTGGGGGTTATGCTGACGGCGAATCAGTACGAAGGCGGATATTATTCAAAGCGTGAGGCGGCAATTATCGCGACAACTTTTTCCGCCGTGTCGATAACTTTTTCAATCGTCGTTTTGGCGCAAGTTGACTTGATGGAATATTTCGGGCTGTATTATCTTTTAATTTGCGCGGTCGGAGTTGTCTGCGCGATTATAATTCCTCGAATACCGCCGTTGTCACTCAAGAAAGACGAATTTTTGATTGAAGGTAAGGCGATGGGCGAGACTTTGCCGGAAGGCTTTACCTCCTCGACTCAATACGGTTTATATCTCGCGATGAAACGCGTTGAAGAACACAGAGGAATCGAACAATTTTTTGAAAACGGCTTTAAAAATGCAGCGGGAATGTGGTTTGGAGTTTTGCCCGTCGTTATGTGTATCGGAACTTTGGCGTTAGTTTTGGCGAATCACACAACAATTTTTGACACGCTTGGACTTCCTTTTCTCCCGCTGTTGAACTTGCTTGACATTCCGCAGGCGGCTGAAGTTTCAAAAACAATGATCGTCGGCTTTACGGATATGTTCACGCCGTCAATTATCGCGGCAAGCTCAATTACCAGCCCGATGGCGAAATTTATTGTTGCGGTGATTTCAGTTACACAGTTAATTTATTTGTCGGAAGTCGGCGGCTTGATTCTCGGTTCAAAAATCCCCGTCAACCTCCCCGAACTTTTTATAATATTTTTGGAAAGAACGATTGTCAGTCTGTTAATCGTTGCTCCCGCGGCTCATTTTATCTTTACGAGCTAAAAAAATTTTTTTGCTTTAAAGTCTCCTTCGCGGAGATTTTTTTTATTGCAGGAAAAAATTTTACGGCGGCGAAAAAATTTTCAGTTTTTAAGAAAGAGGGGATTAAAAAAATTTGACTACAAAGAAAATTGAATTTGAGAATTATGATGAAACTCGCGCGATTTTGGGCGACAGGGATGAGTTTTTGCAGACGATTGACGAAAAATTTAATTGCAAGGTTATCAGTCGGGGAAATTTTATCGAACTGCACGGAGATTTTTCCGAAGTTGACAGGGCGACGAAAGTTATTTCCGAACTTCAACAACTTTACAAGAGCGGAAGTTTAATCACGATTGAAGATGTTTTTTCCGCAATCAAACTTGTTAAGTCAAAAAAATCTAAGGAAATGCACAAAATTTTCGGCGAAACGCTTATCGTCTCGGCGCGGGGAACGCACATTCACGCGAAAAGTCTCGGTCAACAAGATTATATCGACACGATGAAAAATAACGTCGTGACTTTCGGAATCGGACCGGCGGGTACTGGAAAAACTTTTTTGGCGGTTGCGATGGCGGCATATTATTTCAGAGTGCGCGAAGTAAAAAAAATTGTTTTGACTCGCCCGGCAGTGGAGGCGGGTGAAAAACTCGGATTTTTGCCCGGCGATATGCAGGAAAAAGTTGATCCGTACTTGCGACCGCTGTATGACGCACTGCAAGAAATTTTGGGCTTCGATATGTATCAAAAATTCACGAACAACGGCGTTATCGAAGTTGCGCCGCTCGCTTACATGCGCGGGAGAACTTTATCGGACGCGTTCATAATTTTGGACGAGGCGCAAAATACTACCGGCAAGCAGATGAAAATGTTTTTGACGCGACTGGGATTTAATTCGCGAATGGTCATCACGGGCGATTTAAGTCAAATTGATTTGCCGCGCGGAGTTAAATCGGGACTTTCCGAAGCTGTCGAAATTTTGAGCGGAGTTAAGGGAATCGGAATTTCTGAACTTGAATCTGCGGACGTTGTGCGCCATGAAGTTGTTTCGAGAATTGTTGACGCTTATGACAAATTTGAACTGAAAAATTTCTCGGGTGATAAATCTTGAGCGGTCGTGCAATTTTTTCGACGCGACTCATTGAAAAAAATCTTTCTCCTTCGGGAGATTTTTTTTGCAGGAATTTTTTTCAATCAAAAGAATCAAAATAAAAATTTTTAATAGGAGGCGATAAATTGGTTGAAGATTTCAAAGAAAAATTGCATAAACTCATACATAAAGCCGAACACAGTTTTGGCGGAAATTCTCAAGCAACAGTTCAAATAGTTGATTTAATTTTGGATTTTGCCGTAAAAATTCGCGCATCGGATTTGCACATAGAGCCGTTTGAAAATTTTTTAAGAGTGCGTTACAGAATCGACGGACGTTTGCAGGAATTTCATGAAAATTTGCCGATGAAATTATCTTCGCAGTTGATTTCGCGTATAAAAATTTTGGCGAAAATGGACACTGCCGCCGCATTTTCACCGCTCGACGGCTCGATAAAATTCGGGGAAACAGAAATGCGCGTGGCAAGTATGCCGTCATTCGGCGCGGAAAGCGTGACAATTCGTCTGCTCAATTCTTCTCAAAAACTTCTCAACTTGAACGACTTGGGATTCACTCAAGACAACGAAAAAATTTTTCGCGCGATGATTTCGGAAACTTCGGGAATGATAATTTTAACCGGCCCGATGAACTCGGGAAAATCGACGACACTTTACGCCGCACTTCGCGAACTCAATCAGCCGACGCGCTCAATAATGACGCTTGAAGACCCGATAGAACAACATATTGAGGGAGTCAGTCAAGTTCAAGTGAACGAAAAAGCCGGCTTAACTTTCGCGGCGGGACTTCGCGCAATGCTTCGAATGGATTGCAACTGCTTGATGGTCGGAGAAGCTCGGGACGCGCAGACTTCGCAAATTGCAGTTCGTGCCGCACTCACGGGACATTTAATTTTTACGACACTTCACGCGGGAGACTCTTGCAGTGCGGTTTTCAGAATGATTGAAATGGGCGTCGAACCGTACCTCCTTGCCTCGACTTTAAAAGGCGTTGTCGCTCAAAGATTGGTCAGAAAACTTTGTCCGCACTGCAAAAAAATTTCAGCGTCGAATGAAGTTGAGAAAAAAATTTTGGGCGAAGAAAAAATTTTTCAACCTGTCGGCTGTGAAAAATGTAACGGCACGGGATTTTTCGGCAGAATCGCTCTTCATGAAATTTTGCGCGTCGATAAAAATATTCGCAACTTAATTTTAAACAGTCGAGACCTTGAAAAAATTCGGGCTGTTGCACTTGAAGGCGGGCTGAAAACTTTGGCGGCGGACGGTTTGCAAAAAGTTCGGGACGGTTTGACGACTTTGGAAGAAGTCAGGCAAATTCTCGGCGCGGAATTTTTTAATTCGCAAATTTCTTATTCACGGGGGAATTAAATTGCTAAAAATTTTTCTTGTATTTATCGGCGGCGGACTCGGTGCAACTTTGCGGTATCTGCTGACAATTTTTTTGTCGGGAAGAATCGGAAATTTTCCATTCGGCACGCTTGTAATAAATATCATCGGCTGTTTTGTGATGGGCGTTGCATTCGGATTTTTTGCGGGAAAACCTGATGCGGAGGCTTACAGAGTTTTTATCACAGTCGGATTTTTGGGCGGATTTACAACGTTATCCGCATTTTTCGCGGAAACTCTCGCCTTGGCAAGTGAAGGACAATTTCTTTTCGTGACAATCAGCACCTTCGGAAATTTATTTGTCGCATTTTTCGCCTGCGTACTCGGTCTGAAGTTGACGCACTTTCTTTGAAAAAAATTTTTTTTTTACGAAAGACAGGAATTTTTTTTATTTCTTGCTTGCAAAATAAAATGAGAATATAATAATACCTGCGCGTCGGTGGCTTGACTTACTGCACCGCGAAAAAATTTTTAACTTGGGGAAAGGGTGGAAAAAAACTTGGATGTATCATTGTTTTTGGCGGGCTTGTCGCCGATTTTATGGCTGATTATCGCCCTAAGCGTTCTAAAGTTGCCGGCGTGGCAGGCTTGCCCGGTTGCATTGGTCATTTCGTTTTTCATGGCGTGGCAATTTTTCGGTATGCCGCTCATGGACGTTACAACCGGCATTCTTGAAGGCGGAATTATGGCGATATGGCCGATTTTGGGCGTTATCGTGGCGGCGATATTCGCATACAACTTAACTGTTCACACGGGCGGAATGGATAAAATAAAGGCCATGTTGAGTTCCGTCAGCACCGATAAAAGAATGTTGATTCTTATTATCGCGTGGGGATTCGGTGCTTTCCTTGAATGTATGTCGGGTTTCGGCACGGCGGTTGCAATCGGCGCAAGTATGTTGGTGACGGTCGGAGTTAATCCCGTCAGCGCAGTTATCGCCTGCTTGCTTTCAAACGCCGCAATGAGTTCATACGGTTCAGTCGGTCTGCCGCTTACGACACTTGCCAAACTCACAAATTTTGATCCCCTGCAAATAGCCACTTACACAACATTACAGCTCGGAGTTATGATAATTCTTATGCCGTTTATAATGCTTTTCGCGTTCGACGGTTTGAAGGCATTGAAGGGAATGATTCCCGCGTGCATAATCGGCGGGTTGGCTTTTTTCCTGCCGTCATGTATCGGAGCGGCGACGATGGGCGCGGATTTGGCGGGAATTGCCGGCGCAGTCGGTGCGATGGGCGCAATGGTCATTTACGCAAAAAAATTTCCCGTACATAATCCCGATTACGAAATTGAAGATTACGACGAAAATTTTTCAATAACTTTTAACGAAGCCGTCAGAGCGTGGCTGGTTTTTATATTGATTTTTGTTTTCTTAATTTTGACTTCCAAACTTTTCCCGACGATTCAAGGCGTATTGGGTTCGGTCGTCATTAAAGCAGTCATTTACACAGGTCAAGATGCCGCGCCTACAACATTCCAGTTACTCACCGCGCCCGGCACATTGATTTTTACAGCAGCAATTATTTCGGGTTTGATAAATAAAGCGTCCGTCAGCGATATGCTGAATGTCCTTGTCCGCACGTTGAGAACACTTATCCCGACTTTTATAACGATTATCACAATTATTTCAACGGCTCGCGTTATGGGTTACAGCGGAATGACTATGGCGGTTGCAAATGCCACTGTTGCCGCAACGGGGACGATGTATCCTTTAATCGCGCCGCTTATCGGATCAATCGGCGCATTTATCACGGGTTCCGCGACTTCGAGTTGTGTTTTGCTCGGAAAGTTGCAGGTTGATTCGAGTATTGCAATCGGCGCGAATGAAACTGTTCAAACGTGGATTGCGGCGGCAAATGCGGCCGGTTCTTGCGTAGGAAAAATTATTTCCCCGCAGTCGATAGCAATCGGCGTGGCGGCTGTCGGTATTCTCGGCGGCGGTGTCGAGGCGCAAATTATGAAATTCGCCGTAAAAATTTATATTCCGCTTGTTATAGTTATGGGCTTGATTGTTTATTTCGGTCAAACTTTCGTCGGTTCGATAATGTAGTCAGCTCATAAAAAAAACTTTACAACTTAAAGAAATTTTTTTAAAATAGTTTAAAATTTTGTTGATAATAATCGCGGCGAAAATTTGCGCGTGAGGGGTTCGAGTGAGGAGGAAAGTTTTATGATTACAGGTGCGATTGCGGTAATGACTTCGGGCGGAGACAGCCCCGGAATGAATGCGGCGGCTCGTGCGGTTGTCAGAACTGCACTTTATGAAGGTGTAAAAGTTTTTGGAATTAACAACGGCTATAAAGGCATGCTGGCTGATGATATAGTTGAGCTTAATTCTCGGAGTGTAAGCGATTTGATTCAGCGTGGCGGAACTTTTCTCGGAACTGCGCGTTGCAAAGAATTTAAGACTGAAGAAGGTCGTCGAAAAGGTCTGGACAATCTTCAAAAACACGGCATCGAAGGTCTTGTCATAATCGGCGGCGACGGAAGTTTGACGGGCGGCTCTCTCCTTTCAAAAATGGGCGGCATCCCGATTGTCGGACTGCCCGGCACGATTGATAACGATGTTTGGGGAACGGATTATACAATCGGTTGCGATACTGCGGCAAATACTGCGGTTGACGCGATTAACAAACTCCGTGATACTGCGTCGGCTCATCGTCGTATAATGATTGTCGAAGTTATGGGGCACACTTCCGGCTGGCTCGCAATGGTCTCGGGTATCGCAAGCGGTGCGGAATTTATCATTGTTCCTGAGGTTAAATATGATCTCGACGAAATTTGTCAGCAGATTGTTGAAGAATATCACAGAGGTCGTCGTTACACGATTATCGTCGTTGCGGAAGGTGCTTGCTCCGGCGTGGGATTGAAAAATGTTGTGCAGGAAAAAACCGGAATTGATACGCGCGTTTCGATTCTCGGACACATTCAGCGCGGCGGCTCTCCCACTATGGAAGACAGAATTAAAGCGTCAATGCTCGGCGAACGTGCGGCACTCGCGTTGATTTCGGGACAGAGTGACGTTGTCTTCGGTTTCGACGAAGGAAAAGTCGTCAGCATTAACCTTTTTGACTCCGTCAACAATAAAAAACCGCTTGACCCCGAACTCGTCAGACTTGCAAACGTTCTTGTGTAAAAAATTTAATCATCTCCAAATAAAAAAACCCTCGACAAATTTCGTTGAGGGTTTTTTGTTGTAAAATTATTTTTTCTCGTCAGATTTTTTCAGCAAAAATTTTTTCGCGTACTTTTCGACGCTCTCGGAAATACTTTCTGCCGCAGATTTTATCGACTCCAAATAAGCCTCGTCAGTTGCGTCGTCATAACCTTTTCTCGGGCTGTGATGTTTAACCGCCTGCCCGATAATATTTTTCTGCCAAAAAACAGTTCCCGTATCGACTTTGATAAATTTGATGTTGACGACGGTGCAGTAAGTCGTGCGCTTGAAATTTAATCCTATCGGCGAAAAAATCCCGATTCCGAAATCTCTGTGCCGACCGATTCCGATTCCCGTGCCGATTCCGATGCTGTCGAAATTTTTTTTCACCGTGCCGATTCCGATAATTTTGCATTGAATCACATAATTCACGCCGATTTCTTCATAAAGATTTTTATCGAAGGCAGATTCACTTTCGGCGGGATTGAAAATTAAAAGCTCTCCCACATCCGAAGAAGATTGTTTTTCGCCCAAACTCTTCACGTCGGAAAAATTTTCTCCGACAGCCTCGGGCAAAACGTTGAAAATATTTTTCTTCGCAAGTTCTTCGACGATCGCGCTGTATAAAAAATCTTTCGTGCCAAGCTCCAAAAAACTCGTCAAATCTTCGACTTCCGCAGAAATTTTTATTCGTTCCTCAATCGGAATTTCTTTTTTTTCTTTCGCGAATGCCGAACTCTGCAAAATAAAAATCATTGCCAGGCAAATCGCGAAAATTTTTTTACTCATCGCCGCCGACCTCCTTCAACTTCTTACAAGCCGCATAATTCATTTTATAAAATTCTTCCCGCGTCATCAAATTTTTCAAAAACTTTTCGTAATAAGCATCGACGTTGCAAAAAATCGGGCGTTCATAATAAATTTTGCAAAGTTTCGTTTCATCGTCGAAATTTTTACAAACTCCGTCACCTCTGTCAAAATTCACGTTCAACAAAGATTTTCGGATATTTTGACAGCACAGGCCGCATTTGTCGCAATCAAAATTTTTTTCCATACGTTCACCACCGTTTATTTTTTCTGCGAAATCTCAAGCCTGCGGGAATTAAAAGCAGTGCGAAAATTTCAACTCTGCCGACAATTAAAACTATCATACAAAAAATTTTTCCCGCCGCCGATAATGTCAAAAAATTCGACGGATCGCAAATTCCCGGCAAAATTCCGACCGTTGTCAAACACGCCGCCGACATTGCCACTGCTTCAGAAAAATTCGAGCCCAGCAAACTGAATATCGCCGCGCACACGAATAAAGTTATACAGCACAGGAAAAAAAATCCCAGTATCCGCCCGACGATTTTTTCAGGCACAACCATTTTATTCACGCGGATACTTGTCAGCATGTGCGGATGCATTGTTTTTTTGACTTCCTCCGACAAAACTTTCGCCAAAACTATCACGCGCATCATTTTCAGCCCGCCCGTGACCGATCCCATACAACCGCCGAAAATCGCCGTCATAAAAACCAAAAATCTGTCGAAGTCGTGCGCACTGCCAACATCTCCGAGAGTTATCCCCGTCGTGCTCATAAATGACAGCACGTGAAAAATCGCGTATCGAAAAGCAATATTCCCGTCCTCAATCATTCCGCGCTGAAAAGTGTTCAAAAAAATAAATCCCACCGCGAAAAAAATTATCAGCAGAATTGCTTTGACTTCAGAGTTGGTGAAAAAATTTCCGATATTGCCGAAAATATTTTGCTTAAGCCGTTTGAAATAATTTATCACGCGGCGAAAAATATTTTGTTTGACTCCGGAAATCGGCGGCGGCAAGGTGTAAATCAGTCGATAAAAAAATAAAAAATTTCCGCAAGCCGTCAGCATTGTAAAAATCGCCGCGTATTCGACGTATAAATTTGCCTTCGCCGGAAAAAAATCTCCTCCGCCCGTCGAAATGCATCTCATCGCCATCAAAATCGAGTCCCACGAATTCAGCCCCGCCAATTTAAAAAGTATCACGCTCAACAATGTCAGCGCGGAATAAACTTTGACGATTTTCTTTGTCATTTCCAGCATTTGCCCGAACAGCGGCGAAAAATTTTGTCCCTGTTGCAAAATCATATTCACGCCGAAACATCCGCCCACTTCAGGCATCACCGTCACGAGCAAAATTAAAAAAATCAGCGACCCGAACCACATCAAAAGACTTTGCCACAATCTCAAAACGTACGGCGCACTTGACGGCAAAAGCGAAATTCCCGCCGAAGTCAAATTTGATACCGTGTCCAAAAATGCGTCGATCGGCGAGAGAAATTCAAAAAATAAAAACGGCACGACTCCGATTATCGAAAGTGCGGGATAAATTAAAAGCATTGAAAGTGCCGATCCCACGACCGAAAGCCTGCGCCGATGATTTCTGCCCAGATATAAAAAAATTGCTCCGATTGCCGCCGTCACGATTAAAAGTCCGCTGAAAAATATCGTCGTCAAAAAATTTTGCATGGCGATTGCCGCGTAAAATATCGGCAGAATCAAAACTGTCGAAAATGCCGAAAACGAATTGCCCAGCATATGAAAAATTATTTTCTTGTCCATAAAATTTTTTCATTCCATCGCGCGGACTTTTTCTTCGATAAATTTTATTTCCTCCGCCGACAAAGAATATTTTTTATAAAGTTGCGCGTCGATTTCGGAAATTTTTTTCGTCCAGTCAATGTCACTT
>CAJOCT010000022.1:0-506 GCA_905236725.1 uncultured Selenomonadaceae bacterium | reverse complement strand
AGCCGACAAGCGGCAAGCCGACAAGCGGAGTACTCAACACTTCTCCTATTGCGCCCGATCCGTTTGCTTCAGGTACAAAAATTTTATATTTGTCGAAATTTATTTTGTTCTCGCCAATGTCTAACCAATCTGCGCGAAAAAATTTAAAAACTCTTTTACTTTTCTCAACGCCCAAAACTTGAAAATATTTTTGTCCGTCATCAGGTCTTTTATCAAAAAAATAATCTTTTGCGTAAGTGAAAACATTCGATTTAAAAAAATCTTTTTGGCGATCGTTTGAAAATTCTGCGTCAGGATTATCGATAAAAAATTTTTCGGTCAAATGGTATTGCATACGTCCGAAAACAATTTTGCTGAACGGTTTAAATTCGATGCAAACTTTATGAAGAATTGAATTTAATTCGGGGAAGGGCGTAAAAGTATCAATCGGTCCGAAATTTTTTTCTTTGTCAAAATAAGTAATCGCGACACCGCCTTTAATATCGGCGCGGGGAAAAATTTTTGTG
>CAJOCT010000021.1 GCA_905236725.1 uncultured Selenomonadaceae bacterium | reverse complement strand
TAAAAGTACTACCTTTCAAAATTTACATAGAAAAAACTTTTTTGCCTTCAAAGTAAGTTGCCGCAGGTTTAGCGGTGTGAATTTCTTTTTCGGGGCAAGCCAGCACATCTTTATTGACAAGGAGAAAATCTGCATATTTTCCCGCTTTGATACTGCCGCGTTCATTTTCAAGGAACATTTGCTTTGCGACGTTGATTGTCAGAGCCGTAATCGCCTGTTCGCGGGTAATGAGTTCTTCCTCCCACCACGGCTTTCCGACTTCCATGTAACATTTTCCTGTAACAGCAACTTCAATAATGCCGAACGGATCGTCGGGGCTACCGGTCAATGCGGGAAAGTCCGAGTGCGAGGTTACATTAACGCCGTTGTCGAAGTATGACTTCATGGGATAGTCTTCTTCGCCCATGTCTCCGGGAAGACGTTCCATCAAATAAGCTCTTACATCGTCGCTGTTGTGATGCCAAAGCATACCTTCAGTGACATAAATGTTGTGATCTGCCATGCGCTTGTAGTCCGACGGCATGACGCCGTACACATGAACGAGCGTGTTGCGCATTTCGTCCTTGCCGCCGTTGACAAAAGCGTTGACGACGCGATTGACTGCCTTGTTGCCCATGGTGTGGATGTGCATGCTCAACCCTTTTGCGTTAGACTTGCGCGTAATGTAGGTAACTTCGTCTTCCTCCCAGTTGGCGATACCTTGATGACCGTCGCGATACAACGGCTCGATAAAGCCCGTGCCGGTTTCAACCGTGCCGTCCATGAAGAGTTTCACCCAGTTGGTTTTCACACGTTCGGACGCATATTTTTTAACCTCAAGCGATTTGTCCAAATTTTTATCGATGTCCATCCAGCTTTCAAGCTCGTAAGTCAAGCCCAAGACGAAATGCAGATCTCCTGCCTTGTCCATTTGTTGCGCGGCTTTGAAGTAACTCTCGTTGAAGAAATAGTTGCCCCAGCCGTCAAGATACATCGTGTAGCCTTCAGACAGCAAAAATTTTTGTATATCCTGCAAAGTTGCTTTTGCCAAGTCGACGGAAAAGAGATTGTCGTTGTCCAAGAAAGAGCGCGTGTAAGTGCCCGCCTGTTCCTTGAGATAGCCGGTCGGAGTGCCGTCGGAACCAAAAGCGATTTCGCCGCCGCGAACTTCTTTTTTGAGAACCGTGCCGTCTGCGAGTGTATTGACAAGAGCTTTGTGACCTTCCTCGTCGGCAATGTACATGGGAATATCGCTACAAATGGCGTCCAGCTGTTGACGGGTCGGCATATTTTTTTCAAAAATCAAAAATTTCCAGCCGAACCCGAAGATAGACGTCGCGCCGGTTTCTCTAGCCTTCTTAACCGCCGCCGGAATGATTTCCGCCAAAAATTTTTCTGGAGTGGTTTCTCTGTCCACTCTCGTGCCGAATTTCGGAATGCCGATACCGGTCGAATAATGAGCGTGACCGTTTCCGCAACCGGGCATGACAAGTCCTTTGCCGCTGTAATCGATGACTTCAGTCTTACCTTCTTCGATAAAGGATTCCGCGCCCGACTTGTCGCCGACGTAAACGAACTTGCCGTCCTTAACCGCGAAAGCCTCGACAATTTGATTGCCTTCAGACGTGAAAATTTTTCCGTAAACGACAAGATCCGCTACAATGTTTTTCATAGCATCCCTCCTAAAATTCTTATATTCAGCGGGTGTAAACCCATTCGCTTCCAGTCATTATATTACTTTTCGCGTCATCAAGCAATTGGGGTTCCAGAATGTCACCCCCTGTTTTGTTGTTGAGAAATTATTGTTTTTCGCGCTTTGCATGGCTAAACTACGAAAAAAAAAGAAACGAGCTAAAAAAAATGCGTATACTTTTTGCAGAAACCTTGAGAAACATTCGTATCAACAAAGAACTTTCGCAAAGGGAATTAGCAGAGCGAATGTATGTGACCCGTTCCACAGTTGCCCGCTGGGAAGGCGGTAGCCGTTTTGCCTGATGCCGTAATGATTTCTCGACTCGCCAAATGTCTCGACACAGACGTTAATATATTGCTTTCAGCGGCGGTGGAAAGTGACGACGCTCAGAATGTCATCATGGTAGACGACAGGAAAATATTTCTCGCAGGAGCCTTGCCGATATTGGAAGAAGCTCAGAGGCAATCGAATATTCAAAAGCAAATCGAATCGCCTTGGCTTTTCTTGATATTGAACTGGGAAAAACAAACGGCCTTGACCTTTGTCGCACCTTGCTCGCAATCAATCCTCGCACAAATGTGGTGTTCCGACAAAATTTTAAGTGTCCGCGCTTGATATTTTTTCAGTTGCATTTCCTAAATTCTCCAAATAATTTTTTATCGCCCCGTAAAATTCGGCGGCGTTGTTATATTGAGTTTCGGCTTCTTCACGAGAAACGATGAAAAAATCTGCGTAGTCGCTGTTATTTCTGAATCTAAAGGCATCGCCAATGTAATCGGAGTATTTTTTATCGAACCTTTCCAGCCTGATATATTCACGACGAAAATAACTGATGACCGCCGAGTGTTTTTTAAAATCAACTTCTTTCTCCGCAAGTAAAGCGCGAACCGCCGTGAAAATTGCATAGTACGAACGATTTATTGAACCTTTAAAACTCCCGTTCTCCAAAAGCATTTTCGATTCGTCAAGAAATTCAGCCGACCTTTCAAGCCGATACTTCGTCAAATCACGCAAGTCGTTTTCCTTCCTTCAAAATATTTTGATAGTATGGCAACTCGGAAAAATATTTATCAAATTCATCAGCAGGAATGACTGTTGGCGAAGTAAGCACATCATACTCAAGGTCAAGTTCGTTCGCCAATGTCCACACGGAATTACGACACTTGTCCTGTAAGTCCAAGCGGTCACCCTTCACAATCGCCACAATGTCAATATCGGAATCCTCATCACGTACAAATATATCCCGTGAATTTTGTCGCCGTAAATTTTTTTGTAGCAGTCAACGACTTTTTCGCAAATAATTTTTAAATGAGGCATCGCGTTCATAAATTCAACTCCTTCGGTATCTGTCGAAATATGATTTTGTTTTCTTCCAAAAATTTCCCGTCAATCCTGCAAGCTGATCCGTAAATTATTTTTTCTCCGTCGTACTTCGGAAGTGACGACAAAGTTTTTCTATTTAAAATAGTACTGTCAATATTTCCATTTCTAAGCCGTTTATCGCCTGAAATTTCATCATACAGCAAATATATCGCCTTACTCTCATGAACGCCCAATAATGGCAAATTTCGCAATTTTAGAGGGGTTTTTGTCGCACTGAACCACACAAAATTTGCAAGCTGTTCAAATGTCACCGAAGAATTTATTTTTTCTTCCTCATCTTCAGGATAAAATGCTTTTTTTACAATCCCGTCAACAATTTCAAGCCGTCCATTTTTTTCAAGTTGTCTTGCAGTTTCTTCACCAATTTGCCAGCGTTTTCCTTCGCGTGGAAATTGTCCGAGAATTTCAAATTTCATTGTCGGGCGACTAAAATTTCCTGCATCAGATTTTTCAATAATTTCAAATCTGCATTTTCCAAATTTGCCTTGATGAGGATAATTTTTTTATTGTCAGCTTGTTCAAGTTCAAAAATATTTTCTGCCGCATTCATTCGATAACAAAGAATGGGTTCGGTCTTTATTTGCAACCCAAATTTTGCTCTGCCTGAATTTGTCGGCTGAGTTACAGATTCCCATACCGTTTTCTCCGACAATTACTACGGGTTTGTGAAGATTATTTTCATTGAAAGAGAAAATTATCTTCACGTCCTTAATCGGTCCGACATTTACAGTGTGAATTGATTTCAAGTACATAGTTTTCCTCCACATTTATCCATGACAATTACTTTCAAACTTTGAAGCCGCAAAATCTCAATCGAGTTCTTTGTCTTTTTTTACGACAGATTTCACTTCAAAAGGTAGCTTTTGGTCTCTCAATACTACCTTCACAAACATATTCACGCATACCGACACATTCATTCCTGTTTGCGAACAAAAATCCTCAAATCGCTTTTTATCTTCACTGCTCAACCTTACATCCAATAAGGACTGTGATCCGGCTCCGTGACACTTACACAGGAGTTGCTTTGCTGTTTCAAACAAAACTCGACAGAAAAGTTCTGGCTCCCGGTGCAGGTGCTGATATACCGCGTATAAAATTATAAATATGCTTGCTTGACCAATTCCAGTTTATATACTCATCGCCGATTTTTCTTTCACTGCAATAAAAACCTACAGGATGTATGTTGTTCTGTTTTATAACTTGAACATCGCCTTTATCTATTGACACAAGCGCATCGTACAAAACTTCCGAGCAAAGTGATACTCCGCGTGAGGCTCGCACCGGCATCTATGTTTATTTCAAGTTTTACATCAAAGTTTGAACTATCGTACTCCTGTTGAAGTTCATTTTGGATTGTAAACCTAACTTATTTTATGGTTAAAAATTGTTTGACAAACTGGGGCACTTCAATCAGTTTCAGAGACAGGTACAATTTCTATCGCTCGCATCTGCCTTTTCTGTTAAAAAGAAAAACGTTGAAGCTGTTTCACCAAAAAGCACCGAGAAGCCCCCGTCTTTAGACGTGGGGTAGTTGACGCAAGCAATTTTTCGTCAAAAAAATTCCTTCGGCAATAGTCGGAGGAATTTTTTCATGGTATAATCTGAAAAATTTTTTGGCAGGTGAAAATTTTGGAAAAAAGTATTTCTTACTGGAATAATTTGGCGGTTGAGGCGATTCACGACGAAGAATCTTTTACCGAACTTTACGAACATTTTTTTCCGAGAGTTTACAAATTTATTTACGCGAAGACTTCCGACGCAGAAATTTCAGATGAAATTATCAGCAGAACTTTTATGAAAATGTTTGAAAATCTGAAAAATTACAATCCGAACCGCGCGGCTTTTTCGACGTGGTTTTTTCAAATTGCACTGAATGAATTAAAAATGTATTGGCGTTCAAAAAGTTATCGCGGCGAGCATGAAGAAAGTTGGGACGAAGAGTTTAACCCTGCCGCGCCGGACTATGAAGAGCCGGAGAAAAAAATTTTGCAGGCTGAAATGCAAGAAAAAATTCGCGAGGCATTGGAAAAATTGCCTGAACGCGAAAGAAAAATTATTGAAATGACTTATTGGCTGAACTACCCGCCGAGAAAGATTGCGGAAGTTTTGGATTTAAAACCGAACACCGTCAGCGTAATTTTGAAACGCGCCAAAAATTCTTTGAAAAATCTTTTGTCATAAAATTTCAGCTTGTGCATATAACTGAGCAGAAAAAATTTTTAAAGGAAGTGTCTGAAATGACTGAGACAATTTTAGAAAATAATTTGGGAGCATTTGATTATTCGGTGTTCAGTAAGGTAAGAAAAAGTTTGCTTGAAGAGATTTTGCAGAAGCAACGCAAAAATAATTTGAAAAATTTTATGAGTTTGTCGCAACAGTTGGCGGGTGAAAAACTTTCCGATGATGAATTGGATTATGTGGTTGCCGCCGGAAATCCGAACGTTGATGAGACTTTGAAAGCAAAAAGTTAATAATCTTCGTTCGTGCCGAGGAATTTTGAGGCAAAAACACTATTCAAAAAGTTTGCAACCGCCATTTTTAAATTCCTCGATCTTATCTGAAATATCCTGCGGAGTAACTTCCAAAAAATTCGCCAAGCAATCGAGACAATAAAAATTCTCAGACTTCAAGCCCAAGAGTTTTTTATTTATGCCGATTTCATTCTTGCTCAAGAAATTTTTTCCGCAGGCAACGCAAGTAAAATTTTTCTTTGCCAATCAAATTACCTCAAAAATTCAATCACCGGCACCAAAATTTCTTCCAAAGTTGCGCCGCCGTGAACTTCCGCCGATGCCAACCGTCCGCCCGCAAATCGGTCATAATCCGCCATAACCCAATAACCGTTTTCCTCCGCCGCACAATTCGGCTTTTCATCCATCTCGTTCACAGGACAACATCGCCCGGAATGTTCGCCTGCAGAATTCATTTTATATTTGTTTTCGCGCCCGTATATCACCGCCAAGCGACTTGAGCCGTGATCCGAAGTCAAAATAATTTTTTCGGCTTCGTGATTTATCAAAGAATTTTTTATTTCCTCAAGCACTTCATCAATAATTTTCAACTCTTCGTCGATATAAATCGGTGAAGAGTTTTTTTCCGGCGAATGTTTCAATTCATCAAGTTTTGAATTTTTATTGAACTTGTCGCCTTGCCGGTCTTCATAAAAATTTTTATTTTGCGAAGTCAAAGTCGGCAACTCTGCACGAGCAATTTCAATTTTCGCCGAAAGTTCCAACCGGATCGCCCGCGATTGTATGTAACCCAAAAACTCAACTCCGAGCGCGTCCAACCAATATAATTTTGCACTTTTGTCCGCTCTGTCCAAAATTGCCCGTCGAGTTTCAAATTTATTGTAAGGTCTGGAAAGCGCAAGGTCCTTAACGTGATTTTTAAAATTTTCATCGTTAAGACTGCACAATTTAATTTCTTTGTAACGCCGAAAATACTCCGTGATTTCATCGTCACAAAAATAAAAATCCATCAAATAATCGTTCATCGCCGCATAATTTTTTTTCAAAATTGACGGAATTTTTTCTTTGCCCTGCACGGCTTTTATCATTTCTTGGCGTTCCCTCGCGGTATTATCCGTCAAATATTTTATGACATCTGCAGAAAATTTTTTCAGCCGCTTAATGTATTCGGAAATGTATTGCGCCGAAATATTTTTTACCGCCGTTTTTCTACTCGAATAGAATGAGTCAAAAATTTTTTCATCTTTGACATCAAGCAAAGCAAAAAATAAATTCTTTCGATAATCTTCATAATCAGACGAACGGTCAAAAACATATTGCAAGTAGGCATCCGAAATTTTATTTTCAAAGCCCGCCGCAAAACTCCGCCAATGTTCGGGAGGATAATTTTCGCATTTATCGTCAAAAAAATATTCCTGCCATTGCTTTTCACTCAAAGCGCAGGAAGAAATTTTCAAGTGCGGTTGTGCAATTTTTATCGCGTCGTAAAAAGTATTTATTTCCTTCACATTTTGAAGAGGAAGTTCTGATTTTACCGTCACGGAAAAATTTTTTTCGTTCTCTACTAATTTTAAAAGTTCGGCAAAATTTTTTGCGTCGGTTTCAACATTCATATTTGCACTGTATTTTATAACTGAAAAAATTCCTTGCCCGCCAATTTTGCAGAGATTATTTGTGCGAAATTTAGAATCTTCATCGGCAAGGCGTTCAAGCAAATTTGAAATTCCTCGACAGACAAAAATAATTTTTTGATTGAAGTTTTTATCCTGCAATTTGCGCAAAATATTTTCTTGCCCCGTAAGAAAAATATATTCGCCCAAGCCGAAGCACAAGGCATTTTTTTTCAGCGATTTCAATTTCTCGATAAATAAATCAATGTCAAGAAAAAAATCTTTCACACAAAAATCCGAAACATAAATTTTTTTCAGCCTGTCAAAAATTTTTTTCAACTCTTTGCGCTCACTCGCGCCCTCCGCGATAACAAAATAAGGCTGACAAGATTGCCGCCCCAAATAAATATTTATTTTGTTTATGGCTTCATTCAAGCTCGAAATTTCCACGTTCAGGACTCCTTCAGAAGTTTTAAACCGACTTCATAATTTTTATCCAGCAAATCGATTAAAAGTTTTTTTGCATCTTCGTCGGACATTTTCATCACTCGCGCCGTCAATTTTTCATAAGCCCCGCCGTTGTAATATCTGTTTTCGGCAAACGCTTTTACAATCTCATTCACGCGAATACTCGGATACCATTGATAAGCGTCGCCGCGCAATTTTGTTTCAAGCTCGTCGCGAATTTCGTCGTTGTTTTCTAACAAAACAGTGTTGTCGCCGATAATTTTTTTTCGGAAAGCCTCTTCAATTTTTTCTGTATCTTTCAGCGCGTCAAAATATTGCGGAAGTTTGTTTAAATAATCCATCGCAAATTGAATATCTTTTTCTTCAGGTAAATTCGTCATAATCGTTTCAAAAACTTTTTGCGCATTTGCCTGCTCCGATTCGGGTACCATTGCCAAAATCGGCGTGCGATAATTATTTGACCATTCGCGCGGAGATTTATTTCCGGAAATTTTATTCCACTTCTTCAAAAGCTCTGTTTTCAATTTGCCCGCTTTGATTTTTTGAGCCAAATTACTTAAATTCTGTCTGAATTGTCCCTGCATATCAGTAAACGAAGTAAGCGAAAGTTTGGCGTAAATTTCGTGAATTTCTTCTTCATTCAGACCGTTGAGCTGATAAGAATATTTCTCACGCAAAATTTTCAGCGGCTCGGAAATTGCGGCGTTAATAATTTCGGCATTTTCGGTCAGCTGAAGCAAAAAAATTTTTCTTTTGCTTTGAGGAATTTCGCCGCGTGTGACAATTTCTTTCAGGATGTAAAAAAAATCTTTTATCGGGCGATAAGCACTCGCGATTATATCCGCAGGAATTTTTAAATTGACTTTACAAAATTCTTTCCACTTATCGGCGCAAGAAGTCAAGGAATTGCTGTCAATCCCGAATTTTTTACTTTCAAAAACTATTTTGTAATCGACGATTAACTTTTTTAAATCTTCCTGCGCAGTTTCTCTGTCGCTTAACCATATTGCGTCACCGGCGGCAATTCTCTTTTGGCACTCGCCGACAAGGTCATTTATTCCGATTTTTTCAGCCAACTCAAATAAAATTCCCTGTTCAAAATTTTTCAGGAAATCTGCAAAAATTTCACGTCCCGTAGCTATGTTGAGGAAAATTCTCAGGTCAAAAAAACTTTCGGGATGATCTGTCAAAAATTGTCCCGCACGTTCCGCCAAAGTTGAAATCCCGACAGCTTGCTTTGAGTTAGAAATTTCAGCAAATAAATTTAAAAAATTTTTATATTTTTCCTCCGCCGCATCCACATAACACCAAAGCGGATAACCTAAACTTTTAACTTTGATGCGAAGTGTTTGCGCGTTATGTTCAATGGAAACATCCTCCGACATGTCGAAAATTTTGGCAGTAAATTCTATGAACTGCCGCTGATTTTGTGACATAATTTCAAGATACTTGGGACGATAGCCGCGCACGGGAGTCAAAGTCTGTTTAAGAGCGTCACCGATACACTCCGCAAGTTTTTGAGGAGTCATCGCGCCGCCCTGATTTCCGTCGATACCCGCGCTGTATCTGTAAGGGTCGAAAGAATATTCTTTCAGAAGAAAGCCGATCAAAAAGCCGTAAATATTTAACGGCATAAAACCGCGCTTAAGCAAATATTTGATAATTTCATCAAAAGAAATGCGCGAATTTTTCTTAATCTCATTTTGAATCAAATCATCGACTTCTGTTTTCAAGTGCGAAATATGAAGATCGGGATAAACTTCCCAATATTTACCGGACATTTGCCACAAATCGCCGAGAAGAATTTTAATATCGGATGTTTTGAGCAAATTGCCTATAGATTCTTGCTTTATTCCGGCTTCGGGAAATTTTTTCCATTGCGTGGATTGAAAAAGGGTACTCGTAATTTTTGCATCGTCAACGGAATACGGATAAAGTCGCCGTACATTGTCAGTCAATTCTTCGCGGATTCGATTCAAACCTTGACAAGAAATTCCCTTTCGCTCGGAATCATAATCTGCGGCGGGATAGTAGACAAATGAGCCGTTATCAAAAGAATTTTTCCAATCATTCAAACAGTAGGCGGCGTTATTGTTCATTTTATCGGCGTATGTGTTATCTTTGCCGCGCCAATATTTTTCATTCGCGGAATTTTCTACCCAGCGATTAAACGTCTCTCGGTTTATCAAATTTGACGACGCATCTACAATAATAAGTTTTTTATATCGCGGATTAACGGCAGCAATGCTCAAAAGGTTAAAAATTTTGTTCTGCTCATCTTCGTTTCGCGCAAAACAAATCACTGCTTTAACTCGATAATCTTCATTTTCGTTGGCAATTCTTTTCAGTGTGAAAGTGAAATTGTCCGCAGTAGCCGGATATAAAAGGAATCGCGCTTTTTGCGACGATGTCAAATTTGATTTAAATTCTTCAATCAATCCGGCATTTTCAACCAGCTCGCCTGTCCGAACATTTTTGACAATGGATTTTTTTAATTGATCGATTTCCGCCATATTGCCGCTCAGTACAGCCGCAAAAGTTTCAACTTTTCTATTCGGTCTTTTAAATAAAACTTCTTTGCGCACCAAATCATTTGCGATACTTATCGCGCGTCCGTTTTCCATTGACTCAACGCCGGTAAAAGCAAGTTCAAGATTTTTTTCGGTAGGTTGAAAAATTTCAACTTCGCCGCGTGTTTCCTGCGCTATTGCCTGAAAAAGCAAGATTGTTTTTAAAACTGTTTGTTCGTCAAGATTTAAATTGCCTTTGTTCAAAATGTATGAATCGAGAATGGTACGAATTGACGGTTTCAAATTTATTCTTCCGACGTTGCCGCCGTGTTCGTCGACCCCGCTTTCATAAAAAAAATTCCACAAGTAATCTATCGTCAACAAATCGCCGTTTTCGGGGCTTTTCGTTGCGATAAAACTTTGAAAGGCTTCAACATTCGGATCGTTATTTTTTATGAAATTAAAAATACTCCGCTGATTGGAGGCAAAATAAGTTGCAAGATTTTTCAAAAGAATTGCCGCTGTCGGATGAATCGGCAAAATATCGGTTAAAATTTTTTCGTCGCGAATTTTGGCAAATTCCATAACGGCTTTTCTCGGCGCGGCAGTTCTTTCTATAAGTGCGGCTGAAATATATCGCCAATCATTTTTGACGATTTCTTTAACTTTAAGGGCATGCCCGATAAGTTCAAAAGCGATATTGTCGGGCATTGTGATGTTTTTGTGGTTAAATCTGTCATGAACAATTTTGAAGGATTGGTCGCCCTCGCCTGCAAGACTTCCCGATTCGTGTGTGGCGATGACAAAATAAAAAGGCGCGATATTCGACAACTCCGCCAACCGCTGAAACTCGTCAAGGTTATTTCGATTATTGCTGAAAAACTTTGAAAACTCGTCCCAAAAAAATACCAATGCCTTTAAATCGTTTTCTTCAATGACTTCGGTTATCCACTCGCTCAACTCTTTCATGTCGATTTTGAAAGCCAAAATTCCTTCGCGCTCGCCAAGTTTCAAAATATCTTCGACAAGTTGAGTAACTTCAGCTTGCGGATTTTT
The DNA here is from genome assembly GCA_905236725.1 of uncultured Selenomonadaceae bacterium. Taxonomy (GTDB): domain Bacteria; phylum Bacillota; class Negativicutes; order Selenomonadales; family Selenomonadaceae; genus Quinella. Next base: position 17,343 of record CAJOCT010000021.1, on the reverse strand, counting down.
TAAGCGTTCGATAATTTCTTCTGCGCTTCTGTTCGCCAAAGTCGCAAACATTCTGTATTCGGGTTTTTGGATTTTTGCGCGAAACATTTCTAAATTTGCACGATCAGACTCAAGCCAAGTTGCAATTTTTCCCCGTAAAGTTTTCGCGCCTTCAAATTTATATCCGTTCTGCTTGAGAGAAAAAGTAATGCTGTCAAAAATGGCAAAAATCAATTTCTGCGTCGAAGTAATGTCACCGGTTGCGTAACGATAAGCGGTTACAACTTTTCCCTTACGAATTGTGCGAAGACGCTCGCGCAAGTCGACTTCATTGCGAAGATTGTCATATTCGTCAAAATATGCGTCAAAATCATTTTCGGAACAAGTTAAAAGATTTTGCATCATCCAAATAATTCGAGATTTTCCAGTGCCGTAAGAACCTTCAATCCACAAACTTTTTTTATCCGCCCGCGACAAAGCCCGTTCAACCATTTTCAGTAAAGTCACAATGTCGGAATGAGGATAAGTATCCTGCCAACGATTTTTCGGATCTTTAATTGAACTTTCGTTTATTTCAGGATAATAACCTTCGTCTATCACAAAGTATTCAAAATATTTATTCGGCTCATATGCCAATGCCGTCACCTCCTAAGCAAACAAATTAAAAACGTCCTGCGAAGTTTTTTCTTCAATAAGCGAAATTTTTTCAAGGTCATGCGTAAAAGTTGCATTGATAAATTCAGGATAATTGACCGACAAGCCGTTCAAAAATTGTTGCATTTCCTCGCGCTCGATTCCAAAAATTTTAGCGGGACTCGCACCCGCAGAATTTGCATCATTCATCAGCCGACTCAAGTTGAATTGGTACCAGCCGCCCGCTGCCTCCGCAAATTTGTACAGCGCGTATAGGATAACTCGTCCGTCGTCAACCCTTGCCTTTGTTCGCTTTAAAGTCACAAGTTTTTTATCTTCGCTTGTCGTCGTTCCAAAATTTAACTCGGTTCCAAGCGGAATTTCACAAAGCCGTTTGAAAGCTCTGACGATTGACTTGGAATCTTTTTTCGAAACTTTAACCGCTTGCAAAATTTTTTCGACAGTTTCGCGGTCAATTCCTTCATTTATCGGCAAATTTTCAATATACCAACGAATTTGCAGATTGTTATGAACAAGATTGACTAAAATCAAGCCCCAAGCCGTTGCACTTTTCCAACCGATTTTTTTTATAAGTTCAGTGAAATTTGTAGAAGTTTTGCTTTCTCTGTCGACAAGTTCCGCGTCAAACAAAAATCTTTTGAAACAAACACGTTGATTACTTCCAAGAGAATTTTCTTTCATGAAAGAATTAGGATTTTCAAAAAATTCTTTTATCCATTCCAATTTTGGAGCATGGTCGGCGAAGGCATTCAAACTTTTTTTCATTTTTTTTACTCCTTCTGAAAGCGGCATACAAGATTTAAAACGCAGGCATCCTGAATCAATATTATGACATTGCAGGCAGTGAACACATTTTTTTTCGTCGATATGAAGACCGTCTTTAAAAGAAATCGCGCCGAATCTGCAATTTGATTCACAAACTCCGCAATTTACACAAACTGCCGCCTTATGAAAAACATATTTGAAAATTTTCATCGCAGGAGTTTTATTATAAATATTTTTAACTTTTGCGGTAACTTCATTCTCGACAGAAAAAATTTCGTAAGGAAAAATATCGTCGCCGAGAGTTTTAAGCCATTCCTGCCATTTTTTTTTCGGATGTTTGACTTTGATATAAAGATAATCGCCGTCGACTTTTTCGCTGTAGTTATTGACGGGATTTTTTAAATCTCTGCCGTTTCGCCGATTTAGCCAACCGCCTTTTGTTATGTACGAATCAATATTTTCATCAACGATATTTTCGCGAATGAGACTAATGAATTTTTCTATAGCAATAGAATAAGAATTTTGCCGAAAAAAATTTGCTCTGCCGCCACTCATCGGGCAAAGCAAACAACCCGCGCGGGAATTGCCTTTTTTGTAGCAATCGTTAATCGGCAAGTTATGCATAAAAATATACAGCCAAATTTCCGCGCTGCTCCATTCCAAAATCGAGTTGTGCGAATATTGACCGCGCTGTTTTTTCCCAAAATTTTCCACTTCATATTCGGAACGCCTTAAACTTTCTTGCGCACGAACTCCGACAAAATCCGCTCCGACAAAATCCGCCTTGTTCAAAATTTCGCGAATCTTCAAAGTTTGCGGCGCAGATTTATGAACACTGCAACACCAACGCAAGACAGTCGCGGGAGGTCCGAAAAGTTTCCAACTTTCTTCAGGCAAAATTTTCGATGCGGCGCGATGAAATTCAATTCCCTCCGCCACACAATTTTTTTCGACCTCGTCAATAATCTTGTAAGTGTCGGGAAATTCCATGTGAGTATCTCCGAAAACCACAATAAAAGCGGACTTGGGCAAGGCGTGCTTGACCAAATCCAAAAGAACGACGGAATCTTTTCCGCCACTGAACGCCACGTGAAAACAATCCAGATTTTTATGCTTTCGCCAATAATTGTAAATTCGCTTGACGGTTGACTGTCGCAAATTTTCCATGAGATCAAAATTTTTTTCAGCCATTTTTTTTAAATCAATCGGGCGAAGAATTTCAGCCTGCGACAAATAGTTTTCTTCGACAAATTCAAGTTCAGGTTTTTCATAAAGAGAGCCGCCCTTGACGACGGCAATTTTTTTCCCGCGATAAAAATAATTCCCCGCCTCCGCCCAAAGGTAGGGAATTTTATTTTGATTTTCATAATTCCAACGGCGATTAAAGCCCAAAATATTCATCTCTTCAGCAAAAATCGGACGCGGCTCCTTTGATATTTGCACTTCCGTATCCGTCAACAAAATTCCGGCGGTTTCTTCGTCAAATTTATATTCATACATAACGGCGGTAAAATTCTTTACAAAATTAAATTTTCCTGCGCTTGATAAATAATCTTTCGAGTAAATTTATCAATTTTTTTACTTCGATAACCTTGCTCAACCAAAAAATTTTCTATCGCAGATTTTTCCAAGACGATATTTTCTTGAATGATAACTTCAGCTTGAAGACCGAGATAATCAGAAAATCTCCTCGACTTCGGATAAATCGCGCCGACATGAACGTTATTTATATTCGGCGCGTTGTAGGAAAATTTTTTACTGTACTTACGCAAAAAACTTTCAAGCAAAAATAAGTTCCAAGAAAAATTTTCGACAGGCGGAAAATCGGTAAAACTCTTAACGGAACGCAACGAAACGATTTTATTCTGAACAAAAGGCGTCAAAGCCTCATCAATTCCCGCAACATCAAAATTGACCAACGAATCTTTGACAAACAAATTTTCATCGACACGAACCATAAATTTGAAACCGTAATTCAACGCCGTGAAAAAACTGTTGGAAGAATTGTCACAAATTTTTTTGGAAAAATTCAATAACTCGGTAAAAGCTATTTTTTCTTTATTTTCAAGAAAATTTTCCAGCGCGGTTTTAATGAAATTTGCGGATGAAATATTTCTCTTGTAAAATTTTTTTCCGCGCAACAAGAACCTGCCTGCGAAAAATTTCCGAAAGATCAGTCCAATCATATTTTTTTCGGAAATTTCAGGATTAAGTGCGAAGTTTGAAGAAAAATCATATTCTCCCGATGCAAGAATTTTTTTCTCTGCTTCAAAAATTTCCGTCGTATCGAATTTTATTTTTGAGACGGAAAAATATTTTCCCGTAACAGTCGGCAAATATTTTTTTGTCTTCAGTTCTGCTGAAATCTTTTTTTCAGGAACGTAAGGAAAAATTTTCTGCAAATCCTCAAGAGACAAAGAAATATCCGATTTAGTGAAAACTTTTGAAATTTCGTCTTCAAGCCGAATTTTTTTGTTTAATACACAAAAATGTACCAAGTGAAGATTTTCGCCGTCATTTTCTTGCAAAATCTTTTTCAGAATTTCGGGCGAAAAAATATTCAATTTTGAAAAAAATTTTCTGTGTTTTTCGTACGCCACAGAATAATAAACTACGGAATAATTTTTCAAAATCGCATCAAAGAACAAAAGAATTTTTTCAATATCATTTTCGGAAACAAAATAAAATCTCTTGCCAACCTTAATCCCTTCAGCATGAATCACGTAGCGAATAAAATTCACGGAAAAATTTTTTTCGGGATATTCAGCCGAACAAAGGCACAGAATTTTTTTGACATCAATAAAATCATCTCGTATACCGTTTGAAAAAAATTTTTTGATGATATCGAGGATATTTTTTGTCTCGTTCAACATAATATTTCACCAAAAAGCGCCGAGAAGCGTGGGGAGGAAAGGCGCAATCTCTTTCTTGATTTTTTTGTAGAATTAATTAAAATATGATTATCGAGCAAACGGTTGTAGCTTAAGCTTTAAGGCACTCGATAATGGGAAACCTCAATGTTGCATTTTGCAGGGCTGAAGTCAACCAACCGAACGCGGTGGAGAAATCTAACTGCAAGCCCCCGCCTTTAGGCGTGGGGTAGTTGACACACCAGATATTAACACGTAAAAAAAATTAAACGATGGGGATATTCGGAGTCGAATCCGTCAGTCTTTCATAGGTTAACCTCTGTTGACCGTAAACGCCCCTTTGTCTGCAAGTCACGCGGTGCCACCCCTCTATTTTTGACAGTATGTTACTGATTTTCTTGAGAGTGTCCTTTTCTTTGCAGGGATTGTCAACGCTCAACAACTCGTAAGCAATTTCAACGGCTGAAACTGCCCTGCGCGGAACCAAATGTGAATTTTCATTTAACGAAGACACAGGATAGTTTTGTATGTATTCTCGACGCTCCGACATAGGTCGCTGATCCCATACAGTCGGATCGGGAATTTTCATTTCCAAATAAGCCTCGATTATACCTGCCAATTCGGAACCTTCCGTGTAATTTTCACGAATTTTTTTTGCCATTTCCAAAATATCGTTGTCAGGCAAAAGTTTTGCGGAATCAAACGCCTCATCGAAAGAAAAAAGCTGATTGTAATGATAAAAAATTTCTGCCCAAATTTGGTCTATATGTTCAGCTTTCAATTTTGACAGCCGATCTTTGCAACTGCCATCCTCAGCTTTGGACACCAAAATCAAAAAACGCCAATCATCTGTACAATCTTTAAGAAATTCTTCGTCGCTTGTCGTCGTCACAAAAACGCATTGCTTTAAAAAATTTTCGGCACGTCTTTCGTAAATTTTACAAAGCTCTGCAATCCAAGAGCCGTCAATACTTTCAGTAGAATCGTTAAACCACTTTCCGGCAAGTTTTGAAAAAACCGTCGATTTGCCGACACCTTTCGCGCCTTTAATTACCAAGATGTAATCCCATTTGCAACCAGGATGAAACACGCGAGCTATCGCCGCGCTCATCCAACTTTTGATAACTTCGCGAGAATAACGATTATCTTCAATTTCCAAGTTTTCAATAAAATATTCGGCGGCGCGGGTAACTCCGTCCCACTTCGGCAAATTGTTAAGATAATCTCGAACAGGGTGGAAAGAATTTTTATGAGCGTATTCGGAAATGACATTGAAAAAAATCCGCTCATTATTCAATTCGTACGTGCGATTTAAATAATTTTGTAGCCCGATATTGTCATAATTCGTCCAAAAAGTTTGACTGCTCAATTTATCTGTCCACGGCAATTTACGACGCGCGACAATTTTTTGTGAAAAAGCATCATAACCCACACACCCGCGAATGATCGGATCAAAATTCAAAGCGAGTTCAAAATTGGCAACGGACGACGAATTCACCTTACCTCTAAAATCTCTTTCCAAAGATTTTTTAACGAACTCAATCAACTTTCTGTCACGTTCGGGCGATTGCGACTGATTCAAAAGTGCGTCCATCTTCACGCTGTTATTGTAACGCTCGATTTTCAGTTGCTCTTTCTTGCGCTTGACCTCTTCCACAACTCGAGCCTTTTCTTTCTGCCTGTCATCGCGGCGTTTAATTTTTTCGACAGGTTGAGCAATTTGTTGAATACATTCCTTCAAAAGAATTATTTCTATTTTATTTTCGCGACAACGTTCCAAAAATTTTATAAGATCAAAAGGGGCGTAAACCTTACAATACGCCGCCGCTTGGAGAGTTTCGGAAGAAAAAATTGTTTCGTTATTGAATTCCGTAATTGAACTGAGCAAATTTTTTGACTTTTCCAATTCTGCCGAAGAAGTTGTCGCAGTGTCTGAAGTTTGAATCGAAGAGGCAACGAAACTTTCAGTCGAAGTGATTTCTCTGGAAACAGGCATCGCTTCAATTTCTGTCACAGGAACTTGAGCTGACGACTCGTTAAGAGTTTCAAACTCATGCGCCAATTCCGGAGAAACATCCTCAAACACAGCTTTAAGATTTTCCGCCGTGAATTCGGGTTCTTTAATCATACTTGCCAATTCTTCTTCATCATACGGCTTATCCTCAATAATTGTTATCTCATCAATAATCTGACCGGCAAATTTATCGGATTCATAATATTGGGCAGGAATGCTCCAAATAAGTTCAACATTGTCGGCAAATGCTTCGCGATTTTTGACCAGAATTTCGTTGGCATCTTTATACTCGATATTGTTGTCCAAATCTCTGTATATGAAATCGGCAATCAAAACTTTGATTCCAATTTCATTAAGAGCCTTTTTTAACTTCAAATTACCCTCACGACCGGCATCGTCGTTATCCAGTGCCGCAATGAGATATTTCGGCTTCTTCGTCTCCGTTGTTTTTAAATAATCCACAAGTTTTTGGATATTTGAAACACTTCCCAACGCAACGGCATTCGCGCCACAAAGTTCATACAAGCTCATAGCATCGATTTCGCCTTCGGTAATAAATGTGTATTCATACCCAACATTTTCAATATTAAAGACAGAAACCGATCCGAATTTTTGTTTGGAATAACGTTTTTGAATATCCGTCAAGATACTTCTTACATCGCGAGCTAAATAACTGTAATCACTCGTAGGGATAATCAAGCGAGGACTGGGCGGAGCATTGGGAATTTTCGGATGTTTCCAATGTGCATCAAAACCAAGATGGAAGTGCCGACAAGTCTTAAGCGACAATCCTCGTTTGGCAGGGTAATCGGTGTCTGTCAGATGTGCTTCAACTTTTTTAAAATATTCCGTCTGATCTATTTTTTCTTCCGGAATATCTTTTACAGCGTACTCGACTTTGGGAACATCAAATGCCTTCGTCCGACGACCGGGATCATACTGATAATTTTTTTCATCTATTCCGAGTTTTTCCGCCAAAAGTTCCGCTGCTTCACGGTAAGAAATATTTTGGGCTTTTGCGGTCATATTAATCACGTCTCCGCTGAAATTGCAACGAAAACACTTTAAAACAGGTGAACCGCTGCTTACAAAAGTCACTCCGTCGCCGTCTTTTCCTTGCCCGTTTCCGCAAATCGGACAAATTATGCCTTTGTGACGCTTATCCGGCGGATAAAGCGAGTCGATGTTTTGAGTTGCGACCTCTAAAACTTTTTCAAAATCTAACACAAGTTTCCCTCACAAAAAAACTCCAAAAACCCCGAGAGTAAATTTTTTGATATTTTTCGGCATTATAAAACATATTTTTATCTTAATCAATGAAATTCAGATGTTACAAAAATTTTCCGACAAAAATCGACCTTTACGCTTTCTCTTTTGAAAGAATTTTTACATGCAAAAACTCTTTTGATATAATATCGAAAAGGAGGGATGGTCTTTTGAAAAGATTTTTGAAAAAATTTCTAATGAGCGTAATAATTTCTTTATATTCAACTCATATAGTCTTTGCGGCAGACAGTTTGAAAATAAATTTGTCCGACGCGGTAGGCTTGGCGTTAAAAAATAATCGATCGATTGAACAGGCCAAAGACGACAGGGAAAGTGCGCGCTGGAATTTGTCGGCAATTCGCAGAGAATCCGGTCCGCGTTTGAGTTGGAGCAGTAACGCAAATAAAATCGGCGGAAAATATTACGGCGATCGTCGTGAAAGGCATTATTTTTACGAAAATATACCGGAAGAAGTTTTAGAATACAACGATATTTTGTTGAGAGAGTTTCCGTCGTATCAGACAGAATTTTCAAATACTCTTAATTTGTCAATGCCAATCTACAGCGGCGGGCGGCTGGAATCTCAAAGAAAAGCTGCCGAATATAATTTAAGTTCTGCTGACTTGATTTTGGAAAATTCGCGTCAACAGATAAAATTTCAAACGACGCGGGCTTTGTATCAAGTTTTGCAGTATCAAAATTTGATGAACGTTCGACAAGAGGAAATGAAAAATCTTTCCGAGCATCTGGAGACGGTAAAAATTCAATACGAGGTCGGTACCGTTGCAATGTCTGATTTTTTGGCGACGAATGTTCAACTTGCGAACAGTCAACAAAATTACAATTCAGCGCAAATAAATTTTGAAAATGCAGTTGCGACTTTAAATAATTTACTGGGCTTGCCTGTTGATACAAATTTGATCATTTCCGAAAAATTGAGTTATTCTCCTTTTGACGAAGACGAAAATTTTTGTTTGGAATATGCTTTGAGTCATCGCCCTGACGGAATCGCGGCGGCTTATGCTGCAAAAAGTTCTGAAGAATCGATCAATTCGGCAAAAGCCGGCACACGCCCGAATGTGTCTGCAAACGTCAACGGATTTTTTTCCGGCGAAGGCGTTTTTAAAGCGGATCACGACAGAGAACGTTGGTCGGCGGGATTGCAGATAAGTTGGAATATTTTCGACAACAATGTAACTTCCGCACAAATTCATCAAGCAAAATCCGCACAAAAAAAAGCCGAATCCCAAGCACAAGAACAGCTGGAAACAATTCGACTCGAAGTTCACAACGCGTACACAAGTTTGAGAATTTCCGAAAAAAATGTAAAACTTTCCGAAGAGGCGATAAAACAGGCACAAGAACAATACCTAATTTCGAAAATTCGTTACGAAGAAGGCGTGGACACGAATTTAAACGTGATGACTTCACAAGAAAAATTGACGCAGGCTCAAACAAATTATTTTTCAGCCCTTTACACGTACAACACGAGCAGAGCTCAACTTGAAAAAGCGATGGGCATTCCGATAAAAATTGATGCCGAGATTTACAGAAAAGCAATCGACGAAGGGAAAAATTCAAGACGAGCATTGGAAATTGCGGCAGTTAAATAAATGGACACCTGTCAATAAAAAAGACTGTTCAAGTTTGAACAGTCTTTTCTAATATCAAAAGCAGTTTGTTTTCATAAAAAAATTACGACGCAGTTTTGTCGTCATCATTCAAAAAAGAATTGACGGATTCCCAATCAAGTTTTTCGGCGGCGATTTTAAGTTTTTTATAACGCTCAATTTCTTTTTCGGGCAGGCGATAATCTTCGAGAGATTTTAAAACAAATTGCAAACTGTCATAATCGAAACTTGCGGAAATTTCTTTGAGAGTTTCATAAGCCTCCGCAAGTTCGTCATCTGAAATTAACGGCTTGTCAGAATCTTCTTTCTCAACTTCGATTAAAGGCGCGAGTTTTTCGGCAAAATTTCTGTAAATCTCAATCAGTGTCGCAGTTTTATTTTTAATTTCATCGATGTTGTTTGCATTTCCCGCATCTTCAAGATTTTTCGCCAAATCCGACAAATTTTTTGCGCCGACAATCCGCGCAGAACTTTTAAGCGCGTGAACTTTTGTCGTGTAATTTTTCCAATCTTCCGCGTCAAAATAATTTTGAATTTCGTCCGCGCCGTCTTTAATCGAATTTGCAAAAATTTTCAAAGCCGACAAAAACTCTTCAAAGCCGCCGCAATTTTTAATTCCTTCGTTAATATTCAAGTCATCAATTTTTTTCAGCCAATCGGGGAAATTTTTTTCTTCAGTCGGTGAATTTTTTTCGTCCGCAATTTGAATTTTTTCTTTCGGCAAATATTTTGTCAAAAGATTTTCAAGTTGTCTGCTGTCAATCGGCTTGGTTAAATAATCCTGAAAACCTGCGGAAATATATTCTTCGCGAGCTCCCGAAATTGCGTTTGCCGTCAACGAAATCATCGGCGTTTTTTTGTTCAAATTATTTTCAAGTTTTTTGATTTCTTGCAAAGTTTCGATTCCGTCGAGACCGGGCATTTTGTGGTCAAGGAAAACAATATCGTAATTTTTTTCTTGAACGAGCTTTAAACATTCGTAACCGTCCGCCGCCGTTTCAATCTGAATTTTTGTCGGCTTGAGCAGACCTTTCACGACAGTCAGATTCATCGGCGTATCATCGACGACTAAAATTTTTGCATCGGGTGCGGTGAAAGTTTTTTGATATGTTTGACGTTTAGAAAGTGATTGACGATAATTTTCTTGAAAATCTCCGATCGGCTCACTGCTGATAACTTTTTGCAAAATTTCAAAATAAAAATTTGAGCCTGCTCCGTAAATGCTGGAAACTTGCAATTTGCTGTCCATCAAATTCAAAAGTTGTTGAGTGATATTCATTCCCAAGCCGGTGCCTTCGATTGAGCGATTTCTTTTCTCTTCGATACGTTCAAACGCGCTGAAAAGTTTTTGCATATCCTCCGGCTTGATTCCGATTCCAGTGTCGATGACGGAAACTTTCAGAGAAATTTTTTCCCTGTCAACGGGATAAAATTCAACTTTTAAAGTAACGCTGCCTTTTTCGGTGTATTTAACCGCGTTCGTCAAAATATTCGTGATGACCTGTTTGATTCGGATTTCGTCGCCAAATAAAACACTCGGCAAATTTTTATCCGCCTCGACGATAAATTTCAGACCTTTTTTTTCCGCGCGAGTTTCAATCATATTCACCAAGTCATTTAAAACTGAACTCAAATGATATTCGACGGGAATAATTTCCATCTTGCCCGCCTCGATTTTTGAAAAGTCCAAAATGTCGTTGACGAGTCCGAGCAAAGTCTTCGCCGCATTTTGAAGATTTTCCGAATACTCAAGAATCGCCGGATCGTTTGATTCGCGAATGACCATTTCGTTCATTCCCATAATTGCGTTAATCGGCGTGCGAATTTCGTGGCTCATATTTGATAAAAAAGCACTCTTCGCCTTATTTGCGGAATCCGCCAAAATTTTTTCTTTTTCAAAAAATTTCGCCTGTCGAGTTCTCATCATGTAACGAACAACGATAATTAGAGATAAAACTAAGACGAAAAACGTCCCGAGCATCACGGAATAAATATAATCGATTCCGACCGCCGCTTTTTCCCAAGAAACATATCCCGAAATTGAGAAATTATATTTTGTGGAAATTTCTGCGAGGTAAATAAAATATCTTTTACCATCAAACGTTCCGAAAACTGACCAAGATTTTGCAGTCGGATTGCTGTTAATTTTCTTCGCGAGTGCACTCCAATTTTTTTCCATTTCCGGCTCAACATTTATAAGCTCGTCGCCGTCGCTGATAATCATCCAATCTTTCATGGAATTTAGCAAAATTACGGTACCTGAACCGTTATAGCTGATTGCATGAAATTTTTCTTTTACGTTATTGGTAGGGATTCTTTCATAAAGCAAACAATTTTGTCCGTCAATTTTTATCGGAACTGCAAAAGTTAAACCTGCGTCATATTGGTAGGTCACAAAATTTTCACCGGCGAAAACTCTTTCAAATCTTTTTTCAATAATTTGCGGCAAAGGCGGACCGAAAATTGCCTCATTATTTTCCGTAACAATTCCGATTTCTTCGTCATTTTCCTCAAACAATATAGCGGCTTCCAAATCTTCAAGAGAAATTATTCTGTTTTCGACAGCGTACGTAATTGCATTTAATTTTTTAAATTCTTCTTCAAATTGATTGTTCAATCCGACAGCAATACTCCTGCTGTTCAGCGCAACTGCCTCTTCGAGCGATTCTTTCAGCATGGAATCAATTTTCAGATAAGCGCAATGAGTTACAAAACCCAAAATGACTGCCAAAACCAAAAAATCCGCCAAAGCTCGCAATTTAAAATGTCTTAAAGAAAAATCCATTCAGCCACTTCCTAGAAAAAAAATTTTTTTTTATTGTAGCATAAAAAAAACTCCGTGAAAAATAATGATGGCAAGTCATTAAAAAATTTTTTATAATACGAGGCGAACGATCGAAAAAATTTTTTTGCTTGCTTATTAATTTTAAAAGGAGGTTATTTTTATGAAATTCAGCGACAAAGTTGTTTATCAGGTCTACCCGAAATCTTTTTTCGACACAAATGGCGACGGACTCGGGGATATTCGCGGCATAATTGCAAAACTGGATTATATCAAAAGTCTTGGCGTCGATTACATTTGGTCAACGCCGTTTTTCGTTTCGCCGATGAATGATAACGGTTATGATGTTGCAAATTATTGCGAAATCGATCCGAGCTTCGGAACGATGGCGGATGTTGAAGAACTTATCGCGGAAGCCGACAAGCGCGGAATCGGTTTGATGTTTGATATGGTCTTCAATCACACTTCGACTTCTCACGAGTGGTTTCGGCGTGCATTGAAAGGCGAAGAAAAATATTTGAATTATTACATTTTCAAAGACGGAACTCCCGATCAACCGCCGACAAACTGGGTTTCAAAATTCGGCGGAAATGCTTGGGAATATGTTCCGCATTTGAAAAAATGGTATTTGCATCTTTTTGACGTTTCGCAGGCAGATTTAAATTGGGAAAATCCCGAAGTCCGCGAGGAATTGAAAAATGTTTTGCGCTTTTGGAAGAAAAAAGGCGTCAAGGGTTTTCGCTTCGATGTCGTAAATTTAATTTCCAAGCCGGCGGAATTTATCGACGACGACAAAGGCGACGGCAGAAAATTTTACACGGACGGGCGACACATCCACGAATTTTTGAAAGAACTCGTCAAAGATTCCGAAATCGGCGAAATGATAACCGTCGGCGAAATGAGTTCGACTTCTCTGAAAAATTGCATAAAATATTCCAATCCCGCCGAAAAAGAATTGTCGATGGTCTTCAATTTTCATCACTTGAAGGTTGATTACAAAGACGGCGATAAATGGTCACTCATGCCCGCCGATATTTCTGCATTGAAAAAAATTTTTGAAGAGTGGCAGGTCGGAATGTCAAAAAATAACGGTTGGAATGCGGTTTTTTGGTGCAATCACGATCAACCTCGCGCAATTTCGCGTTTCGGCGACGATGAAAATTTTCATGACGAGTCGGCGAAAATGTTGGCGGCGACGATTCATTTAATGCGCGGCACTCCTTACATTTATCAAGGCGAAGAACTCGGCATGACCAACGCAAAATTTAATTCAATCGAATATTATCGCGACGTTGAAAGTTTGAATTATTACAAAATTTTGCTGTCGCAGGGAAAATCTGAAGTTGAGGCGTTAAAAATTCTCGGCGAACGTTCAAGAGATAATTCCAGAACTCCCATGCAATGGTCGGCTGAAAAATTTGCAGGTTTTTCGGCTGTCGAACCTTGGATTTCTGCGCCTGAAAATTTCAAAAAGTTTAATGTCGAAGTTGAGGAAAAAGATGAAAATTCCGTGCTGAATTTTTATCGCGAACTTGTCAAAATTCGCAAGGAAAAGAAAATTATTCAAGACGGCGATATAAATTTTTTTGAGCGCGAAAACAATGATGTCATAGCATACCGCCGAACTTTGGACGAAAATGAACTGCTCGTAATTTGCAATTTCCGCGACAAAGAAATTTCTTTGCAAGAAAAAACTTTGTCGGAGTATTCTTCAGATTACAAAAAAATTCTTGGCAACTATAGCGGACTTGCAGAAAATTTACGTCCTTATGAAGTCGCAGTTTTTGAAAAATAAATTTTTTGTAAAGCTCGAAAAAAGTTTTAAAGTTTGTTGAAGTCCGGTATTTCCCCAATTCCAAAATATTTCTCAAAAAATTTTTGAAGCCGTTCTATTAAGAACTGCTTCTTTTTTGTACGATTTCCGCCGCCGAAACGACTCATTGGCGGCATAATTTTATTGATGTCCGTGCCAATAGTTTTGACTTCACCGTAACGAAAAGTATTGGTGAGAAATTTACGAGTCTCTGCCGAATTTAGACGCTCTTCGCTTATAATCTGATTCAATTCTGTTTCGCGTTGCTCCGATACATATTTATTCCATTCAGCCGTTATATCTTCCGACTCATTGACATTTGCAATAAATGTTTCGATGAGTTTTTTCTTACTGCGCAACTCCGCCCCGGCATTGATTGCCTTTTGTATCGAAACGAGAATATCTTTATCTTCGCAATGGCTGTCATGATATTTCTTTACGAGCATTAAAATATAATCAATATTTATTTCAATTTGCTTAATCAGTTCTGTTTCAAAAACTATATCGTTTGTGATGTCGGCTTTTTCTTTTTCGCACTGAAGCCAATCGTCCCTTAAATCTTGATATTTTCCGAGATAATCTTGTAAATCGCCTTCCGATAAAATTTCTTTTCCGATAAAATCATCAAAAGAAAGCAAAATATTTCTCATTCGGAGTATCGCGCCGAAAAGCGTTATAAATTCGCGCTGATTTTCTTCGCCCGTAATTTGCGAATTTGTCACGGGAAAATTTTGAATCAAGTCAAAAATCATGCTTTTATAGTCGCGGTAATATTCGTCAAAACTTTTCATTAAAATTATTCCCCGAGCGTTTTTGTCGCCGAAAAGAGAAATTGCCGCGTCTACCCGTTTCCTCAAATTGCGAAAACATACGATATTGCCGAAAGTTTTAATGCTGTTCAAAATTCTGTTTGTTCGACTGAAAGCCTGTATCAGACCGTGAAATTTTAAATTTTTGTCAACCCATAACGTATTCAGCGTTGTTGCATCGAATCCCGTTAAAAACATATTTACCACGATTAGTAAATCCAGTTCCTTGTTTTTCATTCGGAGCGAAACGTCTTTATAGTAATTTTGAAATTTTTCGCTTGACGTGTCGTAACTTGTATGAAAAATTTTATTGTAATCTTTAATCGCCGAGTCGAGAAAATCACGCGACATTTTATCAAGTGCGGAAGTGTCGTCAGAATTTTCCTCGCCCAAAATTCCCGTGTCATCTTCTTCGTTGGGGGCGTAACTGTATATGACGGCGATTTTTAAATTTTTGGTCGGATCGCTTGCAATAATTTTTCTAAACTCGTCGTAATATTTTTTTGCCATCGGGACGGAGGCGACGGCCAAAATTGAATTAAATCCGCTGAGACGTTGTTTTTGTTTTATTTCCTCAACTTTTTCGCGGTCGGCGGCGGCAACTTCAGAAATATTTTTCAGCGCATTAAAAAAATAAGTTTTATTCCCGCGATAAGTTTTTTGGTCGAAATGCTCAAGAATATATTTTGCGATAAGATTTATTCTCGCGGAGGCTTCAAATGCTTTTTTTCGGTCAATGTCCCAAACTTTTTCGTCGTCGATGTCATCATCAAAGTCCATTGTCTTTATATAATCCACTCGAAAGGGCAAAACATTTTTGTCGTTTATGGCATCGACGATTGTATAAGTGTGGAGTTGATCGCCGAATGTTTGTTCAGTGGTAAAATATTTTTGATTTTGAGTTCCGGCATTGACGGCAAAAATCGGCGTTCCCGTAAAACCGAACATATAATATTTTTTGAAATGGCGAACAATTTCTTTATGCATATCGCCGAATTGACTGCGGTGGCACTCGTCAAAAATAATTACGATTTGTCTTTGATAAATTTCGTGAATTTTGTTTCTCTTGATGAAGGTCGCAAGTTTTTGAATGGTCGTAATAATAATTTTTGATTTTGAATCGGACAGCTGTTTTTCCAAAATTTTTGTCGAGGTGTTACTGTTTGCCGCGCCTTTTTCAAAACGATCGTATTCTTTCATGGTCTGATAATCCAAGTCCTTGCGGTCAACGACAAAAAGAACTTTATCGATAAAATCCAAATGCGAGGCAAGTCGCGCCGTTTTAAATGACGTGAGTGTTTTTCCCGAGCCGGTTGTATGCCAAATATATCCGCCCGCCTCAACACTGCCGAATTTTTTATAGTTGTGAGCAATTTCAATTTTGTTGATAATTCTTTCCGTCGCCGTAATTTGATAAGGACGCATGACCAAAAGAATATTTTCCGAAGTGAAAACGCAATATTTTGTTAAAATGTTCAGTAACGTATGCTTTGCGAAAAAAGTTTTCGTGAAGTCGATTAAATCGGAAATAATTTGATTGTTCGAATCCGCCCAAAATGACGTAAATTCAAAACTGTTGCTTGTCCTGCCTTTCCTCGACGAGCCCGAGTTAATTTCTTTGGCGGCGTTATATCTCGTGCTGTTGGAATAATATTTTGTGTTGGTGCCGTTGCTGATGACGAAAATTTGAACATACTCAAAAAGTCCGCTGCCCGCCCAAAAAGAATCGCGGCTGTAACGGTTTATTTGATTGAACGCCTCACGAATTGCAACTCCGCGACGTTTCAATTCAACGTGGACAAGCGGGAATCCGTTCACCAAAATTGTCACGTCGTAGCGATTATTATATTTCGCGCCCTGTTCAACGCCGATTGAATATTGATTGATGACTTGCAGGCGGTTGTTATGAATATTGTTGCGGTCAATCAGCATAATATTTTTTGTCATGCCGTCGTCGCGTTTCAAAATTTGGACGTTGTCTTCTTGAATTTTCAGCGTCTTTTCTTCAATGCCGTCATTTGAATTTGCGATAACCGCATAAAAAAAACGCTCCCATTCGGCGTTACTGAATTTAAAATTATTGAGTTCCTCCAGCTGTTGACGAAAATTTTCAATCAATTCTTTTTCGGAATGTATCGGCAAATATTTATAACCTTCGTCGCCGAGCAGGTGAATAAATTCTTTCTCCAAGTCGGCTTCACTTTGATAAAAATCTGAATTTCGCTCCGTCGGCTTGTATTCCGTCACCACCGTGTTTTCAGTTGTCTGCGCAACTATGTTGAACTGCGACATTTAATTTGCCTCCTAAAAATGAAAATCTACTCCGCTTTGTTTCATAATTTTATTTGCCATATGACGAGATTTAATTCTTGTATCGACCGGAAAATTTTTATTTGTTATCGGGCTGTGCCAAATATCATGATCGCCCTTGCCGCGTCTGACAAATACGCAACCGTTTTTCGATAAAATTTCACGGACTTTTTTTTCATACTCCGCCATTACGTATACACCATTTTTTCGCGCTGTGTCACATTGAAAAGAAGAGATTCATATTTCGGCAAATTATTCATCTCGATAAGTTCGGGAGCGGCAATTTTTACGCGATACATAAGTTTGTCCAATGAGCCGTCTTCAAGCGTCAAAGGAATTTCATCGCAAACGGCGATCCAAACTTCCGCCTCATCGTCCCAAGAAAAATTGACTTTGTATTCGTTCATTTTAATTTTTCTCCTTAAAATTTAAAAGTTTGTCCCGATAATA